>NZ_JADBQO010000034.1:0-61250 GCF_014895875.1 Enterobacter cloacae complex sp. P12RS
TTTGTTATGTGGTTGTTTATTTATTTGCTGCTGTTCAGTACAGGCTAGTGTTGTTCTCGGTGGTACGCGAATTATTTATCCATCGAATAAATCAGAAGTTCAGATAGCACTTAAAAATAAAGATCCGCATACACGTTATCTGGTGCAAAGCTGGGTAAGTTACCCCAATGATGCGAAAGCGCCATTTATTATTACTCCTCCTGTTTACAAATTGCAGGAAAATCGTCAAACCCTTTTGCACGTTATTTTTACCGGCGATAAAAAAAGCCTGCCCGCAGACCGGGAATCTCTGTTTCTGGCAAACGTTAAATCCGTATCGGCACTCTCGCCGGAGCTGAAAGAGAAAAATACGCTGCAATTTGCGATGAAAACGCGCCTGAAGCTTTTCTGGCGTCCGGCTCAGCTGAAGGAAAGCGATGCCCTGGAAGCCTACGCAAAAATCACATTCCAGCGTCAGGGCGACACGCTAATTGCAAACAACCCGACCCCGTTTTACGTCTCGTTTGGCGAGCTGGCCGTTGGTGGGAAAAGTGTTCCGGTGAAAGAGACCAAAACCACGCCAGGCGCCATTTCAATGATGGTGGCTCCGTTCAGCGAGCAGCGTTTCGCGTTACCGAATTCAGCAAAGGGCGCGGTGACCTGGACAGCAATCAATGATTTCGGTGGGCAAACCCCACAGCGCAAGCAGGCTCTTTAAATTATCATGTTGGTATTTTATGTCGTCATCTCTGCTTCACAAACAGGTACTGTACGGGATCGCGCTGACGCTGCTCGCCGCGATCCAGCCTGCAAGTGCTGATGACGAATTTAACCTGCGGATCCTTGAGCTGGATACGCCCCTCGAAAATACCTCTACATTAAAAAACTTCATTAACGATAACGGGCTACTTGCCGGAAGCTACCTTACGACTGTTATGTGGGATCGGGATGTAGTGGATAAACGTCCCATCGCTTTCGTGCTGTCTGACGATAAACAGCGCCTGCTGCCGGAGCTGACGAAAGCGGACCTGCGCGATTACGGCGTGAAAGTCGACACGATCCCGGACTTAAAAGATCTGGATGACGGCGCTTATGTCCGCGATATCTCCCATTTCATTGAAAATGCCCGTTACGAATACAATCAGGATGACCAGACCCTGAAGCTGGTCATCCCGCAGGCGTATCGCGACCATGCTGCCGCTGGCGCGATACATCCAAAATTCTGGGATGACGGCGCGCCTGCCGCCTGGACAAGCTATCAACTCAGCGGTTCTCAGCAGCACTACAGTTCGGGCAAAACCTCTTCGACCTGGCTTGGCCTGGAGTCGGGGATTAACCTTGGGGCGTGGCGGCTGCGGAATAACAGCACCTGGAGCGACGCTTCCGGCTGGGAGGGCATTGCCAGCACGTTACAACGCGACATCAAAACGCTGAAAAGCCAGCTTGAGATTGGTCAGACATATACCAATGGTGAACTTTTTGACAGCGTCCAGATGACCGGCGTGAAGCTGGAAACGGATACTTCTATGCTGCCTGTTAGTCAGCAGGGCTTTGCGCCCGTCGTGCGCGGTATTGCCAATAGCGATGCGAAAATCACTATCAAGCAAAACGGCTACACCATCTATCAGACAAACGTCTCGCCGGGGCCGTTCGAGATCCGCGATTTAAGCCAGGTAACATCCGGAGCCGATCTGGAAGTGACCGTCGAAGAGGCGGACGGCAGCGAGCATAGCTTCATCCAGGCCAGCGCGTCGGTGCCGGTGTTACAGCGGGAAGGCGGCTTTAAGTATTCGCTGGCCGCAGGGCGCTATCGCGGTAATGAAGGTGAAGACGAACCCACCTTTGCGCAAGGCACGGCCATCTATGGTCTGCCTTACGGCGTCACGGCGTATACCGGCGCGCTGGGTTCATCACTGTATCATGCGCTGCTGCTGGGGCTCGGTGCCGATCTGGGGCATTTCGGCTCCGCCTCTGTCGACCTCACGGCCGCGCGTACCGCGTTTGATGACGGGCGTGACGATGCCAGTGGTTTATCCTGGCGGGCGCAGTATTCAAAAGATATTCCCGATACGGATACCACTATCACGCTTGCCAGCTATCGCTACTCCACATCGGGGTTCTATACCTTTCAGGAAGCTATCGATCAGCGTGACAGCGAAATCGATGACGGCATTTATACCTACCGCAGAACTAATAACCGCCGTAGCCGCATGCAGCTCAACCTTTCCCAGCGGTTTTCTGACTGGGGCTCGGCCTATCTCAACGGCTATCAGCAGGACTACTGGGATATGGACGGCCATGAGCGTAGCGTCAGCGCGGGGTTCAGCTCCAGCTGGCGCGACATCACCTGGTCGATAAGTTACAACCTGACCCGCACGCCAGATGCCGATACCGACCGGCAAATGGCGTTGACGGTCAACATTCCGTTATCAAAGTGGCTGCCGAATTCCTGGGCAACCTACAGTGCCAATACCTCCAGTGGCGGATTTGTCTCGCATCAGGTTGGGCTTGGCGGTACCGCGCTGGAGGACAATAAGCTGAGCTACAACCTCCAGCAGACCTATGCCAACCAGGATACGGGTTACGGCGGCAGCCTGTCCGGGCGTTATCGCGGGGCTTCCGGTGAGGTAGGGATGGGGTACAGCTACGGTGGTAACAATCGGCAGTGGAACTACAGCGCTCAGGGGTCAATCGTTGCTCACGAGCATGGCGTGACGCTGGGGCAACCCGTACGCGACGCCTTCGCCATTGTGCACATTAAAGATGGTGATAACGTCAAAGTGCAAAATGGGCGCGGCATCACGACGGACCGTTTTGGTAACGCGATTGTTCCTTCTCTGACGGCCTACCGGCACAACATCATCACCGTGAATACGCAGGATCGGGAAGATATTGATATCGACGCGGCAACGCTGGATCTCGTGCCGACGAAAGGGGCGGCAGTGCCGGCCACGTTCGACGCGCGCGTGGGACGACGCGCGCTGGTGACCTTGCTCTACGCGGGTAAGCCCGTGCCGTTTGGTGCCCTGGTGGCGCTGGACAACACCACGGCCATCGTGGGCGATGATGGGGAGGTTTACCTGACAGGGCTGTCCGGCAAAACAACGTTTAGCGTGCAGTGGGGAGAAGAGCGCGATCGGCAGTGTCACGGGACGCTCGATCTTCCCTCGCACAGCCCGGCAGGGATCGTGAAAGCCACGATCAACTGCCTTAACTGAGGTATCTCATGAACCTACGACGTATCGTTAACACTTTTCTGCCACCGGTACTGCTTGTGCTGGCGGGGGCGTTTTGCCATTCAGCCCGGGCAGATTGTACCTTCAACGGCAGCGCTGACGCGGACGCCGTGGTGACGTTTCAGCTTCCCCCGGTCATTATTGTCGCCCCCGACACACCCGTCGGCACCGTGCTTTATGACGCCAGCGTCGAGAGTAAAGCGGTAACAGTGGATTGTAGCGGTGACGCGCAAATTCGACGCGGGTATTTGTACCTCACGGATGCGGATGCGCGCGAAGGTGTGATGAGCGGGGTTTATCAGACCAACGTGCCTGGTATTGGCATCCGTGCGGCGTCATCGACCGAACGGCTTCCCGGTTACACTGAACAGGATTTAGTCCGGCCCATGCAATTTCTGGGATCGATCCACGGCTCTTCGACAAGTACATCTGTATTTCGCGCCGCTGCCCAGCTGGTCGTCACGGGCGCTATCCAGGAGGGCGATCTTGATACCTCACGGTTAACCTCAATGGATATCATGGGCAACGCGCCGATCGGTGAAATGCGCTTCTCTCCCACCACTATTCGCATCACCACAAACACCTGTAACCTGGTCGATCGCAATATCTATGTGCCGCTGAAAACGGTCAATACCCAGGACTTTAGCGGCCAATACTCTGACATCCTCACGGACGGCAGCTTTAAGATTGAGATCACCGACTGCGCGGCAGGCACAAAGGTGGATTATCAGTTTACCAGCGCGGGATCAACGGGCGTCACGAACGGCAATATTTTGGGGATCGCCTCCGGAGATTCCGCCGCTGAAGGCGTCGGCATTCAGATCCTTGACCAGAATGATACTGTACTGCAGTTCGATCGGAACTATACGGCGATAACCGGCACGCAGGACAACGTTCCTGTCGAGATCCCACTCAAGGCTCGCTACGTCAGGACGGGGGAGATAAAAGCCGGCAAAGTCGATTCTGTCGCGACGTTCGAGCTCTTTTACCGTTGATTCATCCTGCCCGCTCTGGCGGGCTAAGGATCATTTCACTAACTTCGTTAACCCTCTCTTTTCATCTGGTTAATTCTTAAACCCTTAAATCTTGTAGGGCCGCTTACTGCTTGCTATGCAACCAGCGTTTCGCATATTATTCTGCGGTCATAATAATAATTCTCGTTTACGTTATCATTCACTTTTCCATCAGAGATAAACATGGCGCTTTCCAATACTGCTCAGCCAATTAACACGTCGCTGCGTAAAGTCGCGGTTGTCGTAGCCACAGCGGTTGCCGGCATGTCTGCATTTGCTCACGCTGCCGAAACCCCGAAAAAAGAAGATACTATTACCGTTACCGCTGCACCTGCTGCACAGGAAAGTGCCTGGGGACCTGCTGCGACTATCGCCGCTCGCCAATCTGCGACCGGTACCAAAACAGACACCCCAATTCAAAAGGTTCCACAGTCTATTTCTGTGGTAACGGCCGAAGAGATGGCGCTGCATCAGCCACGTTCCGTTAAAGAAGCTCTGAGCTATACCCCGGGCGTTGCAGTAGGCACCCGTGGTGCTTCCAATACTTACGACTACCTGGTTATTCGCGGTTTCGCGGCCGATGGCCAGAGCCAGAACAACTACCTCGACGGCATGAAGATGCAGGGCAACTTCTATAATGACGCGGTGATAGACCCGTACATGCTGGAGCGCGCCGAAATCATGCGCGGTCCGGTTTCCGTTCTGTACGGTAAAAGCAGCCCAGGCGGCCTGCTGAACATGGTAAGTAAGCGCCCAACAACCGAGCCGCTGAAAGAGATCCAGTTTAAAGTGGGTACCGACAGCCTGTTCCAGACAGGCTTTGACTTCAGCGATGCGATCGACGATGACGGTGTCTATTCATACCGCCTGACGGGCGTTGCGCGCTCGAACAATTCGCAGCAGGAAGATAAGGGCGAGCAGCGTTATGCCATCGCGCCATCCTTCTCCTGGCGTCCGGATGACAAAACCACCTTCACGTTCCTCTCCTACTTCCAGAACGAGCCTGAAACGGGCTACTACGGCTGGCTGCCAAAAGAGGGGACGGTTGACCCGCTGCCAAACGGCGATCGTCTGCCGACTAACTTCAATGAAGGCGCGAAGAACAACACCTATTCCCGTAACCAGAAAATGGTGGGATACAGCTTCGACCACGAATTCAACGATACTTTCACCGTGCGTCAGAATCTGCGCTTTGCCGAGAACAAAACCTCGCAAAACAGCGTTTACGGCTACGGCATGTGTTCCGATCCGCTCTATTCGAGTAATCCGGCATCCAGCCCTTGCGCGAGCATTCCTCAGTCACAATGGGGGCATACGCTGACTCGCCAGTATGTGATCGATGACGAGAAGCTGCAAAACTTCACCGTTGATACGCAGCTTCAGAGCAAGTTCGCGACGGGGGCTCTCGACCATACTCTGTTGACAGGCGTTGATTTCATGCGCATGCGTAATGACATTAACTCCTGGTTCGGCTATGCCGGCTCCGTTGCGCCATCCGATATTTACGATCTCGATCGTGGCGATTTCGATTTCGGTTCACACCCTGGACCATCTGGTGCTTACCAGGTGCTGAACAAGCAGAAGCAGACCGGCGTTTACGCTCAGGATCAGATCGAATGGGATAAAGTGCTGGTGACACTGGGCGGCCGTTACGATTGGGCCGATCAGGAGTCCTACAACCGCGTATTAAATACCACCGCCAAGCGTGATGATACTCAGTTCACCTGGCGTGGCGGCGTTAACTACCTGTTCGACAACGGGGTAACTCCTTATTTCAGCTACAGCGAATCCTTTGAACCGGCTTCCCTGACCGACGCTCAAGGTAAACCATTCTCACCGTCTAAAGGCAAACAGTACGAAGCGGGCGTGAAATACGTGCCTAACGATCGTCCGATCGTGATCACCGGTGCAGTGTATCAGCTGACCAAAACCAACAACCTGATGGCTGACCCAACTGGCTCACCCTTCTCCGTTGAAGGCGGCGAGATCCGCGCCCGTGGCGTAGAGCTGGAAGCCAAAGCGGCGTTATCTGCCAGCGTGAACGTTGTCGGTTCTTATACCTATACCGATGCGGAATACACCACCGACACCAACTACAAAGGCAACACGCCGGCGCAGGTGCCAAAACATATGGCATCCCTGTGGGGTGATTACACGATGTTTGACGGCCCACTTTCTGGCCTGACGCTGGGTACCGGTGTGCGTTATACCGGCTCCAGCAAAGGTGACCCGGCGAATAGCTTCACTGTTGGAAGCTATACACTGGTTGATGCACTGGTCAGATACGATCTGGCGCGTGTAGGCATGGCCGGATCAAACGTCGCGCTTCACGTGAACAACCTGTTCGATCGTGAGTACGTTGCCAGCTGCTTCAACACCTACGGTTGCTTCTGGGGTGCTGAACGCCAGGTTGTCGCCACCGCGACCTTCCGCTTCTAACCTCTTTATGGGCACGGTTCGCCGTGCCCTTTTTATTTAAGTTGGCTGACATGCAGGATAATAAAACGCAATCCGACACCACCTTTACGCTCAATAATCTCTCCTTTCGCGTACCCGGGCGCACTCTGCTGCATCCGCTCTCTCTGACGTTTCCTGCCGGTAAAGTGACGGGCCTGATTGGCCACAACGGTTCCGGTAAATCCACGCTGCTCAAGATGCTGGGACGCCACCAGCCACCTTCTGAAGGGGATATTCTGCTGGACGATCGGCCGCTGGAGGGCTGGAGCAGTAAAGCCTTTGCCCGCAAGGTGGCCTACTTGCCGCAGCAGCTGCCGCAGGCGGAAGGGATGACGGTGCGTGAGCTGGTAGCGATTGGCCGCTATCCGTGGCACGGGGCGCTTGGCCGCTTCGGCGTCGCCGACCGGGAGAAAGTAGAAGAGGCGATTGCGCTGGTAGGGCTAAAACCGCTGGCGCATCGCCTGGTGGATAGTCTGTCCGGCGGTGAACGTCAGCGGGCGTGGATTGCGATGCTGGTGGCGCAGGACAGCCGCTGCCTGCTGCTGGATGAACCGACCTCTGCGCTGGATATCGCCCATCAGGTCGACGTGCTGGCGCTGGTGCATCGCTTAAGCCAGCAGCGCGGCCTGACGGTGATCGCTGTCCTGCACGATATCAACATGGCGGCGCGCTACTGTGACTACCTCGTCGCGCTGCGCGGCGGTGAAATGATCGCTCAGGGCACGCCGTCTGAGCTGATGCGCAGCGAAACGCTGGAACATATTTACGGTATTCCGATGGGTATTTTGCCTCACCCTGCCGGGGCAGCTCCCGTGAGCTTTGTCTACTGATGCTGGATTCAACATACATTAGCCGCCGTCGCCTGCTGACGGCCATGGCGCTCTCGCCGCTGCTGTTGAAGATGGCCCCGGCCCGCGCCGCCGCTATCGATCCGCACCGCATCGTGGCGCTGGAGTGGTTACCCGTCGAGCTGATGATGGCCCTGGGTATCACGCCCTACGGCGTGGCCGACATTCCCAACTACACCCTGTGGGTGAATGAGCCAAAACTGCCGGACTCGGTCATCGACATCGGTCTGCGCACGGAGCCAAACCTTGAGCTTCTCACGCAGATGAAACCGTCTTATTTATTCTGGTCTGCGGGGTATGGCCCGTCGGAAGAGATCATGGCGAAGATTGCGCCGGGACGAGGCTTTTCCTTTAGCGACGGAAAAAAGCCGCTGACCATGGCAAAAAATTCTATCCACGAGATGGCCCAGTTCCTCAACCGGGAAGCGGAAGCAAAACAGCATCTCGATGAGTTTGACGCGCTGATTGAGTCTCTTAAGCCGCGCTTTGCCCGCCGTGGCGATCGGCCATTGCTGATGGTGACGCTGCTGGATGCCCGCCATATGCTGGTCTTTGGAAAGAACTGCCTGTTCCAGGAAGTGCTCGACAACTTCGGCATTCGCAACGCCTGGGAAGGCGAGATGACGTTCTGGGGAAGCACCGCCGTGGGCATCGACCGCCTGGCGTCGTTTCGCGACGTCGACGTGCTGTGCTTTGACCACGGCAACGAGCGTGAAATGCAAACCCTGATGGCGACCCCGCTCTGGCAGGCGATGCCGTTCGTGCGCGAGCAGCGCTTCCTGCGCGCCCCTGCGGTATGGTTTTACGGCGCGACGCTGTCGGCAATGCACTTTGCCCGCGTGCTGGACAACGTGATGGGGGGCAAAGCATGAGTACGCGTATTGCCCGTTTCCCGGCGCTGCTGCTGGGGCTGATTTTTCTGGCGGCGCTGGCGCTAACCGGGTTCAACCTCTCCACGGCATTGCCGCGCGAGCAGTGGGCGGCCGCGTTTGCCGCTCCGGACATCGACAATATTCAGCAGATGTTGTTCCACTACAGCCTGCTGCCGCGTCTTAGCATCTCCCTGCTGGTCGGGGCGGGGCTGGGACTGGTGGGCGTGTTGTTCCAGCAGGTGCTACGTAACCCGCTGGCGGAGCCAACCACGCTGGGCGTGGCGACGGGGGCACAGCTGGGGATCACCATCACCACCCTCTGGACGCTGCCGGGGGCATTAACCTCGCAGTTTGCCGCGCTGGCAGGTGCCTGCGTCGTGGGCGCGCTGGTCTTTGGCGTGGCCTGGGGAAAACGTCTCTCGCCGGTCACGCTGATCCTCGCCGGGCTGGTCGTCAGCCTCTACTGCGGCGCGATCAACCAGCTGCTGGTGCTGTTTCACCACGACCAGCTGCAAAGCATGTTTATGTGGAGCACCGGCACGCTCACCCAGACCGACTGGAGTATCGTCCAGCGCCTGTGGCCACAATTGTTTGGCGGCGTGGTGCTCACGCTGCTGCTGCTGCGCCCGCTGACGCTGATGGGGCTGGATGATGGCGTGGCGCGCAACCTGGGGCTGGCGCTGTCGCTGGCTCGTCTGGCGGCGCTCACGCTGGCGATTGTGCTGAGCGCTCTGCTGGTTAACGCGGTTGGCATCATCGGGTTTATCGGCCTCTTTGCGCCGCTGCTGGCGAAAATGCTCGGGGCGCGTCGCCTTCTGGCACGTCTGCTGCTGGCGCCGCTGATCGGGGCGCTGATCCTCTGGCTTTCCGATCAGATCATTCTCTGGCTGGCGCGCGTCTGGATGGAAGTGTCTACCGGGTCGGCAACGGCGCTTATCGGTGCGCCGCTGCTGCTGTGGCTGCTCCCGCGTTTGCGCAGCATCAGCGCCCCAGCGATGGACGCGGGTGATAAGGTCTACGCTGAACGTCAGTCGGTGCTGTGGTTCAGCCTTGCCGGTCTGGCGGTGTTGCTTATCGCCTCGTTTGCCGCCCTCGCGTTTGGGCGCGATGCCGCAGGCTGGCACTGGGCAACGGGTGACTTACTCAACGAACTGCTGCAGTGGCGCTGGCCGCGTATTCTCTCCGCGCTGATTGCCGGGGTGATGCTGGCGGTGGCGGGCTGTATTATTCAGCGTCTGACCGGTAACCCGATGGCAAGCCCTGAAGTGCTGGGGATCAGTTCCGGCGCGGCCTTTGGCGTGGTGCTGATGCTCTTCCTGGTGCCGGGCAATGCGTTTGGCTGGCTGATGCCTGCCGGGAGTATCGGTGCGGCGGCCACGCTGATGATTATTCTGGTTGCCTCTGGCCGCGGCGGATTTTCTCCGCACCGCATGCTGTTGGCCGGTATGGCGCTCAGCACCGCCTTTACTATGCTGCTGATGATGCTGCAGGCGAGCGGCGATCCGCGCATGGCGAAGATCCTGACCTGGATTTCCGGCTCAACGTACAACGCCACCGCCAGCCAGGTTGCCTGGTCAGGAAGCGTTATGATCGTGCTGCTGGCGATGGTACCGCTGTGCCGTCGCTGGATGACCATTCTGCCGCTGGGGGGCGAAACCGCGCGTGCGGTTGGCTTAGCGCTGACGCCAACGCGCGTCGCGCTTCTTCTGCTGGCGGCGTGTCTGACGGCAACCGCCACCATGACCATCGGTCCACTAAGCTTTGTAGGGTTGATGGCGCCGCATATCGCCAGAATGATGGGTTTCCGACGGACGATGCCACATATTGTGATGTCGGCCCTGACGGGCGGGGTCATTCTGGTGTTTGCCGACTGGTGTGGAAGGATGGTGCTGTTCCCGTATCAGATCCCGGCGGGCCTGCTGTCGACCTTTATCGGTGCGCCTTACTTTATCTATCTGTTGAGAAAGCAGAGTCGGTAGTCAGGTGCGGCCTGATACCCTCTCCCACGGGGAGAGGGAGAACATCGTAGGCCGGGTAAGCGTTAGCGCCACCCGGCAAGGCCCTTAAAGCTTCGCAAACACCTTACGCGCCGCGTCGATGGTGTTATTGATATCTTCTTCGCTGTGCGCCACGGACATAAAGCCCGCTTCGAACGCGGACGGTGCCAGGTACACGCCTTCTTCCAGCATCAGGTGGAAGAAGCGCTTGAAGCGTTCAACGTCGCACTTCACCACGTCCTGATAGCGGGTCACGGTTTTCGCATCGGTGAAGAAAATCCCGAACATGCCGCCCACGTGGTTAACAACCAGCGGAATTCCCGCTTCTTCTGCGGCTTCCAGCAGACCGTTTGCCAGCTGCGTGGTACGGTCCGTCAGGGTTTCATGAATACCCGGCTGCGCCACTTCGGTCAGACAGGCGAAGCCCGCAGCCATGGCAATTGGGTTACCGGATAGCGTGCCCGCCTGGTAAACCGGGCCGGTTGGCGCCAGGGCTTCCATCACGTCCTTACGACCGCCGAAAGCACCGACCGGCATGCCGCCGCCGATGATTTTGCCGAGGCAGGTCAGGTCCGGCTCAACCTCATAATAAGACTGGGCGCCCGCCAGTGCCACGCGGAAGCCGGTCATCACTTCATCGATGATCAGCAGCGCGCCGAACTCATCGCACAGCGCGCGCAGGCCCGGCAGGAAGTCAGGCTGCGGCGGGATGCAGTTCATATTGCCCGCAACCGGTTCAACGATAATGCAGGCGATCTCCTGCGGATACTGCTCGAACGCCGCGCGAACGGTGTTCAGATCGTTGTAGGTGCAGGTCAGGGTGTGCTTCGCGAAATCAGCAGGTACGCCAGGCGAGTTTGGCTGGCCGAGGGTCAGCGCGCCGGAGCCCGCTTTCACCAGCAGGCAGTCCGCATGGCCGTGGTAGCAGCCTTCGAATTTGATGATTTTGTCGCGACCGGTAAAGCCGCGCGCCAGACGGATGGCACTCATGGTGGCTTCGGTACCGGAGTTCACCATACGCACCATGTCCATGGTCGGCACCAGTTCGGTAACCAGCTCCGCCATTTTCACTTCCATCTCGGTCGGCGCACCGAAGCTCAGGCCGCGCTGCGCGGCTTCGATGACCGCGTTACGAATGGCGGGATGGTTATGTCCGAGAACCATCGGCCCCCAGGAACCGACGTAATCGATATAGGCTTTGCCATCGACATCATACAGATACGCGCCGTCAGCACGTTCAATAAACAGCGGCGTGCCGCCCACGCCGGTAAAGGCGCGTACTGGCGAGTTCACGCCACCGGGGATTAGCTCGCGGGCTGCACTGTAGAGGTTTTCAGACTTGCTCATAGCGTCGTTCCTGGTTCGTATAAAATGATTAAGCACACTATTCTAAGTGATCCGCAGAAGGTTATGAAATTTTTAGCCTGTTAATGCTTTAAGATTTGTTAAGTATTTTTCAGGCGTCGCAGGGAAGGTCTCTGGTAAAATCTTCGCGGCTTTTTGTATGACGAATAAGAACAGGACATGAAATCAGATTCCCCGTCTTTTGAAGAACAACAGTTTACGCGCGCCCAGCACCGAATCAGCATTCGGCGGCTGCTCAATCGCGATAAAACGCCGCTGGCGATCCTGCTGGCCGCTGCCGTGGTGGGTACCCTTGCAGGGCTGGTTGGCGTGGCGTTTGAAAAAGCGGTTAATGCCGTACTCAACTGGCGAGTGGGTACCGTAGCCGGTTTTGCCGATCGCGAATGGCTGGTCTGGGTAGCGGCATTCGGCCTGTCTGCGCTGTTTGCCATGGTGGGGTATTTTCTGGTGCGTAAATTCGCCCCGGAGGCGGGCGGGTCTGGCATCCCGGAAATTGAAGGCGCGCTGGAGGAGCTGCGCCCGGTGCGCTGGTGGCGGGTGATCCCGGTTAAGTTTATTGGCGGCATGGGGACGCTGGGCGCAGGGATGGTGCTCGGCCGGGAAGGGCCAACGGTGCAGCTGGGGGGGAACGTCGGCCGCATGGTGGGCGATCTGTTCCGCATGCGCAGCGCCGAGGCGCGCCATACGCTGCTGGCCACCGGTGCAGCGGCGGGGCTTTCTGCGGCGTTTAACGCGCCGCTGGCCGGTATTTTGTTCATCATCGAAGAGATGCGCGCGCAGTTCCGCTACAACCTGATCTCCATTAAAGCGGTCTTTACCGGCGTCATTATGTCGAGCATCGTCTTTCGCATCTTTAATGGCGAAGGGGCGGTGATTGAAGTCGGTAAACTGACCAACGCACCGGTTAACACCCTGTGGCTATACCTGATCCTCGGCATGATTTTTGGTGTGGTGGGCCCGCTGTTTAACACCTTTATCTTACGCGCTCAGGATATGTTCCAGCGCGTTCACGGCGGCAATACCACGAAATGGGTGCTGATGGGCGGCCTGCTGGGCGGCATTTGTGGCGTGCTCGGCTTTATTGAACCGAATGCCGCGGGCGGCGGTTTCGGGCTGATTCCCATTGCCGCAGCCGGGAATTTCAGCGTGGGTTTGCTGCTGTTTATGTTTTTCTCCAGGGTCATTACGACGGTACTGTGCTTCTCCTCCGGCGCGCCCGGCGGGATTTTTGCCCCGATGCTGGCACTGGGAACGCTGCTCGGCACCGCGTTTGGTATGGCGGCTGAGGCAGGTTTCCCCGCTTACCACCTGGACGCCGGCACCTTTGCAGTGGCCGGGATGGGGGCGCTGCTGGCCGCGTCCCTGCGCGCGCCGTTAACCGGCATCGTGCTGGTGCTGGAGATGACGGATAATTACCAGCTCATTTTGCCAATGATCATTACCTGTCTCGGCGCGACACTATTAGCCCAATTCCTGGGTGGAAAACCGCTATACTCCACCATCCTCGCGCGTACCCTGGCAAAACAAGAGGCGGAGCGGGCCGCCACGCAGAATACTTGAATGAATTACCAGGGTATTAGATAATGACGAAAAGAATTGGGTGAATTTTACCCAATAGCAGTATTCATGGGAGCATAAGATGAGTGATGACGTAGCTGTGCCGCTGGAGTTTACCGAAGCAGCAGCCAACAAAGTGAAAACCCTGATTGCCGACGAAGACAATCCGGATCTGAAACTGCGTGTCTATATTACCGGTGGCGGCTGCAGCGGCTTCCAGTACGGTTTTACCTTTGACGATCAGGTGAACGACGGCGATATGACCATCGAGAAGCAAGGCGTCGCGCTGGTAGTCGACCCGATGAGCCTGCAGTATCTGGTGGGCGGTTCGGTGGATTACACCGAAGGTCTGGAAGGTTCGCGTTTTGTGGTGACCAACCCGAACGCAACAAGCACCTGCGGGTGTGGTTCTTCGTTCAGCATTTAAGCCTGAATGCGGATTGTAGGCCCGGTAAGCGAAGCGCCACCGGGCTTATAAACGACGCCTATCTTGAAGTTTCATCCAGCGCAAACGTCGGCAGCTTCAGGTGCCAGCGTATCGCCGCTAAACGTATCACCAGCGTCACGACCATCCCCAGCATCGCGGCGTTTTCCAGCGGAATTGCAAACGTGTAGTACGCGGTCGCGTGGACAATGCCGCCCGCAATACAGGCCGTTGCGTAAATTTCAGTACGCAGGATCATCGGCACCTCCCGCGCCAGAATGTCGCGAATGATGCCGCCGCCCACGCCGGTTAACACGCCCATGCAGATCGCCACCATCGGGCCGGTGCCCGCATTAAACGCCTTATTGACGCCAATACCGACAAACACGGCCAGACCGACGGCATCCAGCACCGGCAATATCCATTTGGGTAATCGGCGGGGCTGGCGAACCAGCACAATGGTCAACAGACAGGTGACCATGGCGACCACAAGATCGGTAGGATCTTTCACCCAAAACACCGGGCCATTTGCCAGCGCCATATCGCGGATTGTCCCGCCGCCAACGGCGGTCACCACGCCAAGCACCAGCACGCCAAACGGATCCATGCGTAGTTTTCCGGCGAGCAGGACGCCGGAGATAGCAAAAACGGCTGTACCAAGAATATCCAGCCAATAAACGAGCATCGTTAAATCCTCGAACAAATGTTAATGACCCTCTGCCAGGGCGGCACAGAGCTGTTTTGCGGCGAGGATAATACGCGGGCTGGCGCGTTCAAACCAGTCACCGTTGAGTGGGATCACCGGAATTTTTAGCTGGCTCTGCCAGAATTGTTTAATTTTAGGAATCTCGCTCGCATTTCCGACCACGACGATGGCCTGCGGCTGGCGCGCCAGAACCTGCTCACGGCTCACCTGAGGCCACGGTACCCGGCTGGCAGCAAAGATATTTTCACCGCCGCAGACTTCCAGCACCTGGTTCTGAATCGAGCCTTTTCCGGTGGTAAACAGCGGCTGGCTGCCGAACTGCAGGAAGATGCGCTTTTTAACAGGCGTATCGTATTGGGCTTTCAGCGCGGCATAGTCGCTGAGCATCTGGTTCGCCGCACTCTCGGCTTTTTGAGGCGCAGGGCTATAAGGGGCCAGGGCGCGCAGAGCCTGAGCGACCTGCTCAATACTTACCGCGTCAACCCACATGACCTTGATGCCAAGCGAGGTGAGCTGGTTAACCTGCCGCTCGGCGTTACCGCCGCGCCAGGCCAGCACGAGATCCGGCTTAAGCGCCACAATGCGCTCAAGATTCATCCCTTGCCAGGTTGCCACTTGTTCAATGCCGGCCGCCTGTGGGGGGTAATCTGAAAAGCTGCTGACGCCAACGGGGGTGATCCCGGCGGCAAACGCCAGTTCGGTGTTAGCGGGAGAGAGGGTAATCACACGCGGCGCGGCGAACAGCCACGCCGGTGCAAGCAGCAGCAGGGCGGCCAGCGCCCTGATAGACCGTTTAGCCACGCGCCAGGTTCTGCACCAGGCGTTCCACCATCACGGTGGACTGTTTTGCCGCAACGGCCAGGAACTCGTCGAAGCTGATGTGAGACTGCTGGTCTGCCACGTCAGAGATGGCGCGAACCACCACGAATGGTACGCTGAAATTGTGGCAAACGTGCGCAATCGCGGTCGCTTCCATCTCTACGGCAACCGCCTGCGGGAAGTTATGACGGATTTTCGCCAGACCGACCGAGCCATTGATGAACGCATCACCGCTGACAATCAGGCCGCGTACCGCGTTGAGATTGAGCTCAGCAATGCAGGCTTCAGCCGCCGCTATCAGTTTATCGTCAGCTTTAAACCCTGCCGGGCAGCCCGGAAGCTGGCCGTATTCGTAGCCGAACGCGGTGACGTCAGCATCGTGGTAACGCGCTTCGTCGGAGACAACGATATCGCCCACTTTCAGCGTCGGTGCCAGACCGCCTGCTGAGCCCGTGTTAATGATGACGTCCGGCTTGCAGCGCTCAAGCAGCAGGGTCGCACCCAGCGCAGCAGCCACTTTACCGATGCCTGATTTCAGCAGAGCCACCTCAACACCGTTCAACTGCCCGGTGTAGATCTCACAACCCCCGAGAGAGAGGGTCTGACGGTTCTCAATTTTGTCACGCAGGAGCGTAACTTCTTCTTCCATTGCACCAATAATGCCGATTTTCATAGATTTACTCGCGATGTGCCTTGTTAAGAGGCATAGTCTATCATGCGGTTAAGGGGAAACGCATTCTCACGCGGGGGAGCACATGTCACCAATCGATTTTCGTACCAAAATTAACTGGCACCGACGTTTCCGTTCGCCGCAGGGCGAAAAGAGCGAACATGAGATCCTGCGTATCTTCGAAAGCGATCGCGGCAGGATTATTAACTCGCCCGCCATCCGGCGTCTGCAGCAAAAGACCCAGGTATTCCCGCTGGAGCGTAACGCCGCGGTGCGCACGCGCTTAACCCACTCCATGGAAGTGCAGCAGGTCGGGCGTTATATTGCCAAAGAGATTTTAAGCCGCCTCAAAGAGCAGCGTTTACTGGAAACCTATGGCCTGGATGAGCTGACGGGGCCTTTCGAGAGCATCGTTGAGATGGCCTGCCTGATGCATGACATCGGCAACCCGCCTTTTGGCCATTTTGGCGAGGCGGCTATTAATGACTGGTTTAAACAACGGCTTTATCCGTCGGATGCGGCAAGCCAGCCACTCAGCGATGACCGCTGCATCGTGCGCGATTTACGCCTGCGTGAAGGCGAAGAAGGGCTGAACGATCTGCGCCGCAAAGTGCGCCAGGATCTCTGTCACTTTGAGGGCAACGCGCAGGGGATCCGGCTGGTGCACTCCCTGATGCGCATGAACCTGACCTGGGCGCAGGTTGGCTGCATTTTGAAATATACGCGTCCCGCGTGGTGGATGGGGGAGACGCCTGCATCCCACAGCTATTTAATGAAAAAACCGGGCTATTACCTTTCCGAAGAGGCCTATATAGAACGGCTGCGTAAAGAACTTTCCCTGACGCCAAACGGCCGATTCCCATTGACGTGGATTATGGAAGCCGCCGACGATATTTCCTATTGCGTGGCTGACCTGGAAGATGCCGTTGAGAAAAGAATATTCAGCGTCGAGGAGCTTTATCAGCATCTTTATGCGGCATGGGGAACCCATGAAAAAGGATCGCTGTTTGCGCAGGTTGTCGAAAATGCCTGGGAAAAATCGCGCTCAAATACGTTGAGCCGCAGTACGGAAGATCAGTTCTTTATGTATTTGCGGGTTAATACATTAAATAAACTGGTGCCGTATGCCGCCTCGCGCTTTATTGATAATTTGCCGCAAATCTTTAGCGGGGAATTCAATCACGCGCTGCTGGAAGATGACAGCAGTTTCAGCCAACTCCTTGAGCTTTATAAACATGTGGCGATGCGGCATGTGTTCAGCCATCCTGATGTCGAGCAGCTGGAACTGCAGGGATACCGTGTAATCAGTGGATTACTGGAAATTTATTCCCCGTTGCTTCAACTCTCCGTCGAGGAGTTTAGCGAGCTGGTGGAAAAAGAACGCGTGCGGCGAATTCCTATCGAATCCCGGCTTTATCAGAAACTTTCTACCCGTCATCGGCTGGCGTATGTCGAAGCGATGGGTAAGCTGGATCGCCACGCTCTGGAATGGCCGGTGATGGAATATTATTATCGCTGCCGTCTAATCCAGGACTATATCAGCGGCATGACCGATTTGTATGCCTGGGATGAATACCGCAAGCTCATGGCCGTGGAATAATTCCGGAGTTTTGTAAAGAAGGCCAATAAATTTTTACCTTTTCCATAAACTTATGGCCGGAACTAAGCGGTATAAAATGAATCTGAGTTACACAGCAATTTTGCGTTACCTGTAAATCGAGATTGAGAAACATGAAAAAAACCACATTAGCAATGAGTGCACTGGCTCTGAGTTTAGGTTTAGCGCTGTCTCCTCTGACTGCTACTGCAGCCGAGACCGCGTCGTCGGCAGCAACCGCGCAGCAGATGCCAAGCCTGGCACCGATGCTCGAAAAAGTGATGCCATCGGTGGTGAGTATTAACGTTGAGGGCAGCACGACCGTCAATACGCCGCGCATGCCGCGTAACTTCCAGCAGTTCTTCGGTGACAATTCACCGTTCTGCCAGGACGGTTCGCCATTCCAGAGTTCTCCGTTCTGTCAGGGCGGTGGCGCAGGGGATGACGGCCAGGGCGGCGGCCAGCAACAGAAATTCATGGCGCTTGGTTCCGGTGTGATTATTGATGCCGCAAAAGGCTACGTGGTCACCAACAACCACGTTGTGGATAACGCCAGCACCATTAAAGTACAGCTGAGCGATGGTCGTAAATTCGATGCTAAAGTGGTGGGTAAAGATCCGCGCTCCGACATCGCGCTGATCCAGATTCAGGATCCGAAGAACCTGACGGCGATTAAAATTGCCGACTCCGATGCGCTGCGCG
This sequence comes from Enterobacter cloacae complex sp. P12RS, assembly GCF_014895875.1. Lineage (NCBI taxonomy): Bacteria > Pseudomonadati > Pseudomonadota > Gammaproteobacteria > Enterobacterales > Enterobacteriaceae > Enterobacter > Enterobacter cloacae complex sp. P12RS. The sequence continues at coordinate 18,243 of NZ_JADBQO010000034.1, forward strand.
TGGGCGATTACACCGTCGCTATCGGTAACCCGTTCGGTCTGGGTGAAACCGTGACCTCGGGTATCGTCTCTGCGTTGGGCCGTAGCGGCCTGAATGCGGAAAACTATGAAAACTTCATCCAGACGGATGCGGCCATTAACCGTGGTAACTCCGGCGGTGCGCTGGTGAACCTGAACGGCGAGCTGATCGGTATCAACACCGCTATTCTGGCACCGGACGGCGGTAACATCGGTATCGGCTTTGCTATCCCGAGCAACATGGTGAAAAACCTGACTGCTCAGATGGTGCAGTACGGCCAGGTGAAACGCGGTGAGCTGGGTATTATGGGTACCGAGCTGAACTCCGAGCTGGCGAAAGCGATGAAGGTGGATGCGCAGCGCGGTGCGTTCGTCAGCCAGGTTATGCCGAACTCCTCTGCAGCGAAGGCGGGCATTAAAGCGGGTGATGTGATCACCTCTCTGAACGGTAAACCGATCAGCAGCTTTGCCGCCTTGCGTGCGGAAGTGGGCTCGATGCCAATTGGCAGCAAAGTGACCCTTGGCCTGCTGCGTGACGGCAAACCGGTTAACGTAAGCCTGGAGCTGCAGCAGAGCAGCCAGAATCAGGTGGACTCCAGCACCATCTTCAGCGGAATTGAAGGCGCAGAGATGAGTAACAAGGGCCAGGACAAAGGCGTGGTGGTGAACAACGTGAAAGCAAATTCACCTGCTGCCCGTATCGGCCTGAAAAAAGGCGATGTGATCATGGGGGCTAACCAGCAACCGGTGAAAAACATCGCTGAACTGCGCAAAATTCTCGACAGCAAACCGTCCGTGCTGGCGCTGAATATCCAGCGCGGTGACACCTCAATTTACCTGCTGATGCAGTAATTCTCTTAAGCCCCTGTACGCAGGGGCTTTCTTGTTTCTGTGACGCCTACCGCAACTCCATACTTCCCCCTCTCACTTTGTGCATTCGCACAATGCAGTCGCTGTTGAACTTCCCTATGCTTGAGCTCTGCTCACAGGAGGGTTACATGGCTGGCTGGCATCTTGATACCAAAATGGCGCAGGATATTGTGGCGCGCACCATGCGCATCATTGATACCAATATCAACGTAATGGATGCCCGCGGGCGCATTATTGGCAGCGGCGATCGCGAGCGTATTGGGGAATTGCACGAAGGAGCCCTGCTGGTGCTCTCTCAGGGCCGCGTGGTTGATATCGATGATGCGGTAGCGAAACACCTGCACGGCGTGCGTCAGGGGATCAACCTGCCGCTGCGTCTGGAAGGGGAAATTGTTGGCGTCATCGGCCTGACGGGCGAACCGGAATCCCTGCGTAAATACGGCGAGCTGGTCTGTATGACGGCGGAAATGATGCTGGAGCAGTCGCGTCTGATGCATCTGCTTGCCCAGGACAGCCGTTTACGCGAGGAGCTGGTAATGAACCTGATTCAGGCGGAAGAACATACGCCTGCACTCAGCGAATGGGCGCAGCGTCTGGGGATCGATCTGAACCAGCCGCGCGTGGTGGCGGTGATTGAGGTCGATAGCGGACAGCTTGGCGTAGACAGCGCGATGGCCGAGCTGCAGCAGCTGCAAAATGCGCTAGCGACGCCTGAGCGCGACAACCTGGTGGCGATCGTCTCGCTGACGGAAATGGTGGTACTCAAACCCGCGCTCAATGCGTTCGGCCGCTGGGATGCGGAAGATCATCGTCGTCGCGTGGAACTGCTGATTTCACGTATGCAGGAGAACGGCCAGTTGCGTTTTCGCGTTGCCCTGGGCAATTACTTTACCGGGCCGGGCAGCATCGCCCGGTCCTGGCGTACCGCGCGCACCACCATGATGGTGGGCAAGCAGCGGATGCCGGAGAGCCGCAGTTATTTCTATCAGGATCTGATGCTGCCGGTGCTGCTCGACAGCCTGCGCGGCGGCTGGCAGGCCAATGAGCTGGCGCGGCCATTAGCGCGCCTGAAGGCGATGGACAACAATGGGTTGCTGCGCCGGACGCTGCAGGCGTGGTTTCGCCATAACGTGCAACCGCTGGCGACCTCAAAAGCGCTGTTTATTCACCGCAATACGCTTGAGTACCGGCTAAACCGGATCTCGGAGCTGACGGGGCTGGATTTGGGGAACTTTGACGACAGGCTGCTGCTCTATGTCGCCTTGCAGCTGGACGAACAGAGATGACTGAGTGCGGTCTGGTGCCCTCACCCCATCCCTCTCCCACGGGGAGAGGGCGCAAACACTAAAAACGGCAATCAGGGATTGCCGTTTTGCTTTTATTTCCGCGTTAATTTCTCAAGATCCGCTTCAATCTCGCTGATCTTGTTGGTGACAACGCTTTCAAGGTGACGCAGATCGTCGAGGATCTTACGCTTGAGATCGACTTCGGTGCGATCGCGCTGGCAAATCTGATCGAGTTCATCGATCACATAGCGCAGGTTAGGGCTGATTTCCTGCACCTCTTTGTACCCTTGTCCTACGCCGTCAGCGACGACGGTCTTACGCTGGCGTGGATATTTAAACTTCACGCTCTTGGCGAAAAACTCTCCTTTATCCTTGTGAAAATAGATTTTTAAAATGTCGTTGTTGGCTTCCTGGCGAAGGCTGTAACGATCGATTTCATCAGGATTGGTAATGCCCAGACTTTTCAGATTATCGTACATAGCGGTACCCTTATCTCAACATAACCTTTGAATAATTAATGAAAAAATTCCTTTTTGCCACCCTCATATATAAAAAAAGCGGGGTCGATCCTGATTACATTTCACTGAAATTACCGGGCAGGGAAGGTGCATTGCCCCCACTCGTTTATTGTTGTTTTTAACGACTACGTCAAGTGGAAATCATTTTAATACCAAAACCTGACGATCTGAGCGCTAGCGCAGTAAGGCGATGGAGGCCAGCATTTCGCTTTCCGTGGTGGCAATTTCCTGTTCCAACAGTTCGTCGATCCGCTGTTTTTTGATTGCCTGATTGACGCCGAACAGATCGAGCTTATCCAGCAGGAACATCACCAGCGCCGTAATCACGGCGGTCAGGACCGATGAGAGTAAAATGGGGAGCGGTCCTGGTAGACCAAGGCCGCTGAGCCATGACTCAAGGCCAATAGCGGCAAAGACGGAAAGAGAACCTGCTACAAGCTTAAGAATGGCATCGCCTTTTTGGGCCATACTGCTGTGTTTATCCCTGAGGATCGGTACCGTCTGCATCAGGACCTTAAAGCCTTCTTTTACCATCCGCATGATGTTTTTGAACACGCCAACGAAGCAGTTAACAATCCCTTCCAGCAGCATCGACACGAAATTTTTAATAAAGCCGACGGCAACATCTTTTAATAAAACGACAGCGTTTTTGAGAATGTGATCTTTCATGCGACCAAGACGAATCGACAGAGCCTGCGAAAAATCGCTCGCACCTACGCCAGCTTCAATACCGTGCGTTAAACAGCTGCGCAGCTCATAGTAAAGAGGCTTGATAATGAAGAGAATGAGATCGCCCAGCGACTGATGACCTGATGCCTGGGCCGCATCTTTCGCTAGAACTTTTTGGACGTCGCGATCCTTGCGGATATTATCAAATACGGTTTCATTGGTTTTGGTATCCATCGTTTGCTGCGCGATGTCCATTTTCTCGACCATCACCTGTCGCGTTTTGATTTCCTCTTCTGTCAGCGGATGCGCGACATCTTTTTTCCCTTTTTTGACAACTACAAAGCCCTGATCGATCTCCTGCTGGAGTTCTTCGCGGGTTTTAGCGAACTTACCGGTTTTCTCGCCACGGTTGTTTTGCATGCTGGTAACAGCATAATTTTCGTCAATATTGAGAATATTTTTGATGTCATCAAGCTTCAGAGCCTTGTTGCTTTTGAGGTTGTTGCATACTTCGGCGCACGAGACGACATGATCGACTTCGGCAGCCTGCTTCTGCTCTCCCTCGCTTTTCGCATGTTTTTTGTACTGGTAGATCGTGCCGTTACCATATTCATCCTCAGCGCGCAGACTACCGGAGAAATGGTTCTCTTTACGGGCCTTCATTTTTGCACCATCGCGCATGTTCAGAGAGTCGTTGTTGCGCGTCATTTCGCCGCCGTTAAACGACGATTGTTCAGAAAAACGGTCAATGTTTTGACGCTCGTTCAAGTGCTCGCTGTAGCTATCCAGCATAAAGGCATTTCTTTCGGGCGCTTCGTAACTGAACGCCCGGCACTCCTGGTACAGGCGGGACGGGGTAACACCTTGTCGGGTGCCGATATTGCAGGCGCGCATTGTGCCGTCGAGCAGGCTGAGAAACACGGGTTCGAGGATATTGTCGATGGCGCTGCCCGTTGAGATTACGTTCAGGCGGGCCATAACGTCGTCGTTGCTGACCGTCAGGTTGGCCCCCATGATCGCTTCGCGGTAAATGCTGCCGGTATCGCACCCCTTTATAAATGCAGCATCGACTTCTCCGGTCAGATGAGCTTTGATGGCGGACGCCGTCGCCACGGATTTTAGCGCAGGGGCATTCCGCACCTGTTGCAGCTTTTTCATTCTGGCGAGATGTGCATTAAGATTTGTCATCCGTCGTCCTCAGGCCGCAACCAGTAAGTTCCAGGAGGCCATAAAATCACTTTCGCTTTGTGTTCTTAGCTCATCCTGACTTGCCATCATGCCAACAATGAGGCTAAACCTCTCCAGGCTTTTCGCATCGTTAAGCTGATATTCATTTATAAGTGACCAAACCGTTGGCAGATTGGGCGGTGTTTCGACCATCTCGACGATCTTCTGCTGAACGGCTTGAGGTAACTTTTCCCGCGGAACAAGACCAGACACTGCATCATCCAGCAGGGCAATATTTTCCGCTGGGGTCTTGCCATTAGCCTTGATGCAGCATGTCCCCAGCGCATACGCCGCGAGGATAAAGTCATCCCGTTTACTGATATCGCGCATCTTGTCCGCCAGTTCAGTCTGGAGTTTTTTGATCTTTTCGGCATATTCAGCTTTTGCGATCTGCTGCCCTTCAGCAATCCCTTCGTCTTTGCCGTTATTTTTTCCCCATAAATACGTCCCGGCCAGAGTGACCAGACCTGCGATCCCCGCACCAATTATTTTGCCGTAATGACTCATTGCACGATTCCCGTTTATTGTCCGCAAGGCCAGATTATTATTTGCTGTTCACGAATAATATCGTTAATCCTGTTTTTCAACAAACCTATGTTTTAAAAGAAAAAATTTGCATTAAGTAACGAGGTGAACTTGCTTGTAAAGAGATTCATCATTGTTACTTCAGCTGAGAAAAGGCGAGCGAGACGGGTATTCAAAAGCGGGGAAATGAGGCAAAGTTATCGCACGAAAGCGTAGCCCGCGGGGATAATGACATGTCAGGACGCATTGATTATCAGATCGAAAAATACAGCTTTGGCGCCGCAGATGAGAGCCCAAGGCTCACGCACCAGTGGGCAGAAGTTGCCGCAGAGTGCCGCCAGCTAAAAGCGGGTGCGGAAGAGCGTTTACGTATTGCCTTACTGAACGTGGATTATGTCACCAGCTTCGAACTGCCGTTCCGACTGGTGCTGACCCGCGCCCCTCAGCTTATCGCCGGGCTGCGCGATGAGTTTCAGCTAAGCCAGAAGAACGTCATCTTTAACGGCAAGCGCTTTGGCTGCGTCTACAGCCTGAAAGCCGATCTCAATGCGATTCCTGAGGCTTTTCAGTACCGCATGAGCACCCGCATTCGGCGGATCGATCCCACCGGGCTTACTGCAGAGCCCTTCCGGCAGATCGCCAAAGAGGTAAAAGCGCCGCGTGAGCGACTGAAGCTGGCGCTGGAGTCGGGTCTGGCCGTGACGGCTCTCGACGGGCTTTTCTGGCTGGGGAGCCAGCGTATGGCGGCGGATATCGCAGGGTTGAGAAAAAAGGGAATGGCAATCGCCACTGCGGAAACGGACGTTTTTGATGATTACACCGGGACGCACAGGCGCGTCCCGGTTTATCAACGCGTCGGGGATTAGTCGATGGTGCGCAGCAGTTCGTTGATGCCCACTTTACCGCGGGTTTTCGCATCCACTTTCTTCACGATAACGGCACAGTACAGGCTGTATTTACCGTCTTTTGACGGCAGGTTACCGGAAACGACCACTGAGCCCGCCGGAACGCGACCGTAGTGCACTTCGCCGGTTTCGCGATCGTAAATGCGGGTGCTCTGGCCGATGTAAACGCCCATGGAGATCACGGAGCCTTCTTCCACGATCACGCCTTCAACCACTTCTGAACGCGCGCCGATGAAGCAGTTGTCTTCGATGATGGTCGGGTTAGCCTGCAGTGGCTCCAGAACGCCACCGATGCCGACGCCGCCGGACAGGTGAACGTTTTTACCGATCTGCGCGCAGGAACCGACGGTTGCCCAGGTATCGACCATGGTGCCTTCGTCAACGTACGCACCGATGTTCACATAGGATGGCATCAGCACGGTGTTGCGTGCGATGAATGCGCCCTGACGAACTGCCGCTGGTGGGACTACGCGGAAGCCTTCTTTCTGGAAACGCGCTTCGTCGTAATCCGCGAATTTCATTGGCACTTTATCGAAGTAGCGGCTTTCTGCTCCGTCGATAACCTGGTTATCGTTGATGCGGAAAGAGAGCAGCACGGCCTTCTTCAGCCATTGATGAGTAACCCACTGACCGTCGATTTTTTCTGCCACGCGCAGGGCGCCGGAATCCAGCAGGGAAATAACCTGGTTTACCGCTTCACGGGTCACGGTATCCACATTTGCCGGAGTGATCTCGGCGCGACGCTCAAAAGCGGACTCAATAACGTTCTGTAACTGCTGCATTGTTTACTCTTTCCATTTTACTAAAAAACACGTCACCCTTTATCGTTTGGATTGAGGGCTGCTGTCAACCGTTGTTGCACTTCAAGCTGCAGGTCATTATTAAGGGCACGCCGATCGGCGGTGGCGATTATAAATAAATCTTCTACTCGCTCGCCAATGGTTGTAATTCGGGCCCCATGAAGCGAAATTCCCAGATCGGCAAAAACCTGGCCGACGCGGGCAAGCAGCCCTGGCTGGTCGAGCGCGATCAGCTCCAGGAACGATTTACGGTCGGTGTGGGTCGGCAGGAAGTTGACCTCGGTATCGACGGTAAAGTGGCGTAACTTAGCCGGCTGACGGCGCGGCTGCGGTGGCTGCCAGCTGCGCTGCGTGATCGCCTGCTCCAGACCGAAGCGTATCCCTTCATGCCTGTCCGAGGACAGCGGGCTGCCGTCCGGCTCCAGCACAATAAAGGTATCCATCGCCATGCCGTCGCGGGTGGTAAAAATCTGCGCGTCGTGAACGCTCAGGTTACGCCTGTCCAGCTCGGCGCAGACGGCAGCAAACAGATAAGGCCGGTCCGGGCTCCAGATGAATATCTCCGTTCCGCCGCGCGTGGCCTGCGGGCTCAGCAGGATCATCGGTTGAGACAGATCGTGCTTCAGCAGGTGCCGCGCGTGCCAGGCAAGCTGGTTTGGGCTGTGGCGCACAAAATAGTTGGCACGGCAGCGGGCCCAAATCTGATGCAGCGCTTCTTCATCAATGTTATCCATCCGCAGCAGCGCCAGCGCCTGCAGCTGGTGATGACGCACACGCTCGCGCATGTCCGGGGTGTTTTGCATCCCGCGTCGCAGCTGTTTTTCGGTGGCGAAGTACAGCTCGCGCAGCAGGCTCTGCTTCCAGCTGTTCCACAGGGTCTCGTTGGTGGCGCAAATATCGGCCACCGTCAGGCAGACCAGATAGCGCAGACGGTTTTCCGTTTGAACTTCTTCGGCGAACTGCTTAATTACCTCAGGGTCCTGAATATCGCGACGCTGGGCGGTGACCGACATCAGCAGGTGATGGCGCACCAGCCAGGCGACCAGCTGCGTTTCGCGCGAATTGAGACCGTGCAGTTCGGCAAATTTCAGCACGTCCTGTGCGCCCAGCACCGAGTGATCGCCGCCGCGGCCCTTGGCGATGTCGTGGAACAGGGCGGCAATCAGGATCAGTTCCGGATGGGTCAGGCGCGGCCACAGCTCCACGCACAGCGGGTGGCGGGAGCGCGTCTCTTCTTTGGCAAAGCTTTCCAGCTTGAGCATCACGCGGATGGTGTGTTCATCCACCGTGTAGGCGTGGAACAGATCGAACTGCATCTGCCCAACGATGTGCGACCACTGCGGCATATAGGCCCACAGCACGCTGTGGCGGTGCATCGGCAGCAGCCCGCGGCTGACGGCACCCGGATGGCGGAGCATGCTCAGGAACAGCGAGCGCGCTTCCGGGATGTAACACAAAGGCTGCGTCAGATGGCGGCGCGCGTGGCGCAGATGGCGCAGGGTGGTGGAGTAGATCCCGGTGATGGTGCTGTTGCGCACCATGGTATAGAACATCCGCAGGATCGCTTCCGGCTCGCGGATAAACAGCGTTTCGTCGCGCAGATCGATAAGCGTGCCGCGCAGCTGGAATTCGTCATCAATCGGGCGCGGCTTTTCGTCGGCAGTCAGGGCCAGAATGGCCTCGTCGAACAGCTGCAACAGCATCTGGTTCAGCTCGGTGACCCGGCGGGTGACGCGGAAGAAATCCTTCATCATCTGCTCAACCGGCTCGTTGCCTTCGCCCTGATAGTTCAGCCGCTGCGCTACGCTGAGCTGACGGTCAAACAGCAGGCGGTTATCGTAGCGGGTCACTTCCAGATGCAGGGCAAAACGGATGCGCCACAGCAGGTGCAGACACTCGTTCAGCTCGTTACGCTCGGCCTCGGTCAGGAAGCCAAAGCCGACCATCTCGTCCATCGAGGTGGCACCAAAGTGGCGACGGGCGACCCACTGTAACGTGTGGATGTCGCGCAGGCCGCCGGGGCTGCTTTTAATATCAGGTTCAAGATTATAGCTGGTGCCGTGGTAGCGCTGGTGGCGCTGGTTTTGCTCCTCGACCTTGGCGGCGAAGAATTTCTCAGATGGCCAGAAGCCGTCGCTGAAAATATGCTTTTGCAGCTCCAGGAACAGCGCGACGTCGCCAATCAGCAGGCGGATTTCAATCAGGTTGGTGGCGACGGTCAGGTCCGATAGCCCCTCCAGCAGGCACTCTTCCAGGGTGCGCACGCTGTGGCCCACTTCAAGCTTGACGTCCCACAGCAGAGTCAGCAGCTCGCCTATTTTCTGCGCCTGTTCGTCCGGCAGCTTTTTGCGGCTCAGGATCAGCAGGTCGATATCGGAAAGCGGATGCAGCTCCCCGCGGCCATAGCCCCCGACGGCAACCAGCGCGACGTCGCTCACCTGCCCGAAACCGTAGTCGATCCACAGACGCTGCAGGAGCTGGTCGATAAATTCGGTGCGCGCTTCGATGAGCTGCTCGGCAGAGACGCCCGCGTCGAACGCGCTGCCCAGCCAGCGGTGGAAAACATCCATATGGGCTTTTATGTGCGCGCAGGTCAGCTCGTGCGGCGGCCAGACGCCCGGGTTATCGGGCTGGTCGGGGAGGGTGGGAAGTGCTGTGTTAGCATACTGTTCGGGTAATAGATTACTCATCGTGCGCCACCCATAAGAAAAAGCTATCGCCATTAAAAAAGCCGGCATTTGCCGGCTTCTTATCACTCAATGTTCGTCAGTATCGCCGGGATGGTGTCATCCTTGCGCAACGTCATAATTTCGCAGCCGTTGTCCGTTACCACAATAGTATGCTCGTACTGGGCAGACAAGCTTCTGTCTTTGGTTTTCACCGTCCAGCCGTCTTTCATGGTGCGGATGCGGTAGTCACCGGCGTTGACCATCGGTTCGATGGTGAAGGTCATCCCTTTTTGCAGCACCACGCCGCCGTCATCAGCATCATAGTGCAGAACCTGCGGCTCTTCATGGAAGACGCGGCCAATGCCGTGACCGCAGTATTCGCGCACCACGGAGAAACCTTCCGCTTCCACGAATTTCTGAATTGCGGCACCGAGGGTGCGCAGGCGGATGCCCGGCTTAACCATTTTCAGCGCCAGGTACAGGCTCTCTTGCGTCACTTTGCACAGACGCTCGCCCAGAATCGTTGGTTTGCCAACGATGAACATCTTCGAGGTGTCACCGTGGTATTCGTCTTTAATGACGGTCACGTCGATGTTGACGATATCGCCATCTTTCAGCAGTTTTTCGTCGTCCGGAATACCGTGGCAAACCACTTCATTAATAGAGATGCAGACGGATTTCGGGAAACCGTGGTAGCCGAGACAGGCGGAAACCGCGTGCTGCTCGTTAACGATATAGTCATTACAGATGCGATCCAGTTCGCCGGTGCTGACGCCCGGCTTCACGAACGGCTCGATCATTTCCAGCACTTCCGCGGCCAGACGACCGGCGACGCGCATCTTTTCAATTTCTTCAGGTGTCTTAATAGAGATAGCCATGTAATCTGTCCATCGGTGTCGATTTTTTCGACAATACTAGTCTAAGTGTCGTCAATGGTATCAGTCAGGCACACCCCGTGCCAAATTGAGAATCATTAACAGCACACTCCGCCAACAACTGTTGGTTTCTGGTCGTGTTTTGTGGTATAAAGCGCGCCGGACTTCCGATCCATCTCAGATACACAGGCTGGACGGAAGCGACAAATCTCACTTTGTGTAACAACACACACGTATCGGCACATATTCCGGGGTGCCCTTCGGGGTCGGTAATATGGGATACGTGGAGGCATAACCCCAACTTTCAATATAGAGGTTTTAAAACATGGCAACTGTTTCCATGCGCGACATGCTCAAGGCTGGTGTTCACTTTGGTCACCAGACCCGTTACTGGAACCCGAAAATGAAGCCTTTCATCTTCGGCGCGCGTAACAAAGTTCACATCATCAACCTTGAGAAAACTGTACCAATGTTCAACGAAGCCCTGGCTGAGCTGAACAAGATCTCTTCCCGTAAAGGTAAGATTCTGTTCGTTGGTACTAAGCGCGCTGCAAGCGAAGCTGTGAAAGATGCTGCTAACAGCTGCGACCAGTTCTTCGTGAACCATCGCTGGTTGGGCGGCATGCTGACCAACTGGAAAACTGTTCGTCAGTCCATCAAGCGCCTGAAAGATCTGGAAACCCAGTCTCAGGACGGTACTTTCGACAAGCTGACTAAGAAAGAAGCGCTGATGCGCACTCGTGAACTGGACAAGCTGGAAAACAGCCTGGGCGGTATCAAAGATATGGGCGGCCTGCCAGACGCGCTGTTCGTAATCGATGCAGACCACGAGCACATCGCTATCAAAGAAGCTAACAACCTGGGTATCCCGGTATTTGCTATCGTTGATACCAACTCCGATCCGGACGGTGTTGACTTCGTTATCCCGGGTAACGACGACGCAATCCGTGCTGTTAGCCTGTACCTGAGCGCTGTAGCTGCTACCGTTCGTGAAGGCCGTTCCCAGGATCTGGCTTCTCAGGCGGAAGAAAGCTTCGTAGAAGCTGAATAATAAGGTTTTACCCCTTATTAGTACCGTGTATGAATAGGGGCCCATTATCGGCCCCTTTCTTCAATTTACACTGTTTGGCCTCCGGCCGGGCAGTTCACATCTCCCGAGGATTTAAGAATGGCTGAAATTACCGCATCCCTGGTAAAAGAGCTGCGCGAGCGTACTGGCGCAGGCATGATGGATTGCAAAAAAGCGCTGACTGAAGCGAACGGCGACATCGAGCTGGCAATCGAAAACATGCGTAAATCCGGTGCGATCAAAGCAGCTAAGAAAGCAGGCAACGTTGCTGCTGACGGCGTGATCATCACTAAAATCGACGGCACCTACGGCATCATTCTGGAAGTTAACTGCCAGACTGACTTCGTTGCTAAAGATGGCGGTTTCCAGGCATTTGCGAACAAAGTTCTGGACGCAGCGGTTGCTGGCAAAATCACTGACGTTGAAGTTCTGAAAGCACAGTTCGAAGAAGAACGTGTTGCGCTGGTTGCTAAAATCGGTGAGAACATCAACATCCGTCGCGTATCTTCCCTGGAAGGCGAAGTACTGGGTTCTTACCAGCACGGCGCACGTATCGGTGTTCTGGTTGCGGCTAAAGGCGCTGACGAAGAGCTGGTTAAACAGCTGGCAATGCACATCGCTGCAAGCAAACCAGAATTCGTTAAGCCAGAAGACGTGTCTGCTGAAGTGGTAGAAAAAGAGTACCAGGTTCAGCTGGACATCGCGATGCAGTCTGGTAAGCCAAAAGAAATCGCAGAGAAAATGGTTGAAGGCCGCATGAAGAAATTCACCGGCGAAGTTTCTCTGACTGGCCAGCCTTTCGTTATGGATCCAAGCAAGTCTGTTGCTCAGCTGCTGAAAGAGCACAACGCTGACGTAACTGGCTTCATCCGCTTCGAAGTGGGCGAAGGCATCGAGAAAGTTGAGACTGACTTCGCAGCAGAAGTTGCTGCAATGTCCAAGCAGTCTTAATGATTGAAAAGGAGCCGCCTGAGGGCGGCTTCTTTTTGTCACCCGTCACAGGAAATCAGACAGGCTCCAGTATCGCCGTGCTGATTTGCGGCATATTATGTCGCCAGAATTAACTCCCATCTTAATCGTTGACAGTCTCAGGAAAGAAACATGGCTACCAATGCAAAACCCGTGTACAAACGCATTCTGCTTAAGCTGAGTGGCGAAGCGCTGCAGGGATCGGAAGGCTTCGGTATTGACGCAAGCATCCTTGATCGCATGGCACAGGAAATCAAAGAACTGGTCGAACTGGGTATCCAGGTTGGCGTGGTCATTGGCGGTGGCAACCTTTTCCGTGGTGCTGGTCTGGCGAAAGCGGGAATGAACCGCGTTGTGGGCGACCACATGGGTATGCTGGCAACCGTGATGAATGGCCTGGCAATGCGTGATGCGCTCCATCGCGCCTACGTGAATGCCCGCCTGATGTCCGCGATTCCCCTGAATGGCGTATGCGATAATTACAGCTGGGCAGAGGCCATCAGCCTGCTGCGCAACAACCGCGTGGTGATCCTCTCCGCCGGTACGGGTAACCCGTTCTTTACCACCGATTCCGCTGCCTGCCTGCGCGGTATCGAAATTGAAGCCGACGTGGTGCTGAAAGCGACCAAAGTAGACGGCGTGTTTACTGCCGACCCGGCAAAAGATCCTTCTGCGACCATGTACGATCAGCTGAGCTACAGCGAAGTGCTGGATAAAGAGCTGAAAGTGATGGATCTTGCCGCCTTCACGCTGGCTCGCGACCACAAACTGCCGATCCGTGTCTTCAACATGAACAAGCCTGGCGCACTGCGTCGCGTGGTCATGGGCGAAAAAGAAGGCACTTTGATCACGGAATAATTTCCGTCGACGATAAATACAGGTAAGATTCCGCTTTACTTTGTAGTGGTATCTTACCTGGACGCGCCTTTGGCGTTGTCATGAATTAAACGCGACTATACTTAGCACACCTGTAGCGCTGTGCTGGCGGATAGTCTGCCTGAGACAAGTTTTCAAGGATTCGTAACGTGATTAACGACATCAGAAAAGATGCTGAAGTACGCATGGACAAATGCGTAGAAGCGTTCAAAAACCAAATCAGCAAAATCCGTACTGGCCGTGCTTCCCCAAGCCTGCTGGATGGCATCATCGTAGAATACTACGGTACGCCAACCCCTCTGCGTCAGCTCGCGAGCGTGACGGTTGAAGATACCCGTACGCTGAAAATCAACGTCTTCGATCGCTCTATGAGCCCGGCCGTTGAGAAAGCGATCATGGCTTCTGACCTGGGTCTGAACCCAAGCTCAGCGGGTGCTGACATCCGCGTTCCGCTGCCTCCGCTGACGGAAGAGCGTCGTAAAGATCTCATCAAAGTGGTTCGCGGTGAAGCTGAGCAGGGTCGTGTTTCCGTGCGTAACGTGCGTCGCGATGCGAACGATAAAGTGAAAGCACTGCTGAAAGAAAAAGAGATCAGCGAAGATGACGATCGTCGTTCTCAGGACGACATTCAGAAAATGACCGACGCTGCCATCAAGAAAATTGATGCGGCGCTGGCAGAAAAAGAAGCGGAACTGATGCAGTTCTGATTTCTGTCGTACACTGATAAACGCCGTTCAGAGGGACTTCGGGTCTTGCTGGCGGCGTTTTGCTTTTATCTGGTCTAACTTTTTTCGGGCATCTCATGAAGCATTTAACACTCCTCGGCTCAACCGGTTCCATTGGTTGCAGTACTCTCGACGTCGTCCGCCATAATCCTGAACTTTACACCGTGACAGCGCTGGTGGCCGGTAAGAATGTGCAGCGTATGGTCGAGCAGTGCCTGGAGTTTATGCCCCGCTATGCGGTGATGGATGACGAAGAGGGCGCGCGCCTGCTAAAAGCCCAACTGCGTGAGAAGGGCAGCCGAACCGAGGTGCTGAGTGGCCAGCAGGCGGCCTGCGAGATGGCGGCGCTGGATGAGGTTGACCAGGTTATGGCGGCCATTGTCGGCGCAGCCGGGCTGCTGCCGACACTTGCTGCGATCGATGCCGGTAAAGATGTTTTGCTCGCCAATAAAGAGTCGCTGGTGACCTGCGGACGTCTGTTCATGGACGCGGTAAAACAGCGCGGGGCGCGTATTTTACCGGTCGACAGCGAGCACAACGCCATTTTTCAGAGTTTACCGCAACCTTTTCAACAGAACCTGGGGTACGCTGACCTGGAGCAGAATGGCGTTGTGTCGATTCTGCTTACCGGGTCTGGTGGCCCGTTCCGTGAAACGCCACTGTCTGAACTGCGCGCAATGACGCCGGATCAGGCGTGCCGTCATCCGAACTGGTCAATGGGGCGTAAAATCTCCGTGGATTCTGCCACCATGATGAACAAAGGTCTGGAATACATTGAAGCGCGCTGGCTGTTTAATGCGTCGGCGAAACAGATGGAAGTACTGATCCACCCGCAGTCGGTGATTCACTCGATGGTGCGCTATCAGGATGGCAGCGTGCTGGCACAGCTCGGCGAGCCGGATATGCGTACGCCTATTGCTCATTCAATGGCATGGCCGAACCGGGTGAAATCCGGCGTGAAGCCGCTTGATTTCTGTAAGCTCAGTTCTCTGACGTTCAGTGAACCAGACTACGATCGTTATCCTTGTCTGAAGCTTGCAATGAACGCCTTTGACCAGGGGCAGGCGGCGACGACGGCACTGAATGCAGCCAATGAAATTACCGTTGACGCATTTCTGAATCAGCAGATCCGTTTTACCGATATCGCGTCCTTAAATTTATCGGTACTGGAAATGATGGATTTGCGCGAGCCACAAAGCGTGGAAGAGGTGCTGGCGGTGGATACAGCTGCTCGTGATATTGCGCGTAAACAGGTGACACGTCTCGCAAGCTGGTGATAAAGCAAGCACTAGTGGTCGTGCTATTTGTTAGCGTTGGGCTTCAGTGATATAGTCTGCGCCACCTGATCGCAGGAATTTGACTTTATGTGGTCAGGTAAGCCGTGGTTTGACACGGCTTTTTTATGTACAGGCTTAAGTATTCCTGAGTACCGTTAAATCCTTTCAGGGACAAAAAACGCGTTATGTTGTCTGCGAATCAACCAATAAGCGAAAACTTGCCAGCTCATGGCTGCCGTCATGTAGCAATCATTATGGATGGCAACGGGCGCTGGGCGAAAAGACAAGGGAAAATACGAGCCTTTGGGCATAAAGCGGGAGCGAAATCTGTTCGCCGCGCCGTCTCTTTTGCCGCCAATAACGGCATTGATGCGTTAACGCTCTATGCTTTTAGCAGTGAAAACTGGAATCGACCTCCGCAGGAAGTGACTGCGTTGATGGAATTGTTCGTGTGGGCGCTAGACAGCGAAGTAAAAAGCCTGCACCGCCACAACGTTCGCCTGCGCATCATTGGCGATACCAGTCGTTTTAACTCACGTTTGCAGGAGCGGATTCGTAAAGCAGAAGCGCTGACGGAAAATAATACCGGTCTGACGCTCAACGTTGCGGCGAATTACGGTGGACGCTGGGATATTATCCAGGGCGTTCGGCATCTGGCCGAACAGGTTCAGGAAGGGCTGTTGAGACCCGACCAGATTGATGAAGAGGCGCTGAGCAAGCAAATCTGCATGAATGAACTGGCACCTGTGGATTTGGTAATTAGGACAGGGGGGGAACATCGCATAAGTAACTTTCTGATATGGCAAATTGCCTATGCTGAACTTTACTTTACGGATGTTCTCTGGCCCGATTTTGATGAACAAGACTTTGAAGGTGCGCTGCATGCCTTTGCCAATCGAGAGCGTCGTTTCGGCGGCACCGAGCCAGGTGGCGACAAAGCCTGATGGGGGTAGCTTTTGCTGAAGTATCGCCTGATTTCCGCTTTTGTTTTAATACCCATTGTCATTGCGGCGCTGTTTTTACTGCCCCCGGTGGGATTCGCCATTGTCACGCTGGTAGTGTGCATGCTTGCCGCGTGGGAGTGGGGACAGTTTAGCGGCTTTACCTCGCGCAGCCAGCGAGTATGGCTTGCGGTACTCTGTGGCTTTATCCTGGCCATAATGCTGTTTACGTTGCCTGAATATCACCATGATATTCATCAACCGCTGGTTGCCGGCTCCTTGTGGATGTCGTTGGCCTGGTGGGTTGTTGCGCTGTTACTGGTGCTTTTTTATCCAGGTTCGGCCGCAATCTGGCGTCATTCAAAAGTGCTGCGACTGATTTTTGGTTTGCTCACCATTGTTCCGTTTTTCTGGGGCATGGTCGCGCTGCGCGCCTGGCACTATGACGAAAATCACTACAGCGGTGCGATCTGGCTGCTTTATGTGATGATTCTCGTCTGGGGGGCTGACTCCGGGGCCTATATGTTTGGTAAACTGTTTGGCAAACATAAGCTGGCACCAAAAGTTTCGCCGGGGAAAACCTGGCAAGGCTTCATCGGCGGCTTGTTTACGGCAGCGATCATCTCCTGGGGCTATGGCGTCTGGGCAGATCTGGCCGTGGCACCATCAATACTGCTGGTGTGCTCGATTTTTGCTGCACTTGCCTCAGTGCTCGGTGATTTAACCGAAAGTATGTTTAAGCGTGAAGCAGGGATTAAGGACAGCGGACATCTTATTCCAGGGCATGGCGGTATACTGGATCGCATTGACAGCCTGACAGCGGCTGTTCCAGTATTTGCTTGCCTGCTTTTACTGGTATTCGGGACGATTTAACGGAAGGTTTTATGCTGAGCATTCTCTGGAATCTGGCGGCGTTCATTGTTGCACTGGGTGTACTGATTACCGTGCATGAATTTGGCCATTTCTGGGTTGCTCGCCGTTGCGGTGTGCGGGTAGAGCGATTCTCCATTGGTTTTGGCAAATCACTCTGGACGCGCACCGATCGTCACGGCACGGAATTTGTCATCGCCCTTATCCCGCTTGGCGGCTACGTCAAAATGCTCGACGAACGTGTTGAGCCTGTCGCTCCCGAACTGCGACACAGTGCGTTTAACAACAAAACCGTTGGACAACGCGCCGCTATCATCGCTGCCGGACCGGTAGCCAACTTCATCTTTGCGATTTTCGCTTACTGGCTGGTGTTTATCATCGGCGTCCCTGGCGTGCGTCCGGTAGTGGGGGATATTGCCCCTGACTCCATCGCGGCGAGTGCGCAAATTACCTCCGGGATGGAACTTAAAGCGATTGATGGCATCGAAACCCCTGATTGGGATGCCGTGCGACTGCAGCTGGTAGCCAAAATTGGCGATCCGCAGACAACTATCAGCGTATCGCCGTTTGGGTCAGACGCGCGTCAGGACAAAGTACTGGATTTACGCCACTGGCGTTTCGAGCCAGACAAAGAGGATCCCGTCGCTGCGCTGGGCATTCGTCCCCGCGGCGCGCAGATTGAGCCGGTATTAGCCGAAGTACAGGCAAATTCGGCGGCGAGCAAAGCGGGTTTGCAAGCTGGCGACAGGATCGTTAAAGTCGATGGTCAACCATTAACAGAGTGGATGACCTTTGTTACTCTGGTGCGCGATAATCCGGGGACGTCCCTCGCGCTGGAAGTTGAAAGGCAAGGCAGTCCGCTTTCGCTGACGCTGATCCCGGATACGAAGTCGGTCGGCAAAAAGGCAGAAGGGTTTGCAGGCGTTGTGCCAAAAGTGATCCCGCTGCCAGATGAGTACAAGACAATACGCCAGTATGGGCCGTTTAGCGCCATTCTTGAAGCCACGGATAAAACATGGCAACTGATGAAGCTGACGGTCAACATGTTGGGGAAATTGATAACCGGTGATGTGAAACTGAACAACCTCAGTGGGCCAATCTCGATTGCTCAGGGGGCTGGGATGTCAGCGGAGTTCGGGGTGATTTACTATCTCATGTTCCTCGCGCTTATTAGCGTGAACCTTGGGATTATCAACCTGTTCCCGCTTCCCGTTTTAGACGGGGGTCATCTGCTGTTTTTAGCGATTGAAAAGCTAAAAGGCGGGCCGGTATCCGAGCGAGTTCAAGACTTTAGTTATCGCATTGGCTCGATTTTGCTGGTGCTGTTAATGGGGCTTGCACTTTTCAATGATTTCTCTCGGTTGTAAGAGAGTTAGTTAGGAAGAACGCATAATAACGATGGCGATGAAAAAGTTGCTCATAGCGTCGCTGCTGTTTAGCAGCGCCACCGTATACGGTGCTGACGGGTTCGTAGTGAAAGATATTCATTTCGAAGGCCTTCAGCGTGTCGCCGTTGGTGCGGCCCTCCTCAGTATGCCTGTGCGCCCCGGCGATACGGTTAATGATGAAGATATCAGTAACACCATCCGTGCTCTGTTTGCCACCGGCAACTTTGAGGACGTCCGCGTCCTGCGCGATGGTGATACGCTGCTGGTACAGGTAAAAGAACGTCCAACGATCGCCAGTATCACTTTCTCCGGCAACAAGTCGGTGAAAGATGACATGCTCAAGCAAAACCTTGAAGCATCGGGTGTTCGTGTGGGTGAATCTCTGGACCGCACAACCCTTTCAGACATTGAAAAAGGTCTGGAAGACTTCTACTACAGCGTCGGTAAATACAGCGCCAGCGTGAAAGCGGTTGTCACTCCGCTCCCGCGTAACCGTGTTGACCTGAAGCTGGTCTTCCAGGAAGGTGTTTCTGCGAAGATCCAGCAGATCAACATCGTGGGTAACCACGCGTTCAGCACCGACGAACTGATCTCGACCTTCCAGCTGCGCGATGAAGTGCCGTGGTGGAACGTGGTTGGCGATCGTAAATACCAGAAACAGAAGCTGGCGGGCGACCTTGAAACCCTGCGCAGCTACTATCTGGATCGCGGTTATGCCCGCTTCAACATCGACTCGACTCAGGTCAGTCTGACTCCGGACAAGAAAGGTATCTACATTACGGTTAACATTACTGAAGGCGATCAGTACAAGCTTTCTGGTGTTGAAGTGAGTGGTAACCTGGCGGGGCATTCTGCTGAGATCGAATCGCTGACCAAAATTCAGCCGGGCGATCTGTACAGCGGATCCAAAGTCACCAAAATGGAAGACAGCATTAAGAAGCTGCTCGGCCGCTATGGTTATGCCTATCCGCGCGTACAAACTCAGCCGGAAATCAACGATGCGGATAAAACCGTTAAGCTGCACGTTAACGTTGATGCGGGTAACCGTTTCTACGTGCGTAAGATCCGCTTCGTCGGTAATGACACCTCTAAAGACTCCGTTCTGCGTCGTGAAATGCGTCAGATGGAAGGGGCGTGGCTGGGCAGCGACCTGGTCGACCAGGGTAAAGAGCGTCTGAACCGTCTGGGCTATTTTGAAACCGTAGATACTGAAACTCAGCGTGTACCGGGCAGCCCGGATCAGGTTGATGTCGTTTATAAAGTGAAAGAGCGTAACACCGGTAGCTTTAACTTCGGCGTGGGCTACGGCACGGAAAGCGGCGTGAGTTTCCAGGTAGGCGTCCAGCAGGATAACTGGCTGGGTACGGGTTACTCTGTTGGTATTAACGGTACCAAAAACGACTACCAGACCTACTCTGAGTTCTCCGTTACCAACCCATACTTCACCGTTGACGGTGTGAGCCTGGGCGGTCGTATCTTCTATAACGACTTTAAAGCGGATGATGCAGATCTGTCTTCCTACACCAACAAAAGTTACGGTGTGGACGGAACGCTTGGCTTCCCGGTTAACGAATACAACACCCTGCGAGCGGGCTTAGGTTACGTGCATAACGACCTGTCCAACATGCAGCCGCAGGTGGCGATGTGGCGTTATCTGGATTCCATCGGCCAGTCGGCGAGTACCTCCAGCGATGACAACGGTTTTGCTGCAGATGACTTCACCTTCAACTATGGCTGGACCTACAACCGTCTTGACCGCGGTTTCTTCCCAACGGAAGGCTCTCGCGTTAACCTGAACGGTAAGGTGACCATTCCTGGTTCCGATAACGAGTTCTACAAGGTGACGCTGGATACCGCGTCCTACTTCCCGATTGATGACGATCACAAGTGGGTGGTGCTGGGTCGTACCCGTTGGGGCTATGGTGACGGTATCGGCAGTAAAGAGTTGCCGTTCTATGAGAACTTCTACGCGGGTGGTTCAAGCACCGTGCGTGGCTTCCAGTCTAACAACATTGGTCCGAAAGCGGTTTATTACGGCGGTAATGATGAAGATAACTGCGCAAGCCGTGATCCAAAACAAGTATGTAGCTCTGATGATGCGGTAGGCGGTAACGCCATGGCCGTGGCCAGCCTGGAGTTCATCACCCCAACGCCATTTATCAGTGATAAATACGCGAACTCCGTACGTACGTCCTTCTTCTGGGATGCGGGTACGGTGTGGGATACCAACTGGGAGAATACTGCCCAGATGCGCGCGGCTGGCGTTCCAGACTATAGCGATCCGGGCAATATTCGCATGTCTGCCGGTATCGCATTACAATGGATGTCACCGCTGGGGCCGTTGGTCTTCTCCTACGCCCAGCCGTTTAAGAAATACGATGGAGACAAAGCGGAGCAATTCCAGTTTAACATTGGTAAAACCTGGTAATAATCCGCTGCAATGGAATGCGTTGGCAGTGTAGCGCTGACAACCGGCGATCGGTAAAACGGTCGCCTTGCCACGCAAAGAACGGTACCTTCTGGTGCCAATGGGATGGTAAGGAGTTAATTGTGAAAAAGTGGTTATTAGCTGCAGGTCTCGGTTTAGCGATGGCAACTTCTGCTCAGGCAGCAGACAAAATCGCAATCGTCAACATGGGTAATTTGTTCCAGCAGGTCGCTCAGAAAACAGGTGTTTCTGCGACTCTGGAAAACGAATTCAAAGGCCGTGCGAGCGAGCTGCAGCGTATGGAAGGCGATCTTCAGTCCAAAATGCAGCGTCTGCAGCGTGATGGTTCTACCATGAAAGCAAGCGATCGCAGCAAACTGGAAAAAGACGTTATGGCTCAGCGCCAGACCTTCTCCCAGAAAGCGCAGGCTTTCGAGCAGGATCGTCAGCGTCGTTCTAACGAAGAGCGTGGCAAGCTGGTGACTCGCATTCAGACTGCTGTTAAAGCAGTTGCTGCCGATCAGAGCATCGATCTGGTTGTTGATGCGAACGCCGTTGCTTTCAACAGCAGCGATGTTAAAGACATCACCGCTGATGTTCTGAAACAGGTTAAATAAGTAATGCCTTCAATTCGACTGGCTGATTTAGCTCAGCAGTTGGATGCAGAATTACACGGTGATGGCGATATCGTCATCACCGCTGTTGCGTCCATGCAATCTGCTAAAGCTGGCACGATTACCTTCATGGTAAGCCCTAAGTACCGTGAACAACTGGCTCAATGCCAGGCGTCAGCTGTTGTTCTGACGCAGGACGATCTTCCTTTTGCCACTGGAAGCGCGCTGGTAGTGAAAAATCCCTACCTGACGTATGCTCGCATGGCTCAAATTCTTGATACCACGCCGCAGCCGGCGCAGAACATTGCTGCCAGTGCAGCGATTGATCCGACGGCTAAGCTGGGTAACAACGTGGCCGTTGGCGCGAATGCGGTTATTGAATCTGGCGTTGAGCTGGGCGATAACGTCATCATTGGCCCTGGATGCTTCGTTGGGAAAAATACGAAAATCGGCGCTGGCACCCGTTTATGGGCCAATGTGTCCGTTTATCATGAAGTTGAAATCGGCGAAAATTGCCTCGTCCAGTCCAGTACCGTGATTGGTTCTGATGGCTTTGGTTACGCGAACGATCGCGGTAACTGGGTAAAGATCCCGCAGCTTGGTCGCGTTATTATTGGCGATCGCGTGGAGATCGGAGCCTGTACCACGATCGATCGTGGTGCACTCGACGACACGATCATTGGCAATGGTGTTATCATCGATAACCAGTGCCAGATTGCGCATAACGTTGTGATTGGCGACAATACCGCGGTTGCGGGGGGCGTCATCATGGCGGGCAGCCTGAAAATTGGTCGTTACTGCATGATTGGCGGCGCGAGCGTGATTAATGGCCATATGGAAATATGCGACAAGGTGACGGTGACGGGCATGGGCATGGTAATGCGTCCTATCACTGAACCTGGCGTCTATTCCTCCGGTATTCCGCTGCAACCCAACAAGGTATGGCGTAAAACAGCAGCTCTGGTGATGAACATTGATGATATGAGCAAGCGACTCAAGTCTCTTGAGCGTAAGATCGATCAACAAGACTAAACGTCACCCGTTTAACGCTATCTTTCCCGGCCTGTCGGCTTTCTAATAAACCGGCAGGCCGTGTTATTATTGTTATCAGTACATTTTGACAGGAAGAGTATTTTGACTACTGACACTCATACTCTGCATATTGAAGAGATTTTAGAACTTCTGCCGCACCGCTACCCGTTTTTGCTGGTAGACCGTGTGCTGGATTTTGAAGAAGGTCGTTTTCTGCGCGCAGTGAAAAATGTTTCCGTGAACGAGCCGTTCTTCCAGGGACACTTCCCGGGTAAGCCTATCTTCCCGGGTGTGTTGATTCTGGAAGCGATGGCTCAGGCTACCGGTATTCTGGCGTTTAAAAGCGTCGGTAAGCTGGAGCCGGGTGAACTGTATTACTTCGCAGGTATTGATGAAGCACGCTTCAAGCGTCCTGTCGTGCCTGGTGATCAGATGATCATGGAAGTCACTTTTGAAAAAACGCGTCGTGGCCTGACTCGCTTCAAAGGCGTAGCGCTGGTTGACGGCAAAGTTGTTTGCGAAGCGACGATGATGTGTGCTCGTAGCCGGGAGTCCTGATACGTGATTGATAAATCCGCCTTTATTCATCCTACCGCTATTGTGGAAACCGGTGCCATTATTGGCGCAAACGTCCACATTGGCCCGTTCTGTATTGTTGGACCCCATGTCGAAATTGGTGAGGGTACAGTACTGAAATCTCACGTTGTCGTGAATGGTCACACGACCATTGGCTGCAATAACGAGATCTATCAGTTCGCTTCCATCGGCGAAGTTAACCAGGATCTGAAATATGCTGGTGAGTCGACCCGTCTGGAAATTGGCGATCGTAACCGTATTCGCGAAAGCGTCACCATTCATCGTGGAACAGTGCAGGGTGGTGGGTTGACGAAGGTGGGCAGCGACAACCTGTTCATGGTGAATGCGCACATTGCGCACGACTGTGCCGTGGGCGATCGCTGTATTCTTGCCAACAACGCAACGCTGGCAGGACACGTATCGGTTGATGACTTCGCAATTATTGGCGGCATGACCGCAGTCCATCAGTTCTGCATCATTGGTGCACACGTGATGGTCGGCGGATGCTCCGGTGTGGCGCAGGACGTCCCGCCGTATGTGATTGCGCAGGGCAACCATGCCACGCCGTTTGGCGTGAACATCGAAGGCCTCAAGCGTCGTGGCTTTAGCCGCGAAGCGATTACTGCTATCCGCAACGCGTACAAACTGCTGTACCGTAGCGGTAAAACGCTGGAAGAGGCGAAGCCGGAAATTGCCGAGCTGGCGAATAAGCATCCTGAAGTGAACGCGTTCATGGAGTTCTTTGACCGTTCCACGAGGGGTCTGATTCGTTAATGGTCGACAGTCGTCCGCTTACGATAGCCCTGGTCGCCGGAGAAACCTCCGGCGATATTCTTGGTGCAGGTCTCATCCGGGCGCTTAAGGCGCGCGTACCCAATGCTCGCTTTGTTGGCGTGGCTGGCCCGCTGATGCAGGCCGAAGGCTGTGAAGCCTGGTATGAAATGGAAGAGCTGGCCGTGATGGGCATCGTCGAGGTGCTGGGGCGCCTGCGACGCCTGCTGCATATTCGTGCCGATCTCACCCGCCGCTTTACCGAACTCAAACCCGATGTGTTTGTCGGTATCGATGCACCTGATTTCAACATTACCCTCGAAGGTAATCTGAAAAAGCAGGGCATCAAAACCATTCACTATGTCAGTCCGTCCGTCTGGGCGTGGCGACAGAAACGCGTTTTCAAAATCGGACGGTCCACCAACCTGGTGCTGGCTTTCCTGCCTTTCGAAAAAGCGTTTTATGACAGATTTAATGTTCCGTGCCGTTTTATCGGTCATACCATGGCGGATGCGATGCCGCTGGATCCAGATAAAAACGCGGCGCGAGACGTGCTGGGTATCCCGCATGATGTGCACTGTCTGGCGTTGCTGCCGGGCAGCCGTGGCGCAGAGGTCGAGATGCTGAGCGCTGATTTCCTGAAGACCGCGCAGATTCTTCGCCAGACCTATCCCGATCTTGAAGTGGTTGTGCCGCTGGTGAATGCCAAACGCCGCGAGCAGTTCGAGCGTATCAAAGCCGACGTTGCCCCGGATCTTCACGTTCGTCTTCTCGACGGGAAAGGGCGGGAAGCCATGTATGCAAGCGATGCCGCACTGCTGGCTTCCGGCACGGCAGCGCTGGAGTGTATGCTGGCGAAATGCCCGATGGTGGTCGGTTATCGCATGAAGCCGTTTACCTTCTGGCTGGCAAAACGTCTGGTGAAAACGGATTATGTCTCCCTGCCAAACCTGCTTGCCGGGCGCGAGCTGGTGAAAGAGCTGTTGCAGGATGAGTGCCAGCCGCAGGCGCTTGCGGATGCCCTGCTGCCGCTGCTGGCCAACGGCAAGACCAGCCACCAGATGCACGATACTTTCCGTGAACTGCATCAGCAGATCCGCTGTAATGCTGATGAGCAGGCGGCTGATGCAGTGCTGGAGTTATCAAAATGATGGAATTTACTTATCCCCACACGCACCTTGTTGCCGGAGTGGATGAAGTCGGGCGCGGCCCGTTGGTCGGTGCCGTGGTGACCGCGGCGGTGATCCTCGATCCAACGCGCCCGATTATGGGTCTGAACGACTCAAAAAAACTCAGTGAGAAGCGCCGCCTGGCGCTGTTCGATGAAATTAAAGAGAAGGCGCTGGCATGGAGCGTAGGGCGCGCAGAGCCGAATGAAATCGACGATCTGAATATTCTGCATGCCACGATGCTGGCAATGCAGCGAGCCGTTGCTGGCCTGAAGGTTGTGCCTGAATATGTGCTGATCGACGGTAACCGTTGCCCGGCGCTGCCGATGCCTTCGATGGCCGTCGTTAAAGGCGACAGCCGCGTCGCAGAGATCAGTGCAGCTTCTATTATTGCCAAAGTGACGCGCGACGCCGAAATGGCCGCGCTGGACCTCACTTATCCCGCGTATGGTTTCGCCCAGCATAAGGGATATCCAACGGCTTTCCATCTGGAAAAGCTGGCTGAACATGGCGCAACTGAACATCATCGGCGCAGCTTTGGCCCGGTGAAGCGCGCGCTGGGACTGGTGTCCTGAATCAAGACGCAAGCAATTAAGTAACGCGGGATCTGAAGATGGCTGAACCACGTTTCGTACACCTGCGGGTGCATAGCGACTACTCCATGATCGATGGGCTGGCAAAGACCGGGCCGCTGGTAAAAAAGGCGGCCTCGCTTGGCATGCCTGCGCTGGCGATCACCGATTTTACCAACCTGTGCGGCCTGGTTAAGTTCTACGGGACGGCGCATGGCGCGGGGATGAAGCCTATCGTCGGTGCGGATTTCCATGTGCAGAGCGATCTCATCGGCGATGAACTGACGCAAATCTCCGTGTTGGCGATGAACAATACGGGTTACCAAAACCTCACTCTGCTTATCTCAAAAGCCTATCAGCGCGGTTATGGGGCGCTGGGGCCGTGGATTGACAGGGAATGGCTGGCTGAGCTGAACGAAGGGCTGCTGCTGATCTCCGGCGGCCGCATGGGCGATGTCGGTAAATCCCTGCTGCGCGGTAACAGCGCGCTGGTGGATCAGTGCGTCTCGTTCTATGAAGAGTACTTCCCGAATCGTTACTATCTGGAGCTGATTCGCACCGGCCGCCAGGATGAAGAGAACTATCTGCACGCTGCTGTCGCGCTGGCAGAAGAGCGCGGCTTGCCCGTGGTGGCAACGAATGACGTGCGTTTCCTGGAGTCCGGCGATTTTGATGCGCATGAAATTCGCGTCGCTATCCACGATGGCTTCACCCTCGACGATCCAAAGCGTCCGCGGAACTACTCATCGCAGCAGTATATGCGCAGCGAAGAGGAGATGTGCGAGCTCTTCTCCGACATTCCGGAAGCGCTGGAAAACAGCGTAGAGATTGCCAAGCGCTGTAACGTGACCGTGCGCCTCGGCGAATACTTCCTGCCGCAGTTCCCGACCGGGGACATGACCACGGAAGATTTCCTGGTCATGAAATCGAAAGAAGGTCTGGAAGAGCGTCTCGAATTCCTGTTCCCGGATGAAGAAGAGCGTAAAAAACGTCGTCCGGAGTATGACGAACGCCTGGATATTGAACTCCAGGTGATTAACCAGATGGGCTTCCCGGGCTACTTCCTGATTGTAATGGAGTTTATCCAGTGGTCGAAGGATAACGGCGTGCCGGTAGGTCCGGGTCGTGGCTCGGGTGCGGGCTCACTGGTGGCGTATGCGCTGAAAATTACCGACCTCGATCCGCTGGAATTTGACCTGCTGTTCGAACGTTTCCTTAACCCGGAACGTGTCTCCATGCCCGACTTCGACGTCGACTTCTGCATGGAAAAACGCGACCAGGTGATTGAGCACGTCGCCGATATGTACGGTCGTGACGCGGTTTCGCAGATCATTACCTTCGGTACCATGGCGGCGAAAGCGGTTATCCGCGACGTGGGCCGCGTGCTGGGCCACCCGTACGGTTTTGTCGATCGTATTTCAAAGCTGGTGCCGCCCGATCCGGGCATGACGCTGGCAAAAGCCTTTGAAGCCGAACCTCAGCTGCCGGAAATCTACGAAGCTGATGAAGAGGTAAAAGCGCTGATCGACATGGCGCGCAAGCTGGAAGGCGTGACGCGTAACGCCGGTAAGCATGCGGGGGGCGTGGTTATCGCCCCGACCAAAATCACCGACTTTGCGCCGCTCTACTGCGACGAAGCGGGCCAGCACCCGGTCACCCAGTTCGATAAAAACGACGTGGAATACGCCGGGCTGGTGAAGTTCGACTTCCTCGGCCTGCGTACGTTGACCATCATCAACTGGGCGCTGGAGATGATCAACGCCCGCCGCGAGAAAAACGGCGAGCCGCCGCTGGATATCGCGGCCATCCCGCTGGATGACAAGAAAAGTTTCGACATGCTGCAGCGCTCGGAGACGACAGCCGTCTTCCAGCTTGAATCCCGCGGCATGAAAGATCTGATTAAACGCCTGCAGCCCGACTGCTTCGAAGATATGATCGCGCTGGTGGCCCTGTTCCGTCCGGGCCCGCTGCAGTCAGGGATGGTGGATAACTTTATCGACCGTAAACACGGGCGCGAAGAGATTTCCTACCCGGACGTGCAGTGGCAGCATGAAAGCCTGAAACCGGTGCTGGAGCCGACCTACGGCATCATCCTGTATCAGGAACAGGTCATGCAGATCGCCCAGGTGCTTTCCGGCTATACCCTTGGCGGCGCGGACATGCTGCGTCGTGCGATGGGTAAGAAAAAGCCGGAAGAGATGGCCAAGCAGCGCTCCATCTTTGAAGATGGGGCGAAGAAAAACGGCGTCGATGGCGAACTGGCGATGAAAATCTTCGACCTGGTGGAGAAATTCGCCGGGTACGGATTTAACAAATCTCACTCCGCCGCCTATGCTTTGGTTTCGTATCAAACGCTGTGGCTCAAGGCCCACTATCCCGCTGAGTTTATGGCGGCGGTAATGACCGCCGATATGGACAACACTGAGAAGGTGGTTGGCCTGGTGGACGAGTGCTGGCGCATGGGGCTGAAGATCCTGCCGCCGGATATTAACTCGGGTCTGTACCATTTCCACGTTAACGATGACGGGGAGATCGTCTACGGGATCGGCGCGATCAAAGGCGTGGGTGAGGGGCCGATCGAGGCGATCATCGAAGCGCGTAATAACGGCGGCTACTTCCGTGAGCTGTTCGATCTGTGCGCCCGTACCGATACCAAAAAACTGAACCGCCGCGTGCTGGAAAAACTGATCATGTCCGGCGCGTTTGACAGGCTGGGGCCACACCGTGCCGCGCTGATGAACTCGCTCGGCGATGCGTTGAAGGCGGCCGATCAGCATGCAAAAGCGGAAGCCATTGGCCAGGCGGATATGTTCGGCGTGCTGGCTGAAGAGCCAGAGCAGATCGAGCAGTCCTATTCCAACTGCCAGCCTTGGCCAGAACAGGTAGTACTGGATGGAGAGCGGGAAACGTTAGGTCTGTACCTGACGGGGCACCCGATCAACCAGTATCTTAAAGAAATTGAGCGCTATGTCGGCGGCCACAGGCTCAAAGACATGCATCCGACAGAACGTGGTAAAATCACCACGGCTGCGGGGCTCGTGATTGCTGCAAGGGTAATGGTCACCAAGCGCGGCAATCGTATCGGCATCTGTACGTTAGATGACCGTTCCGGGCGTCTGGAGGTGATGTTGTTCACCGACGCGCTGGATAAATACCAGCAATTGCTGGAAAAAGACCGCATACTTATCGTCAGCGGACAGGTCAGCTTTGATGACTTCAGCGGGGGGCTTAAAATGACCGCCCGCGAAGTGATGGACATTGACGAAGCCCGGGAAAAATATGCTCGCGGGCTTGCTATCTCGCTGACGGACAGGCAAATTGATGACCAGCTTTTAAACCGACTCCGTCAGTCTCTGGAACCCCACCGCTCGGGGACCATTCCAGTACATCTCTACTATCAGAGGGCGGATGCACGTGCGCGGTTGCGCTTTGGTGCAACGTGGCGTGTCTCTCCGAGCGATCGTTTACTGAACGATCTCCGTGGCCTCATTGGTTCGGAGCAGGTGGAACTGGAGTTTGACTAATACAGGAATACTATGAGTCTGAATTTCCTTGATTTCGAACAGCCGATTGCTGAGCTGGAAGCGAAAATCGATTCTCTGACAGCGGTAAGCCGTCAGGATGAAAAACTGGATATTAACATCGACGAAGAAGTGCATCGTCTGCGCGAAAAAAGCGTAGAGCTGACGCGCAAAATCTTTGCCGATCTCGGCGCATGGCAGATCGCGCAGCTGGCGCGTCATCCACAGCGTCCGTACACCCTGGATTATGTCCGCCTGGCGTTTGACGAATTTGACGAACTGGCAGGCGACCGCGCATACGCTGACGATAAAGCTATCGTTGGCGGTATCGCGCGTCTGGAGGGACGTCCGGTGATGATCATTGGTCACCAGAAAGGCCGTGAAACCAAAGAGAAGATCCGTCGTAACTTCGGTATGCCAGCACCAGAAGGCTACCGTAAGGCCCTGCGTCTGATGGAGATGGCTGAGCGTTTCAATATGCCAATCATCACCTTCATCGACACGCCGGGTGCATACCCAGGCGTAGGCGCGGAAGAGCGCGGCCAGTCTGAAGCTATCGCACGCAACCTGCGCGAGATGTCTCGCCTGAAGGTTCCGGTCATCTGTACCGTTATCGGTGAGGGTGGTTCTGGCGGTGCGCTGGCGATTGGCGTGGGCGATAAAGTGAATATGCTGCAGTACAGCACCTATTCCGTTATCTCCCCGGAAGGCTGTGCGTCCATTCTGTGGAAAAGCGCCGACAAAGCGCCGCTGGCCGCTGAAGCGATGGGCATCATTGCGCCGCGTCTGAAAGAGCTGAAGTTGATCGACACCGTTATCCCGGAACCGCTGGGCGGCGCGCATCGTAAGCCGGAAGTGATGGCTGCTTCCCTGAAAGCACAGCTGCTGGCCGACCTGGCCGATCTGGACGTCCTGAGCAAAGAAGACCTGCTCAACCGTCGTTACCAGCGTCTGATGACCTACGGTTACGCGTAAGCTTCACAATTATCTGAAAAGCCGCACATTGTTGCGGCTTTTTTTATACCTGCCGTTTACCTTAACTATGCTTATCTGATGTTTTTCAAGGAGGTAAACCATGAACATCATTGCCATCATGGGGCCACACGGCGTCTTTTATAAAGACGAGCCCATCAAGGAGCTGGAGCAAGCCCTTAAAGCACGCGGTTATCAGCTGATCTGGCCGCAAAACAGCGCCGATCTGCTGAAATTCATCGAACATAATCCGCGCATCTGTGGCGTGATATTCGACTGGGACGAATACGACATGGAGCTGTGCAGCGAGATCAACAGGCTGAATGAATACCTTCCGCTCTACGCCTTTATCAACACTCACTCGACCATGGACGTCAGCGCGCACGATATGCGCATGGCGCTGTGGTTCTTCGAATACGCGCTCGGCGTGGCCGAGGACATTGCGACCCGCATTCAGCAGTACACCGGTGAATACCTGGATAACATCACGCCGCCGTTTACGCGCGCGCTGTTCACCTATGTGAAAGAGGGGAAATACACCTTCTGTACGCCGGGACACATGGCCGGAACGGCCTATCAAAAAAGCCCGGTGGGGTGCCTGTTCTACGATTTCTTCGGCGGAAACACCCTGAAAGCAGACGTGTCGATTTCAGTGACAGAACTGGGTTCTCTGCTGGATCACACCGGCCCACATCTTGAAGCCGAAGAGTATATCGCCCGCACCTTTGGCGCCGAGCAGAGCTATATGGTGACCAATGGCACCTCGACCTCGAACAAAATCGTCGGGATGTACGCCGCGCCAACCGGAAGCACGTTGCTGATTGACCGTAACTGCCATAAATCGCTGGCGCACCTGCTGATGATGAGCGACGTCGTCCCGATCTGGCTGTCACCCACGCGTAACGCGCTCGGTATCCTCGGCGGCATTCCGCGCCGGGAGTTCATGCACCAGGCCATCGAAAGTAAGGTTGCGGCGATCCCCGACGCAAGCTGGCCTGTCCATGCGGTAATCACCAACTCCACCTATGACGGTCTGCTGTATAACACGAACTGGATCAAGCAGACGCTGGACGTACCGTCGATCCACTTCGATTCCGCGTGGGTGCCCTATACCAACTTCCACCCGATTTACTCGGGCAAAAGCGGGATGAGCGGCGAGCGCGTGCCGGGCAAGGTATTTTTCGAAACGCAGTCGACGCACAAAATGCTGGCCGCGTTTTCGCAGGCTTCGTTAATCCATATTAAAGGCGAGTACGACGAGGATACGTTTAACGAAGCCTTTATGATGCACACCACTACCTCACCGAGCTATCCGCTGGTGGCCTCTATCGAGACGGCGGCTGCGATGCTGCGCGGCAATCCGGGTAAGCGCCTGATTAACCGCTCGGTGGAACGGGCGCTGCATTTCCGTAAAGAGGTCCAGCGGCTGAAGGATGAGGCCGACGGCTGGTTCTTCGATATCTGGCAGCCGGAAGAGATCGATGAGGCGGAGTGCTGGCCCGTCGCGCCGGGTGAGAGCTGGCACGGCTTCCGGGATGCTGATGCGGACCATATGTTCCTCGATCCGGTTAAGGTGACGATCCTGACGCCGGGCATGGACGAACAGGGCGTGATGGGCGAGGAGGGGATCCCTGCTGCACTGGTAGCGAAGTTCCTTGACGAGCGCGGCGTGGTGGTGGAAAAAACCGGTCCTTACAATCTGCTGTTCCTGTTCAGCATCGGGATCGATAAAACACGGGCGATGGGTTTGCTCCGCGGGCTGATGGAGTTCAAGCGCGCCTATGATCTCAACCTGCGGGTGAAGAACATGCTGCCGGATCTCTACGCGGAAGATCCTGACTTTTACCGCAACATGCGCATTCAGGATCTGGCCCAGGGGATCCACCGGCTGATCCGCCAGCACGATCTGCCGCGCCTGATGCTACAGGCGTTTGACGTCCTGCCTGATATGAAGCTGACGCCGCACAAGGCCTGGCAGCGGCAGGTGAAAGGCGAAGTCGAAACCGTTGAGCTGGAAAACCTGGTTGGCCGCGTATCGGCCAACATGATCCTGCCGTATCCGCCGGGCGTGCCGCTGCTGATGCCGGGTGAGATGATCACCGAGGAGAGCCGGGCGGTGCTCGATTTTCTGCTAATGCTCTGTTCGGTAGGACGTCACTATCCAGGCTTTGAAACGGATATTCACGGCGCGAAGCGCGATGAAAACGGCGTTTACTGGGTGCGAGTCCTAAAATAAAGGTGACCGCTTGCCAGGTGTGGGTTTTCGGTTGTAACGTTCAGGCATCATAAAAAGGAGAAGCTATGCTGGGTTTAAAAGCGGTTCACCATATTGCGATCATCGCCACCGATTATGCGAAAAGTAAGGCCTTCTACTGCGACATTCTTGGCTTTACGCTCATGAGCGAGGCCTACCGCGAGGAGCGTGACTCCTGGAAGGGCGATCTCGCGCTAAACGGGCAGTATGTGATTGAGCTGTTCTCTTTTCCTTTCCCGCCTTCGCGTCCGTCCCGCCCGGAAGCCTGCGGCCTGCGTCATCTGGCTTTCAGCGTTGATGACCTTGATAGCGCAGTAAAACATCTGGAAGCCCACGGCGTGGCCTGTGAAGCGATTCGCGTCGATCCGTTTACCGATAAGCGTTTCACCTTTTTCAACGATCCGGACGGCCTGCCGCTGGAGCTTTACCAGCAGTAATGTTTGTCCTGTGTGATAATGCCCGCTCAGTTCGGGCATTTTTTATGTGTAATTTCCTATGACCTTACCTGCTATCGCACAAGCCGTTTCACCGTACCGCCAGCTGCTGGTGGGGTTTAGCGGTGGCCTGGATTCCACCGTGTTGCTACATCGCCTTAAGCTCTGGCGCGACCGGGACCCTGGCGTCCAGCTTCGGGCTATACATATCCACCACGGACTAAGCCGTCATGCAGAGGATTGGGTGGCGCACTGTGAAGCCTTGTGTGAGGCGTGGGCTATCCCGCTCATCGTTGAGCGCGTCACGCTTGCTGATGAAGGATTGGGTATTGAGGCGCAGGCGCGTAAAGCCCGCTATACCGCTTTTGCCGGCGTATTGCTGCCCGGCGAAGCGCTGGTCACGGCGCAGCATCTGGACGATCAGTGCGAAACCTTTTTGCTGGCACTTAAGCGGGGCAGCGGACCCGCGGGGCTTTCCGCCATGCCGGCGCGTTCAGAGTTTGCCGGAACGCAATTATTACGGCCGTTGCTTGGCGAGACACGCGCGTCGCTGGAAGCCTGGGCGCGAGAACATCAGCTGAGCTGGATCGAAGATGAGAGCAACCAGGACGACAGCTACGATCGTAACTTCCTGCGTCTGCGCGTCCTCCCGCTTTTAAGCGAGCGCTGGCCGCATTTCGCCGACGCGACGGCAAGAAGCGCCATGCTGTGTGCCGAACAGGAAAGCCTGCTGGATGAGTTACTCAGCGAGGAGCTGTCTGACCTCATTTCAGAAGACGGAGCGCTGGCAATTGCGCCTCTGGAGGCGATAAGCCCGGCGCGTCGGGCCGCGCTGTTACGTCGCTGGCTCGCCACTCATCATGCTGCGATGCCGTCGCGGGCAATGCTGAGCCGTATCTGGGACGAAGTCGCGCAGGCGCGGGAAGATGCTTCCCCCTGCGTACACCTGAGTGGATATGAGGTCAGACGCTATAAAGGCAAACTCTGGTGGGTAAAATACTCCCCCTCGCTGACCGATATGGTGCTCCACTGGACCTCACCAGAGGCACCGCTGATATTGCCCCGGGACGCGGGGAGTGTCTCTCTGATGCCGACTGGGCATGTGCGTCTGCCAAAGCCCGGTGAACCCGTCAGCGTGCGCTTTAAGGCTGGCGGCTTGCTGCATATCGTCGGACGCAACGGGGGACGGAAGCTGAAAAAGATATGGCAGGAGTACAACGTGCCGCCGTGGTTGCGCGACACCACGCCGCTGCTGTTCTACGGTGAAACGTTGATTGCTGCTGCAGGGGTGTTCATCACGGAAGAGGGGTGGACAGAAGAGGGTGCCAGCTTCGAGTGGCGGAAAGCGTAACGGGCAGCCTGGCTGCCCGTTAGTGTCATCAGGATTCGCTCACCACGACGGTGCCGATTTGCGGGTGGCTGAAGCTGGCTATTTTGTCCAGACGCAGCTCGCGCGTCGCACCGGCATCTTCCACGACCAGGTATTCCACATTCTTGCGTGAAAGCAGATCGCTGGCCTTCGCCTTCAACACTTCGCCATCTTTTAGCTCCAGCGTCAGTATTAAATGATGCTGGCAGGCGAGTTCGAGGTTGTCATAGTCATCACAATTGATGGGTTGATAAGTATCATTCATCGACATAATCGCTCACCAGTAAATTCGCCGCAGCATACGCTGCTTTTTCCCTGACCGACTCTGAAAGGCTCTCATCAGAGGCCACTTCATTAAGCACCTTCAATACACAGCCCAACGCGTCCGGGACATACCCCAGATCTCCGCTGGCGATTTCCGCATACCGTTTGCGAATTAACTCACAATAATTATTCACATCCCCTCCCGCCAGCGCACTGACTTACTGTGAGATATCATTAAGCCTACGAAGATAAACTCGGTTTAGCAAGGTGACTATACCATACTCATTTAAGCAATATCAGCGCCTTGATAGCGGTGTATTTATTACTCGGTAACAGCCTTTTGCCTCCGTTTTCGCTACAATGTGCGGCTGATTCGAATGGAGTTCTCTCATGGCGCTGAAAGCGACAATTTATAAAGCAGTGGTCAACGTGGCCGATCTTGATCGCAACCAGTTTCTGGACGCGTCGCTTACGCTGGCACGCCACCCCTCCGAAACACAGGAGCGTATGATGCTGCGCCTGCTGGCGTGGATTAAGTATGCTGATGAACGTCTGCAGTTTACCCGTGGGTTAAGTGCGGAAGACGAGCCTGAAGCCTGGCTGCGCAACGACCATCTGGGGATCGATTTATGGATTGAACTCGGTCTGCCGGACGAGCGCAGGATTAAAAAGGCGTGTACTCAGTCTGCGGAAGTGGCGTTATTCGCCTATAACCAGCGCGCGGCGGAGATTTGGTGGCAGCAAAATAAGAATAAATGCGCGCAGTTTAAAAATCTCGCCGTCTGGTATCTGGATGATGAACAGCTGGCGCAGCTGAGCGAGTTCGCCAGCCGGACGATGGCGCTGCAGGCAACGATCCAGGACGGAGCCATCTGGCTTTCTGATTCTCAGAATAATCTGGAAATTCATCTGACAGCCTGGCAGCCTGCGTCATGATCGTCTTGTCCCGAAGCGTCAGCATCCCTGATAGCGAGCTGGAGATCGCCGCCATCCGTGCTCAGGGCGCGGGCGGGCAGCACGTCAACAAGGCGTCGACGGCTATCCATTTGCGTTTTGACATTCGGGCCTCAAGCCTGCCAGAGTATTATAAAGAAAGCCTGCTTGCCGCCAGCCATCACTTGATCACCAGCGATGGCGTGATTGTGATCAAAGCCCAGGAGTACCGCAGCCAGGAATTAAACCGGGAAGCGGCGCTAGCCAGGCTGGTGGCGGTCATCAAAGAGTTAACGGCAGTACAAAAAAGCCGCCGGGCAACGCGGCCAACCCGCGCATCGAAAGAGCGTCGGCTGTCCTCGAAAGCCCAAAAATCCACAGTGAAAGCATTACGCGGTAAAGTTCGTCGCCCGATGGAGTGACGAAAGGGAACACAATTTTCATAAGGAATTCATTGTGAAAAAAGCATTATTTTCAGCGCTGGCAGTGAGTACATTGTTTGCGCTTTTCGGGTGTAACAACCGTTCTGAAACGCAGGTTTTGCAGCCAGCGCAGAATGAAGAGTTAAAGCCAATGCAACAGAGCTGGCGCGGCGTATTGCCTTGCGCGGACTGCGAAGGCATTGAAACGTCACTGTTCCTGCAAAAAGACGGTACCTGGGTGATGAACCAGCGCTACCAGGGCGCGAAAGAACCCTCTTCATTTGCCACCTACGGGACATGGGCGCGTACGGCGGAGAAGCTGGTCCTGACGGATACCTCCGGTGACAAAACCTGGTTCCGCCCAAAAGGTGAGAACATGGAAATGCTCGACCGGGAAGGCAATCCGATTGAATCCCAGCTCAACTACACGCTGACGCCGGTGAAAGCGGCGCTGCCAGCCACGCCAATGGCGATGCGGGGGATGTATTTCTATATGGCGGATGCGGCGATCTTTACCGACTGCGCTACCGGTAAGAAAGTCAGCGTGGCAAACAATGCGCAGCTTGAACGTGATTACGCCGTGGCGCGCGGCAATGACAGCAAGCCGGTATTGCTGACGGTTGATGGCCACTTTACGCTGGAGCCAAACCCGGATAGCGGGGAGATGGTGAAAACGCTGGTGGCAGATAAAGACGCGAAGTTTGTCGCGGGTAAAGACTGTAACAGTAAATAATTTGACGTTGAGCCATTAAAAAACCCCGCCAGAGCGGGGTTTTTTGTTTAGCCTTTGATGGCTTTCACCAGGTAATCAAGAATATCGCCGGTCTTGATCATCTGTTTTTCGCCGCTGCGACGGTATTTGTATTCAATCTCATCGCTGTCGAGGTTACGGTCGCCGATGACGACGGTGTGCGGGATACCGATCAGTTCCATATCGGCAAACATCACGCCCGGACGCTCTTTACGGTCATCCATCAGCACTTCGATACCCTGAGCGCGCAGCTCGGCGTACAGCTTCTCGGCCAGCTCCTGCACGCGGTAAGACTTGTGCATGTTCATTGGCAGAATGGCCACCTGGAACGGCGCGATATTGTCCGGCCAGACGATGCCGCGCTCGTCGTAGTTCTGCTCGATGGCCGCAGCCACCACGCGCGTTACCCCGATACCGTAGCAGCCCATGGTCAGGATCTGGTTACGGCCATCTTCACCCTGAACGGCGGCGTTCAGCGCACGAGAGTATTTATCACCCAGCTGGAAGATGTGGCCCACTTCGATACCGCGCTTGATCATCAGCGTACCCTGGCCGTCCGGGCTTGGGTCGCCTGCAACCACGTTACGGATGTCTGCCACTTCTGGCGTCGCCACGTCGCGATCCCAGTTGATGCCGAAGTAATGTTTACCGTCGATGTTAGCACCCGCGGAGAAGTCGCTCATTGCAGCAACCGTGCGGTCAATAACGACAGGAACCGGCATATTCACCGGACCGAGAGAGCCTGGGCCGGCATTCACGACGGCGCGGATTTCCGCTTCCGTGGCGAACGTCAGCGGGCTGGCGACCTGCGGCAGCTTTTCGGCTTTCACTTCGTTCAGTTCATGATCGCCACGCACCAGCAGGGCAACCAGCGGGTAAGCGCTGCCTTCGGTGGATTTCACCAGCAGCGTTTTCACGGTTTTCTCGACTGGCAGACTGAACTGCTCAACCAGCTCGGCGATGGTTTTCGCATTTGGCGTATCAACCAGCGTCATCTCTTGCGTTGCCGCGCCGCGAGGTTCTTTTGGTGCCAGCGCTTCTGCAAATTCGATATTCGCCGCGTAGTCTGAAGAGTCAGAGAAGATCACATCG
Source organism: Enterobacter cloacae complex sp. P12RS (assembly GCF_014895875.1). Classification (NCBI taxonomy): domain Bacteria; kingdom Pseudomonadati; phylum Pseudomonadota; class Gammaproteobacteria; order Enterobacterales; family Enterobacteriaceae; genus Enterobacter; species Enterobacter cloacae complex sp. P12RS. Next base: position 55,893 of record NZ_JADBQO010000034.1, read on the forward strand.
TCTTCACCGCTCTGCGCCAGAACCTGGAACTCATGGGACGCGCTACCGCCGATGGAGCCGGTATCAGCCTGCACAGCGCGGAAATCCAGACCCATGCGGGAGAAGATTTTGCTGTAAGCCTCGTACATTTTGTCGTAGGTCTCTTGCAGCGATTCCTGTGACGTATGGAAAGAGTAGGCATCTTTCATCAGGAATTCGCGAGAGCGCATCACGCCGAAACGTGGGCGCACTTCGTCACGGAACTTGGTCTGGATCTGGAAGAAGTTCAGCGGCAGCTGTTTGTAAGAGCTCAGCTCGTTACGAATCAGATCGGTAATGACTTCTTCATGCGTTGGACCGAGAACGAACGGACGCTCGCCGCGATCGACGAAGCGCAGCAGTTCTGGGCCATATTGCTCCCAACGACCGCTCTCCTGCCACAGGTCAGCGGGCTGAACCACGGGCATGGACACCTCGATAGCACCGGCGTTGTTCATCTCTTCACGCACGATGTTTTCGACTTTTTTCAGGACGCGCACGCCGGTCGGCAGCCAGGTGTATAACCCGGAGGCCAGCTTGCGGATCATCCCGGCGCGCAGCATCAGCTGATGGCTGATTACTTCGGCGTCGGCAGGTGTCTCCTTCAGAGTGGAGAGCAGATATTGGCTAGTACGCATGTTGTTACGGTTCCATTTCGACGATTGGAACAGGCTGAAACGCCAGCCTGACACAAAAAAAGTGGTTTAGTTTACCAGTGTGGCAAAGATGCCAAAAGAGAGGAGAACAAAATTACCTGGGTTCAAGGGCAAACACTTCGAAACCTGCCCCAGTGACGCGCCAGCGCACGTTAAAATCCAGCAGCCAGACGGCGTACGTCTTTCCTGCTTCCTCTTCTTTACGGTAGGCCGGACGGGGGTCCTGTGCCAGAACTTCAGTGATGAAATGCCGTAAGCGAGGATAGCGTTTCTCCAGCTGACTCAGCTGTAAGGCTATCTCAGGCGTAAACGAGACTGGCATATCCGCCTGCGGTGCGTCCTGAGCGTAGCTTGCACGCGCATTCGGGAGGGATTCGGCGAAAGGCAAATAGGGTTTAATGTCGATAACCGGCGTGCCGTCAACCAGGTCCAGGCTGCCCAGCTCAAGGATGACCTGATCCTTCTGGCAACGTATGCCTTTCAGTTCAACCAGCGACATCCCGATCGGATTGGGGCGGAAGGTGGAACGAGTCGCAAACACGCCCATTCTCGCATTTCCGCCCAGGCGCGGGGGACGCACGGTGGGACGCCAGCCGCCTTCCATTGTCTGGTGAAAAACAAATACCACCCATAAGTGACTGAAAGACTCGAGCCCGCGTACCGCATCGGCCTGGTTATAAGGTGCCTGAAGATGAAGCTCGCCGCTGCCGCTGGTGACCAGACCGGGCTGGCGGGGCACGGCGAACTTCTCTTTATACGGAGAGTGGATAACGCCTATTTGCTCAAACTGAAATGCACTCATTTCGCCGTAATGTTCAGCGCAGAACCGATGCAAACCGCCTGACGGTAGCAGCCCGGCGTGCCGCTGGTGACTTCGCAGCTGTGCAGCAGCACCGCGTTAGCTTTCATTTTTGCGGCGTTAATCTGCATGCGTTTACGCGCAGTCGGGATATTCGGTGGAGAGTCCTGATTGGTTGCCTGACAGGATTCACCGCTCACTTCACCCAGTTCACGGAACGGTTTGCCGACCAGTTCGTCAGCCTTGGTGATAATGCGAACCGGCGCAGGGCGAACCACTTTCGGTTTTGCAGGCTCTGTTTTTGGCGGGGTTGCCGTGCTTTGAACGGGTTCAACAGGAGATCTGCTTAGCATAGAACAGCCGCTCAGCATGAGTGCTAAAAGACAGATCGGTAAAGCACGCATAATAATTCCTCAATGGATAATCAAAACGTCAGATATTGAATCAGGTGACTGCACAAATGACAAGACGGGCATAAGCCCGTCCTGATGATATTACACTGAGGTGAGATTACCAGCCTTTAACAGCGCCGCCGTTAAACACTTTGTTGGCTTCCTGGTAAACTTCGTCTGACTGATAGGCCTGGACGAACTTCTTCACGTTTTCCGCGTCTTTGTTATCTTCGCGAGTCACGATCAGGTTAACGTACGGAGAGTCTTTATCTTCAACGAAGATACCGTCTTTCGCTGGCGTCAGGCCAATCTGGCTGGCGTAAGTGGTGTTGATAACGGCCAGGGCAATCTGCGCATCGTCCAGAGAACGCGGCAGCTGCGGTGCTTCCAGTTCAACAATTTTCAGATTTTTCGGGTTCTCGGTGACATCCAGAACGGTTGGCAGCAGGCCAACGCCGTCTTTCAGTTTGATCAGGCCCACTTTCTGCAGCAGCAGCAGGGAGCGTCCGAGGTTGGTTGGATCGTTAGGCACGGCTACCTGAGAACCCGGCTGCAGTTCGTCCAGCGATTTAATTTTCTTGGAGTAGCCTGCAATCGGGTAGACGAAGGTGTTACCCACGCCAACCAGCTTATAGCCGCGATCTTTGATCTGCTGATCCAGGTATGGCTTATGCTGGAAGGCGTTGGCGTCGATATCGCCTTTGCTCAGCGCTTCGTTCGGCAGAACGTAATCGTTGAAGGTTACGAGCTCAACGTCCAGACCGTATTTTTCTTTCGCCACTTTCTGAGCAACTTCAGCAACCTGCTGTTCTGCACCTACGATAACGCCCACTTTAATATGGTTTGGATCTTTTTCGTCCTGACCGCAACCCACCAGTGCCAGAGATCCAATCAGCGCGCCTACTGCTGCAAAGGTCTTTAATTTAAACGCCATGTTTTATCCTTAACTCATCGAGTTTGTGTTGTGTGTAACGTTATTTGTGAGTAACAGCCCGGACGATGCGATCGCCAGAGAACTGGATTAAGTAAACCAGAACAACCAGCAATACCAGAACGGTATTCATCACGGTAGCGTTATATCCAATATAGCCGTACTGATAACCAATCTGTCCTAAACCGCCAGCGCCAACTGCACCGCCCATCGCGGAATACCCTACCAGAGTAATAAGCGTAATCGTTGCCGCGTTCACCAGGCCCGGCAGTGCTTCAGGCAGCAGAACCTTGCGGACGATCTGCATAGGTGTTGCCCCCATTGCACGAGAAGCTTCAATCAAACCGGTTGGGATCTCCAGCAGGGCGTTCTCCACCATACGGGCGATAAACGGCGCAGCGCCTACGGTCAGCGGAACGATAGCCGCCTGCAGACCAATCGATGTGCCGACGATCACGCGGGTAAACGGAATCATCCACACCAGCAGAATAATAAACGGGATGGAACGGAAGATATTCACCAGCGCGGAGAGCGTACGGTAGAGCTTCGCGTTCTCAATGATTTGACCCGGACGCGTCACGTACAGCAGTACGCCTACCGGCAGGCCAATCACAAAACCAAAGAAACCCGATACAAAGGTCATTGCCAGCGTTTCCCAAACGCCGCGAACCAGTAGCCACATCATCGGCTCAGACATAACCCAGTACCTCTACTTTTACATGATGTTCTTGCAGCCAGGCGATTGCGGCCTGGGTTTCTTCTTGAGTGCCGTGCATTTCCGTCAGCATGATGCCGAACTTCACGCCACCGGCGTAATCCATCTGCGCGCTAATAATGTTGTTGTTCACGTTAAAGCGACGCGCGGTTTCGGAAAGCAGAGGGGCATCAACGGACTGACCGGTGAATTCCATACGCAACATCGGGACGCTATCCGCCGTTGCCTCGGTTTTCAAACGCTCCAGATAATCTTCTGGAATATCCAGATGCAGCGTGGACTGAATAAACTGCTGCGCCAGCGGCGTTTTCGGATGGGAAAATACTTCGCTTACCGTGTCCTGCTCGATCAGTTCACCGTTGCTAATGACCGCCACGCAGTCGCAGATGCGTTTCACCACGTCCATCTCGTGCGTAATAAGGAGGATCGTCAGGCCCAGGCGACGGTTAATGTCCTTCAGCAGTTCCAGAATAGAACGCGTGGTGGCCGGATCCAGTGCGCTGGTAGCTTCGTCGCACAGCAGTACTTTTGGGTTGCTGGCCAGCGCGCGGGCAATAGCAACACGCTGCTTCTGCCCACCGGACAGATTTGCCGGGTAGCTATCATGCTTATCACCCAGACCCACGAGGTCGAGCAGTTCGGTAACGCGACGCTTCACTTCTTCTTTCGGCGTGTTATCCAGCTCCAGCGGTAAGGCGACGTTGCCGAACACCGTGCGGGAAGCCAGCAGGTTAAAGTGCTGGAAGATCATGCCAATTTGACGGCGCGCTTTGGTGAGTTCTTTTTCTGAAAGGGCGGTAAGTTCCTGACCGCCAACTTCTACGCTGCCCTGGGTTGGGCGCTCAAGCAGGTTAACACAACGGATGAGCGTGCTTTTACCTGCACCCGATGCGCCAATGACGCCATAAATTTGACCAGCAGGAACATGCAGGCTGACGTTGTTCAGCGCCTGAATGGTTCGGTTCCCCTGCTGGAACACTTTGGTGATATTGGAAAGTTTAATCATTAGATTATTTTTATCGTATGTAAGTTAGCCGTGGCATTTTCTTCTGCCAGATACGGGTGATGACCGTAAACAAAACGGATGTTAAGGCATCCAGACGTCTAAATCAATCCAACTCTGTACGATGAGCACTTTATTGCGCTGTGATTCATGAGATACTAGCTCAACAGGCCTTTTTCAGGAGCAAACCGGTGGCAAAATCAGTACCCGCAATTTTTCTCGACCGTGATGGCACTATTAATGTGGATCACGGTTATGTGCATGAGATCGATGAATTCGAATTTATCGACGGCGTTATAGAGGCAATGCGCCAGCTAAAAGAGATGGGCTATGCGCTGGTGGTCGTAACGAACCAGTCCGGCATCGCGCGTGGTAAGTTCACCGAAGCGCAGTTTGAGACGCTGACGGAATGGATGGACTGGTCGCTGGCCGATCGCGGGGTCGATCTTGATGGCATTTACTACTGCCCGCACCACCCGCAGGGAACGGTAGAAGAGTATCGTCAGACCTGCGACTGCCGTAAACCGCATCCGGGCATGTTTAACTCTGCGCAGGAGTTCTTGCACATTGATATGGCTGCTTCTTATATGGTGGGCGATAAGCTGGAAGATATGCAGGCGGCCGCAGCGGCGGGAGTGGGTACCAAAATATTAGTGCGTACCGGTAAGCCCGTAACGCCAGAAGCAGAAAGTGCAGCGGATTGGGTGATTAATAGTCTGGCAGAGCTGCCAAAAGAGATAAAAAAGCATCAGAAATAGCCTTTTTGGCGAAAAGGTGAGCGGTCGAAATAAAAATGCATATTTCCGCTTGTCATTCCTCGGCAGCTCCCTATAATGCGCCTCCA
>NZ_JADBQO010000035.1:0-53623 GCF_014895875.1 Enterobacter cloacae complex sp. P12RS
CCAACTGAGCTACGTAGCCATCTTTTTTTCGCGTTACCTTATCGGCGTTGCGGGGCGCATTATGCGTATAGACCCTTGCAGCGTCAACACCTTTTTCAACGAAAATAGCCGGAATGTGACTGTTTGGTTAGGTTGCGAACAGCGTGGCCGAATATTCGGCAATTATTGGTTATTAATCGGTTTTTGGTGGTGAAATGTGAGGCAAAAAAAACAGGCCCCTGAGGGGCCTGTTTGAAATCGTTGTGATTATTTGTAGGCGGACTGGTGAACGCCTACCGCACGCCCCGATGGATCGTTCATCGCCTTGAAAGATTCATCCCATTCAATGGCTTTTGCGGATGAACAGGCTACTGACGGACCGCCAGGAACACACTCGGCAGCGCTCGGCACCGGGAACAGCTCTTCAAAGATCTCACGGTAGAGGTACGCTTCTTTCGAGCCCGGCGTGTTGTACGGGAAGCGGAAGCTTGCGGTTTCCAGCTGTTGGTCAGAAACCTGCTTCGCTGCCACCTCTTTCAGGGTGTCGATCCAGCTGTAGCCAACGCCATCAGAGAACTGCTCTTTCTGACGCCATGCCACGCTCGCCGGCAGGTAAGATTCAAAACATTCACGCAGGATATGTTTTTCCATTTTGCCGTTGCCGCACATTTTATCCTGCGGGTTGATGCGCATCGCCACGTCGAGGAATTTCTTATCCAGGAACGGCACGCGCGCTTCCACGCCCCAGGCCGACATCGCTTTGTTGGCACGGGCACAGTCGAACATATGCAGCGCCTGCAGCTTACGCACGGTCTCTTCATGCAGCTCTTTGGCGTTTGGCGCTTTATGGAAGTACAGGTAGCCGCCAAACACTTCGTCAGAACCTTCGCCGGAGAGCACCATCTTGATGCCCATCGCCTTGATCTTACGCGACATCAGGTACATCGGCGTGGAGGCGCGAATGGTGGTCACGTCATAGGTTTCAATGTGATAGATCACATCGCGGATCGCATCCAGGCCTTCCTGCACGGTGAAGTGAATTTCATGGTGCACGGTGCCGAGGTGGTTTGCCACTTCCTGCGCGGCTTTCAGATCCGGTGCCCCTTCCAGGCCCACGGCAAAGGAGTGCAACTGCGGCCACCAGGCCTCGGAGCGCTCCTGATCTTCCACGCGACGAGCCGCGAACTTCTTGGTGATCGCGGAGATCACGGAGGAGTCCAGACCGCCGGAGAGCAGTACGCCGTAAGGCACGTCTGACATCAGGTGGCTTTTCACGGAATCTTCCAGCGCCTGACGCAGCTCGGCTTTATCCGTCACGTTGTCTTTCACCGCGTCATAGTCAAACCAGTCGCGCTGGTAGTACGGACGAATTTCACCGTCTTTGCTCCACAGATAGCTGCCCGCCGGGAACTCTTTAATGGTGCGGCAGACCGGAACCAGGGCTTTCATTTCGGACGCGACATAGAAGTTGCCGTGTTCATCGTGCCCCATGTACAGCGGGATAATACCGATATGGTCACGGCCAATCAGGTAAGCGTCTTTTTCGCTGTCGTACAGGGCAAAGGCAAACATACCCTGCAGGTCGTCCAGGAACTCGGGGCCTTTCTCCTGATACAGCGCCAGGATCACTTCACAGTCAGAGCCGGTCTGGAACGCGTAACGGTCGCCGTACTCGGCGCGCAGCGCCTGATGGTTGTAGATCTCACCGTTGACAGCCAGCGCGTGCGTTTTTTTCTCGTTATACAGCGGCTGTGCACCGGCGTTGACGTCAACAATAGACAGACGTTCGTGAGCCAGAATCGCTTTGTCGCTGGCGTAAACGCCTGACCAGTCCGGGCCGCGATGGCGCATCAGGCGGGACAATTCGAGTGCTTTTTTACGCAGTTCGCCCGCGTCAGTTTTAATATCCAGTACGCCAAAAATTGAACACATAACCTTCTCCGTTAACCCTGTTGCATTGTGATGTTGCTTGCTTATGAAAATGCCGCAAAAGGGGGGAGGGGCGCAAGGGTTTTACGGGCCAAAACGGAAAAAGTGCAATAGTGATTGCGGAATAGTGAAAAAAGAGTACGACACACATCCTTTTATTGATGATTATGCAACGAAAAGGTTTTTTTGTTAGATGGTGTTTTGTTTGTATAAGCTGAAAATGAAAAACCACGCCCTGGGACGTGGTTCAGAATCAAATAACGTCGATTTCGTCGACAGAGGGGTAAATCCAGCTTGGTCGGAAGGGCATCGTATCGATGTCATCAAGCTGCGAGACGCCAGAAAGTACCAGGATGGTTTCAAGCCCCGCCTGGAAGCCAGCCAGAATATCGGTGCGCAGGTTGTCGCCAACAATGACGGTTTCTTCTGAGTGTGCCTGCATCGTATTCAGCGCGGCGCGGATGATCCACGGGCTCGGTTTGCCGACAACAAAAGGCTTACGGCCCGAGATTTTTTCAATACCGGCGCACAGCGCGCCGCAGGCCGGATAGAAACCACGGCCGTGCGTATCCGGGTTGGTGGCAATAAAACGCGCACCATTGGCGACAAAGTAGGCTGCTTTATGCATCATCTCCCAGTTAAAGGAGCGCGTTTCACCCACGATCACAAAGTCCGGGTTCACATCGGTAATGGTAAAGCCTGCTTTATACAGTTCGTGGATCAGCGCGCCTTCACCGACCACGTAGGCTTTTTTTCCTTCCTGACGCTTCAGGAAATCCGCCGTTGCCATTGCGGAGGTATAAAACACGCTGTCCGGCACGTCGACGCCTGCGGTGGCAAAGCGATTCGCCAGATCCTGACCGGTTTGGGAAGGGTAGTTCGTGAGTAGAACCAGTGGCATTCCTTTGTCGATGATGCGGTGAAGAAACTCCGCAGCACCCGGCACGGCAACGTTGTCGTGCATCAGCACGCCGTCGATATCACAAATTACATTCTTAATGGTCATGGACATTCCGACATCAAAAAAAGAAGGCGTTACTATAAGGTCCGATCAGGATTCCAGCAAATGCTGGAGCAGGATCCCGTTGAGCATGGCGCGCTTGACCAGCGCAAACGCGCCAATCGCCGAGCGATGGTCAAGCTTCGAACGAACCACCGGGAGGTTCTGTCGGAATGCTTTCAGCGCCTGGGTGTTGATACAGCCTTCGATGGCGGGCAGCAGCACCTTTTCCGCTTCAACAATCTCTCCGGCGATCACCACTTTCTGCGGGTTAAACAGGTTAATGGCGATGGCGATGGTTTTCCCCAGATGGCGACCTACCTGCTCGATCACCTCACAGGCCAGCGCGTCGCCTTTATTGGCGGCTTTGCAGATGGTGCCTATCTTGCAATCGTCCAGCGTGACGCGGCTTTGATAACCCTGCTCAAGCAGGTGGCGAACGCGCTGCTCGATGGCCGTGTTGGCGGCGATGGTTTCAAGGCAGCCGAAGTTGCCGCAGTGGCAGCGTTCGCCGAGCGGTTCAACCTGGATGTGGCCGATCTCGCCAACGTTACCGTTACGACCAATAAAAATACGGCCATTGGAGATAATGCCTGCGCCCGTACCGCGGTGTACGCGCACCAGAATAGAGTCTTCACAGTCCTGACTCGCACCAAAGTAGTGCTCAGCCAGCGCTAAAGATCGAATATCATGGCCGACAAAGCAGGTCACCTTAAAGCGTTTTTCCAGCGCGTCGACCAGCGCCCAGTTCTCAACCTGAATATGCGGCATGTATCGGATCACACCGCTTTCCGGGTCGACCAGGCCCGGCAGAATGACGGAGATGGCGATCAGTTCGCGGATCTTGCGCTGACAGCTTTCAATAAAGTGCGCGATAGTATTCAGCAGCGCGTGTTCCAGCGTCTCCTGGGTGCGCTCGGGCAGTGGGTAGTGCTCTTCCGCAATGGCTTTGCTGCTCAAATCGTACAGCGTGAGCGTGGTGTCATGACGACCAAGCCGGACGCCAATGGCCTGAAAGTTGCGGGTTTCGGTAATGATGGAGATGGCGCGGCGGCCCCCGGTGGAGGCCTGCTGATCGACTTCTTTGATCAAACCGCGCTCAATGAGCTGGCGGGTAATTTTTGTCACGCTGGCGGGAGCAAGCTGGCTTTGTTCGGCTATCTGGATCCGCGAGATTGGACCATGTTGGTCAATCAGGCGATAAACCGCCGCACTGTTAAGTTGTTTAACGAGATCGACATTACCGATTTGAGCTTGTCCGCCTGGTGTCATACTTTTACTTACTCAGTGACGACCTCGTTACCATTAACGATGGTCTTAATAATTTTATAATCGTGTGTGAATGCCGTCAGGTTTGCAACCATACCTAGTGCAATTCCGCCGAGCTGTTTATCCACGCCGATAGCGCGAGCTGGATAAAGGGTGGCCATACGCAGGACTTCATCAAGCGCAATCCCACAATGCTCCACCAGATTACGCACCCCTTCAATCATGGTCAAAGAGGAGCCACTCAGCGTACCGTTTTCATCCACACACAGTCCATTGCGGTAGTATATTGTTTTACCAGCAAAAATGAACTGCTCAATATTTGCACCTGCTGGCGCGGTGGCATCGGTGACCAGGCAGAGCTTGTCACCTTTCAGCCGTTTGGCGTTGCGAATGTTGGTGTAATCAACGTGCATGCCATCAGCGATAATGCCGCAGTAGACGTCTGGTTCGTCGAGAATCGCCCCGACCAGACCCGGTTCACGGCCGGTAATATACGGCATGGCGTTGTAAAGGTGGGTCGCAAAGGTAATGCCGGCACGGAAGCCCGCTTTGGCTTCTTTCAGCGTGGCGTTTGAGTGACCTGCTGAAACCACAATCCCGGCGGCAGCCAGTTTGCTGATGACCTCAGTACCGGTCATTTCAGGCGCCAGCGTCACTTTAGCGATCACATCAGCATTGGCACACATGTAGTCGACCAGTTCAGCATCCGGCTTGCGCACGTAATCCGGGTTATGCGTGCCTTTTTTCACTATGTTCAGCCATGGCCCTTCCAGATGCAGACCCAGCGCCTGGTTCGGGTGTTTGGCGAGGTATTCGCGCATCACGCGGATACCCTGTTTCATCAGGTCATCACTGCTGGTGATGAGCGTCGGCAGATAGCTGGTGCAGCCTGATTTCTCGTTAGCTTTCTGCATGATTTCCAGCGTTTCAACCGTCACCGCCTCGGCGGTGTCATTGAACTGCACACCGCCGCAGCCGTTAAGCTGTACGTCGATGAAACCGGGGGAGATTACTGCTCCATTGAGTGAGCGCTGTTCTATCTCCGGCGGCAGTTCCGCCAGCGGGCAAACACGTTCAATCAGGCCATTGGCGATAACAATCGCATGGTCATCCAGAATTTCATGGCCGGTATAAATCCGACCGTGGGTTAAAGCGTACATATCGACCCCCGGTTAAAAAAAGCGACCGCCTCTGACAGAAGAGGCGGTTATTCAATTACAGACCTTTGATGTTCTCAGCTTCTAACTCGTTGAAGTATTTCAGCGTTTTCACCTTCAGCTCCATCGTGGACGGTTCGTCGCAGACGATGACTGATTTTGGATGCAGCTGCAGGCAGCTGATGGTCCACATGTGGTTAACGTTGCCTTCAACGGCTGCCTGGAGCGCCTGCGCTTTCACGCCGCCCAGTACCAGAATCATCACCTCTTCGGCATCCAGCAGGGTGCCTACGCCAACGGTCAGGGCGTATTTTGGAACCTGGTTCACGTCACCGTCAAAGAAGCGGGAGTTTGCCACGCGAGTGTCATGGGTCAGCGTTTTAATACGGGTACGGGAAGCCAGAGAAGAGGCTGGTTCGTTAAACGCGATATGACCATCGTTGCCCACGCCACCCATGAACAGGTGGATTTTACCGTAAGAACGGATTTTTTCTTCGTACTGACGGCATTCTGCGTCAATATCAGGCGCATTTCCATTCAGCAGGTTAATATTTTCAGCTGGGATATCAACGTGATCAAAGAAATTGCGGTGCATGAAGCTATGGTAGCTTTCAGGATGCTCCTTTGGCAGGCCGACATATTCGTCCATGTTGAAGGTCACAACGTGTTTAAAGCTAACCTGGCCCGCTTTATGCATTTCAACCAGCGCTTTGTACGCGGTCAGTGGGGTACCACCGGTTGGAAGGCCAAGAACGAAGGGACGATCGGCAGTAGGCTTGAAGGCATTAATACGGTTAACGATATGGCGAGCGGCCCATTTACCGACTTGTTCAGCAGTTGCCAGGGGAATCAGTCTCATTGTTCACCTCAAAGTTTAAGTAGAAGAGTGGGCGGATGGGTATCGGAACCTGATGCTTAAGCGTAACCTGGAACCTTTCAGGCCGGATCAATCCGTCTTGATTTTTTGAATGATAAAATAAGTTTTGGCTGTTAGCCAGTGAAAGGGAGGAGGGAATACGATATTTGGTGACAATAATCACAAAAAATAGGTGTTTAATTTGCGATACGAATTAATTTTTCACACACTCAGACTGCCAGTGAATCATCAACTGTATCTATCGTTCGTGACACAATAAAAACATAGTTTATGCGCGAGTCTTAATAATGGGTCTCGTAGGGGGAATAGGATGAATATTTTAGGTTTTTTCCAGCGCCTCGGTAGGGCTTTGCAGCTCCCTATCGCCGTGCTACCGGTTGCAGCGTTGCTGCTGCGATTCGGGCAACCCGATCTTCTTAACGTGCCGTTTATTGCCCAGGCAGGCGGCGCCATTTTTGACAACCTTGCGCTGATTTTCGCCATCGGCGTGGCGTCAAGCTGGTCAAAAGACAGCGCCGGTGCTGCGGCACTGGCAGGGGCGGTAGGTTACTTCATCCTCACGAAAGCGATGGTAACCATCAACCCGGAAATCAACATGGGTGTACTGGCGGGTATCATTACCGGTCTGGTCGGTGGTGCCGTGTACAACCGCTGGGCGGGTATCAAACTGCCTGACTTCCTGAGCTTCTTCGGCGGTAAACGTTTTGTGCCAATTGCGACGGGCTTTTTCTGTCTGATCCTGGCAGCTATCTTTGGCTACGTCTGGCCGCCGGTGCAGCATGCTATCCATGCGGGCGGCGAGTGGATTGTTTCAGCGGGTGCAGTGGGCTCAGGTATCTTTGGTTTTATCAACCGTCTGCTGATCCCAACCGGTCTGCATCAGGTGCTGAACACCATCGCCTGGTTCCAGATTGGTGAGTTCACCAATGCTGCGGGCACTGTATTCCACGGCGACATCAACCGCTTCTATGCGGGTGACGGCACCGCGGGTATGTTCATGTCTGGCTTCTTCCCAATCATGATGTTTGGTCTGCCGGGCGCTGCACTGGCAATGTACCTGGCTGCGCCAAAAGCGCGTCGCCCAATGGTTGGCGGCATGCTGCTGTCCGTTGCGATTACCGCCTTCCTGACCGGTGTAACCGAGCCGCTGGAATTCCTGTTCATGTTCCTGGCGCCGGTGCTGTACCTCATGCATGCGGTGCTTACCGGTATCAGCCTGTTTGTGGCGACCCTGCTGGGCATCCATGCTGGCTTCTCCTTCTCTGCAGGCGCGATCGACTACGTGTTGATGTACAACCTGCCGGCGGCAAGCAAGAACGTCTGGATGCTGGTGGTAATGGGTCTGGTCTTCTTCGTCATCTACTTCGTGCTGTTCACTGCGGTTATTCGTATGTTTAACCTCAAAACACCAGGCCGCGAAGATACCAAAGACGAAGTGGTCACCAACGAAGCCAACAGCAATACCGAAGAGGGTCTGACTCAGCTGGCGACCAGCTATATCGCTGCCGTCGGTGGGACTGACAACCTGAAAGCGATTGATGCCTGTATCACCCGTCTGCGTCTGACGGTGGGTGACTCGGCGCGCGTAAGCGACGCAATGTGTAAACGCCTTGGTGCATCGGGCGTGGTTAAACTGAACAAACAAACTATCCAGGTTATCGTAGGCGCCAAAGCGGAATCCATTGGCGACGAAATGAAGAAAGTGGTTGCCCGTGGCCCGGTCGCGGCGGCATCAGCCGACAGCGCGCCTGCGTCGACGGCTGCGCCAGTTGCTAAGCCGCAGGCCGTGCCGAACGCCGTGACGGTGGCCACGCTGGTCTCTCCGGTAACGGGTGACGTGGTTGACCTTGAGCAGGTGCCTGACGAAGCGTTCGCCAGCAAAGCGGTCGGTGACGGCGTGGCGGTGAAACCAACGGACAAAACCGTTGTGTCTCCGGCGGCAGGCACCATCGTGAAAATCTTCAACACCAACCACGCGTTCTGCCTCGAAACCGAAAAAGGCGCGGAGATCGTTGTCCATATGGGGATCGATACCGTAGCGCTGAACGGTCAGGGCTTTACTCGCCTGGTGGAAGAGGGGGCCGAAGTGGTGGCAGGTCAGCCGATTCTGGAAATGGATCTGGACTTCCTGAACGCCAACGCGCGCTCGATGATTAGTCCGGTCGTGTGCAGCAACATCGACGACTTTAGCGGTCTGGTACTCCAGGCGAAAGGTCAGGTGGTTGCGGGTCAGACACCGCTGTATGAGATTAAAGGCAAGTAATCGCTCCTGAGTAGAGTCATGCCTTAAGCGGCGGGGGATATCCTCCGCCGCTTTTTTTACAGCAAACGCCCCCATTATTTTCATCTGATACGTATTTTCCGTAACTAAGGGTTGTCACTACGTCCGGCTTATAAGATCATACGCCGTTATACGTTGTTTACGCTTTGAGGAATCCACGATGAGTGAGGCAGAAGCCCGCCCGAGTAACTTTATTCGTCAGATCATCGATGAAGATCTGGCCAGTGGTAAGCACACCACGGTACATACGCGTTTCCCGCCGGAGCCGAACGGCTACCTGCACATTGGCCACGCGAAATCGATCTGCCTGAACTTTGGCATTGCGCAAGACTACCAGGGGCAGTGCAACCTGCGTTTCGATGACACCAACCCAGTAAAAGAAGACATCGAATACGTTGAGTCCATTAAAAACGACGTGCAATGGCTGGGCTTCAACTGGTCTGGCGATATCTGCTACTCCTCTGACTATTTTGATCAGCTGTATGCCTACGCGGTGGAGCTGATCAACAAAGGTCTGGCATACGTTGACGAGCTGTCTGCGGACGAAATCCGCGAGTATCGCGGTACGCTGACTGCACCAGGCAAAAACAGCCCGTTCCGCGATCGCAGCGTGGAAGAGAACCTGGCGCTGTTTGAAAAAATGCGTGCCGGTGGCTTCGAAGAAGGTAAAGCGTGCCTGCGTGCCAAAATCGATATGGCGTCGCCGTTTATCGTGATGCGCGATCCGGTGCTGTACCGCATTAAGTTCGCAGAACACCACCAGACCGGCAACAAGTGGTGCATCTACCCGATGTACGACTTCACCCACTGCATCAGCGATGCGCTGGAAGGGATTACGCACTCGCTGTGTACGCTGGAGTTCCAGGATAACCGTCGTCTGTACGACTGGGTGCTGGATAACATCACCATTCCTGTGCATCCGCGTCAGTACGAGTTCTCTCGTCTGAATCTGGAATACACCGTGATGTCCAAGCGTAAGCTGAACCTGCTGGTGACCGACAAGCACGTTGAAGGCTGGGACGACCCGCGCATGCCGACCATCTCCGGCCTGCGTCGTCGTGGTTACACTGCCGCTTCTATTCGTGAGTTCTGCAAACGTATCGGCGTGACCAAGCAGGACAACACCATCGAAATGGCGTCTCTGGAATCCTGCATTCGTGAAGATCTTAACGAAAACGCCCCGCGCGCGATGGCTGTTATCGATCCGGTGAAACTGGTTATTGAAAATTACCCGCAGGGTGGAAGCGAGCTGGTCTCTATGCCTAACCATCCGAATAAACCGGAAATGGGAAGCCGCGACGTGCCGTTCAGCGGTGAGATCTGGATCGACCGTGCTGACTTCCGTGAAGAAGCCAATAAGCAGTACAAGCGTCTGGTGTTGGGTAAAGAAGTTCGTCTGCGTAACGCCTACGTCATCAAAGCCGAGCGCGTAGAGAAAGATGCTGAAGGTAACATTACCACCATCTTCTGTTCGTACGATGCTGAGACGCTGAGCAAAGATCCGGCAGACGGCCGCAAGGTGAAAGGCGTGATCCACTGGGTGAGCGCTTCCCACGCGCTGCCGGTAGAAATTCGTCTGTACGATCGTCTGTTTAGCGTACCTAACCCGGGTGCGGCTGAAGACTTCCTGGCGACCATCAACCCGGAATCTCTGGTGATCAAGCAAGGTTATGCGGAGCCATCGCTTAAAGCCGCTGAAGCGGGCAAAGCGTTCCAGTTCGAACGTGAAGGTTACTTCTGCCTGGACAGCCGTTACAGCACGGCAGAAAAACCGGTATTTAACCGTACCGTAGGTCTGCGTGATACCTGGACCAAGATCGGCGAATAATAACGTTGCACTGGTCAATGAGAAACAAACGCCGCTTATAGCGGCGTTTTTTTATTTAATGATCATATCGTTAAAGTAGGCCCGTAATTAGGCCAGCTAAAATTTTTGGTCAATGCTGTGCTACTTATTTTTCTAAAAAAAGTTTGTCTGTTTCATAAAAAAGAGAATTAAGACAAATACGGGTTTTATTACGATCTGATACGCCGAAATTACCTGCTCTACCCCCGCCACACCTCGCATCCGGCCAAATGTTACAAAGCACTACCAATTATGTGCACTTCGTCATAATCCTGACTTTTGCCCAATGAAAAGCATTGATAATTCGCGTCGCGAAAAATAACCTAAAGACGGTAGTTAATTCGAGGGTATTTATAACTACCCCTGGCCTTTTGGTCTTTTATATTTTCGCCGTTTAAGGCGTTTTAATTCGTCAAAGAGGAATAATCTATGCGTACGTTCAGTGGCAAACGTAGTGCGCCGGCGCTGGCTATTGCCGGTGTGACAGCAATGTCGGGCCTGGTGGTGACACCAGAGGCAAAAGCAGCAGGTTTCATCGAAGATTCTACCCTCACTGGTGGTATTTATTACTGGCAGCGTGAACGTGACCGTAAAGATGTCACAGAAGATAAATACAAAACCAACCTCTCTCACTCTACCTGGAACGCCAACCTGGACTTCCAGTCAGGCTACGCCGCCGATATGTTCGGTCTGGATATTGCCGCGTTTACGGCGATTGAAATGGCTGAAAATGGCGACAGCGGCCACCCGAACGAAATTGCCTTCTCCTCCAGCAATAAAGCCTATGACGAAGACTGGTCAGGGGATAAAAGCGGTATCAGCCTTTATAAGGCCGCAGCGAAATTCAAATACGGCCCGGTATGGGCGCGTGGGGGCTATATTCAGCCAACCGGCCAGACGCTGTTAGCGCCGCACTGGAGCTTTATGCCTGGTACCTATCAGGGGGCAGAAGCCGGGGCTAACTTTGACTATGGTGATGCAGGTGCGTTGAGCTTCTCCTATATGTGGACCAACGAGTACAAAGCACCGTGGCACATTGAGATGGACAAGTTCTACCAGAACGATAAGAAAACCAAAGTCGATTACCTCCACTCGCTGGGCGCGAAGTACGATTTCAAAAACGATCTGGTTCTGGAAGCCGCATTTGGTCAGGCGGAAGGCTATATCGATCAGTATTTTGCTAAAGCCAGCTACAAATTTGATATCGCCGGTAGTCCGCTGAGCACCAGCTACCAGTTCTACGGTACGCGCGATAAGGTCAGCGATGGCAGCGTAAATGACATTTATAACGGCACCGCGTGGCTGCAGGCGTTAACCTTCGGCTACAAGGTCGGTCAGGTTGATTTGCGTCTGGAAGGCACGTGGGTGAAGGCGGAAGGGCAGCAGGGCTACTTCCTGCAGCGTATGACGCCGACCTATGCCTCATCCAACGGTCGTCTGGATATCTGGTGGGATAACCGCTCAGACTTCAACGCCGACGGCGAGAAAGCGGTCTTCTTCGGCGCCATGTATGACCTGAAAAACTGGAACCTGCCGGGCTGGGCGGTGGGCGCTTCTTACGCTTACGCCTGGGATGCAAAACCAGCAGACATGGCGACGCCGGATGCGTACTACGATCCAAACTATCGCCTGAAAGAGTCCTCCTACAGCCTGGATGCTATCTACACCCTGCAGGATGGCCGCGCGAAAGGCACGATGTTCAAGCTGCACTTCACGCAGTATGACAACCACTCCGATATCCCAAGCTATGCGGGCGGTTACGGCAACATCTTCCAGGATGAACGTGACGTCAAATTCATGGTTATCGCCCCATTCACCATCTTCTGATGAGCACACCGGCGGGCTGAGTCCCGCCGGTCTGGAGACTGCACATGATGAAAAAAATCGTAATCGTCGCGCTGATGGCATCAGGGCTGGTGGCGTGTGTTCAGACTCAGGCGCCGAAAGAGGACGCCCGTCTGAAGGAGGCGTATAGCGCCTGTATTAATACCGCGGAAGGATCGCCTGAGAAGATTGAAGCCTGCCAGAGCGTGCTAAATGTGTTAAAGAAAGAGAAAGCGCATGAGGCGTTCGCGACGCAGGAGAATGTTCGCGTGATGGATTATCAAGCCTGCATCCAGGCACGTAAAACCGGTAACGATCAGGAAGTGGCGAAGCGTTGCGATAAAATCTGGAACGAGATACGCAATAACAACAAATGAGTTGATCTACGCCCGGTGGCACTTTGCTTACCGGGCTTTTTTCAGGCAAAAAAAAGCCAACCTTACGGCTGGCTCAGAGTATGAACGCTAACTTATTTTGTGTCGTGAGCGTGTTCATTCTCGCGGCAATCCCCTTCAGCGCAGTGACCGTAAAGGTACAGGCTGTGGTTGGTCAGGCGAATGCCATGACGAGCTGCGATTTCACGCTGACGCGCTTCGATGGAATCATCGCTAAATTCAATGACCTTGCCGCAATCGAGGCAGATCAGGTGATCGTGGTGATGCTGCTGGGTCAGTTCGAATACAGATTTACCGCCTTCGAAATTATGACGGGTAACAATGCCCGCGTCATCAAACTGGTTCAGCACGCGATATACGGTGGCCAGCCCAATCTCTTCACCCATGTCGATAAGACGTTTATAAAGGTCTTCCGCACTGACATGGTGATTGTCTGGACCCTGAAGCACTTCCAGGATTTTTAACCGAGGAAGCGTTACTTTCAGGCCAGCCTTCTTTAATGCGGTATTGTTGTCAGTCATGCGGAATCTGTCCTGTTGCTAAACGATTCACTTCTCTGGGAAGTGACAGAAAATGCACCTGGGATAATGCGTCTCATTATAGAACTGCCATGCCTAAATGAAAACTGCAAGTCTCAGGCAAAGTATGCTTATAAAAACGTGGTATCACCTACAAACTTGCTCAATGGAAACCACATTTTGCCAGGGAGACATTGTACAGGTCTGGGCGAAAAAGTTAAAAGTTTGTAGCAATTAATTTAATCGGTTTTACCTGGAAAAGGGGCGCAACCCGCGTTGCGCCGTAAAAAATCAGGCGTTGAGAATATCGTCCAGATGCAGTTCTTCGCGGATCTGCTTAACCCACTTCTCTACACGCTCTGCGGTCAGTTCTGGCTGACGGTCTTCGTCAATGGCAAGTCCGACAAAATGATCGTCATCGGCCAGGCCTTTAGAGGCTTCGAAGTGGTAACCGGCAGTCGGCCAGTGGCCAACAATAACCGCGCCATTAGGCTCAATGATGTCGCGAATCGTCCCCAGCGCATCACAGAAGTACTCGGCGTAATCTTCCTGATCGCCACAACCGAACAGGGCAACCAGCTTGCCGTTGAAGTCCACCTCTTCCAGCGTCGGGAAGAAATCGTCCCAGTCGCACTGGGCTTCACCATAGTACCAGGTTGGAATACCCAGCAGCAGAATGTCATAGCCCTCGAGATCTTCTTTGCTGCTCTTGGCGATGTCATGCACATCAGCAACGTCTTTACCGAGCTGTTTCTGAATGTTTTTTGCGATATTTTCGGTATTGCCGGTATCACTGCCGAAGAAAATGCCGATGATTGCCATGAGTAAAATAACCTCTTGAAACTTAATGGTATGGTGGCGCAATTCGGCCACGGATAAGGGCAATAATAGCAGAACTGGCAACCCTGCGGAAACCGCTATCGCGCAGGACTGCACTCTGTGCTACATGAAAAGGGCGATAAAGGGGTTTTTCAGACTTATGCCTGGCTGCGCAGCGTCTCAAGTTGGGCGATGAGCATCTCTTCAATAAGCTCGCTGCGGCTGATATTACGCGCCTCTGCCAGCTCGTTAAGCGCATCGACCGCGTCGGCGTTGAGCTTCAGTTCGACACGCTTAAGCCCACGATTTTTATCGCGTTTAAGCTGATTGCGTTTATTGATACGCAGCTGTTCATCGCGCGAAAGCGGATTCGTTTTCGGTCGTCCCGGTCGACGCTCATTCGCGAACAGATCTAGTGTCGTACGGTCCGTTTGTTCTTTGGCCATGATTATGAGACTTCGGGGGAAACACGCCGCCCTGCTAAAGCCCGGGCGATAAGCGCGCCATCATACATCACCAAAAACGGCACGCCAACGACTGGAAGCCCGTCATCTTCCAGTCGCTCTCTTTTTAATCAATTTGCAGTATCAGCGAGATAGCGGCGAATGGCGCGCAGTACAGCATCCGGTTTTTCCGCATGCACCCAGTGTCCGGCACCGGCAATGACGTGGGCGCGCGCCTGCGGGAATTGTGCCAGCAGCGTGTCGCGGTACGCGTCGGTAATATAAGGAGAGTTACCGCCGCGAATAAAGAGGGCAGGATGCGGCCAGGCGGGAACGGTTTCCCAGCCCACGATATTGTTGTACTGGTCCCACAGCACCGGCACGTTAAAACGCCACAGCCCGTCAACAAACGACTTCAAAAGGAACTGCACCACGCCTTCTTCATCAAGATGCTCACGCATAACCGCTGCCGCCTGCTGACGAGTGGAAACGCCAGCTTCGGTTACGGCATTGATCGCCGCGAAAATCTCATCGTGACGGCGAACGTCGTAATCCACAGGCGCAACGTCAATCACGACAAGCCCGGAAATTCGCTCTGGTGCCAGCGCGGTGAGGGCCATAACCGCTTTACCGCCCATTGAATGCCCGATGAGGGTCACCTTCTGCAGGTTGTGCGCGTCCAGCGTATCCAGCAGATCCTGCGCCATTGCCGCATAGGTCATCTCGTCTGAGCGACCGGAAAGCCCGTGGTTGCGCATATCGACCTGTAAAATATCGTGATCGGTAACCAAATCGCGGGCCAGCACGCCCAGGTTATCCAGGCTGCCAAAAAGTCCATGAACCAGCACGATGGGGGAATTATTGTTCGGCGATTGTGCAGTTTGCGCTCGGGTATTCAATTTCATGGCAAAGTTCTTTTTTTACGTATGTCAGGTTAGGGTATCATGTTGACCATTCTGCCGCCCGGCTGCAAGGTTCCAGTTTAATCTGACTTTTGCCGCCAACCTGGTTTGACGCTATCCGCTGTTGGGATTTGACCTTATAATCCCAATGACTTGTATTCAGATAAGATATCGCACTGGATTAAGATGAAAACAATCGAAGTTGATGACGAACTCTATCAGTATATTGCCAGCCAGACGCGGCATATCGGGGAGAGCGCGTCCGACATTTTACGGCGCATGCTTAAAATTTCCGCCGCTTCACAGCCTGCCACCCCAGTTACCAAAGATGTCGTGTCTCAGCCGAGCGTTGCTGTACAAGCAAAACCTGCCGTGACGCCGGTAAAAGATAAAGTGCGCGCGATGCGCGAACTGCTGCTCTCCGACGAATATGCGGAGCAGAAAAAGGCGGTTAACCGTTTTATGCTGGTGCTGTCTACACTTTACTCCCTGGATAACAAAGCGTTTGCTGAAGCGACCGAGTCGCTGCACGGCCGTACCCGCGTCTATTTCGCGGGCGACGAGCAGACGCTGCTGCAAAATGGCAATCAAACCAAACCTAAACATGTCCCTGGCACTCCGTACTGGGTGATCACCAATACCAATACGGGCCGCAAGTGCAGCATGATTGAACACATCATGCAGTCCATGCAGTTCCCGGCGGAATTGATTGAAAAGGTTTGCGGTACAATTTAACCCTTGCATCATAAGGACCCGGTAATGGCAAATCACAGCCGTGCAGGCCAACCTGCACAACAAAGCGATTTGATTAACGTCGCTCAGCTGACCGCGCAGTATTACGTGCTGAAACCGGTCGTGGGCAACGCAGAACACGCAGTGAAGTTTGGTACATCTGGTCACCGCGGCAGCGCGGCGCGCCACAGCTTTAACGAACCGCACATTCTGGCCATTGCTCAGGCCATTGCGGAAGAGCGCGCTAAAAACGGCGTTACCGGTCCGTGCTACGTGGGCAAAGATACCCATGCGCTGTCTGAACCGGCGTTTATTTCCGTGCTGGAAGTGCTGGCGGCGAACGGTGTGGACGTGATTGTTCAGGAGAACAATGGGTTTACTCCAACACCGGCGGTATCAAACGCGATCCTTGTGCACAATAAAAAAGGTGGCGCGCAGGCTGACGGTATCGTCATCACGCCATCCCACAACCCGCCGGAAGACGGTGGTATCAAATACAACCCGCCTAACGGCGGCCCGGCTGACACTAACGTCACCAAAGTGGTGGAAGATCGTGCAAACGCGCTGCTGGCCGACGGTCTGAAAGGCGTTAAACGTATTTCTCTTGATGAGGCGATGGCCTCCGGCCACGTGAAAGAGCAGGATCTGGTTCAGCCGTTTGTGGAAGGGCTGGCGGATATCGTCGATATGGCGGCGATTCAGAAAGCCGGCCTGAAGCTGGGCGTGGATCCGCTGGGCGGCTCCGGTATTGAGTACTGGAAGCTCATCGCCGAGCACTACAAGCTGGATCTGACCATCGTGAACGATCACGTCGATCAGACCTTCCGCTTTATGCACCTGGACAAAGACGGCGCGATCCGTATGGACTGCTCCTCCGAATGCGCGATGGCGGGCCTGCTGGCGCTGCGCGATAAATTCGACCTGGCGTTTGCTAACGACCCGGACTATGACCGTCACGGCATCGTCACCCCTGCCGGGCTGATGAATCCGAACCACTATCTGGCTGTTGCAATCAACTACCTGTTCCAGCACCGTCCGCAGTGGGGCAAAGAGGTGGCTGTCGGTAAAACGCTGGTCTCTTCTGCGATGATCGACCGCGTGGTGGACGCGCTGGGCCGCAAGCTGGTGGAAGTGCCGGTAGGCTTCAAGTGGTTCGTTGACGGTCTGCACGACGGCAGCTTTGGCTTCGGCGGCGAAGAGAGCGCAGGCGCGTCCTTCCTGCGTTTCGACGGCACCCCGTGGTCAACCGATAAAGACGGCATCATCATGTGCCTGCTGGCGGCGGAAATCACCGCGGTCACCGGTAAAAACCCGCAGGAACACTACAACGAGCTGGCTGCACGCTTTGGTGCACCAAGCTATAACCGTATTCAGGCTGGCGCGACCTCTGCCCAGAAAGCGGCTCTGTCCAAACTCTCTCCGGAGATGGTCAGCGCAAGCACCCTGGCAGGCGATCCGATCACCGCGCGTCTGACGGCGGCACCGGGTAACGGTGCGTCTATCGGCGGCCTGAAAGTGATGACCGAAAATGGCTGGTTCGCCGCGCGTCCGTCCGGTACGGAAGATGCGTACAAGATCTATTGCGAAAGCTTCCTCGGCGCTGAGCATCGCCAGCAGATTGAGAAAGAAGCGGTAGAGATTGTCAGCGAAGTGCTGAAAAACGCATAAGTCGTGTTCTGGTGCGGGCTGATGCCCTCACCCCGCTCTCCCACGGGGAGAGGGAGAAAACACTAAAAACGGCAACCTCAGGGTTGCCGTTTTGCTTTTACCTAACTGTGTTTGTTCTTCAATTCAAATCTCGGCGACACCAGACCGTACAGCGTCCAGCCCATAAAGGTCACTATCGCCCCGTACAGCATCGCTTCCTGGCCGGACGAGTAGAGCGCATAGAAGCTGTATATCGCCCCAACCAGCGCCACGATATTCGCTACTCGCGCTTTGTGCGGATCCACCTTCGCCACCTTCTGAATGATCGCCAGCGCCGCCATCGACAGAATATACGGGATGATGTTCGTCACCACCGCCAGGTTGACCAGCACGTTGAACTGGCTGTTCAGCGACGGGCTGATGGTCATTAGCGATAATCCGCTCTGGAAGATGACAATTGCCAGCATACCCTGCACTGGCGCATCGGCTTTGGTCACGCGGGAGAAGATTTTCGGGAAATAGCCTTCATCTGCCGAAGATTTAAAAACCTGTGCAATGGTGAACTGCCAGCCAAGCAGCGATCCGCAGCAGGACATCACCATCAACCCCATGATCACTTTCCCGACTTCCGGGGTGAACATCTGCGCAAAGGCCAGTCCGAACGGTGCCGTGGAGTTAGCCAGATCCATGTTTGGCACGATCCCCGCTATCACGTTGGTTGAAACGATATAGATCACCGCCGCGCCCAGCGTCCCGCCGAGAACCGCAATCGGCACGTTCTTCTCCGGATTTTCCACCACTTCCGCATTTGCGCAGGCGGATTCCAGGCCCAGGAAAGCCCAGAGCGTCATGGCGATAGACGAGCCCACGGCGGTGAAGAACGGCACATGGTGCGGGTTCCAGGAGTTGGCGTACAGCGTCGGGCTAAACCAGAACCAGCCGATGATGCACAGACCGACCACCGGGATGATCACGCCCCAGACGGTGATGCTGCTGAGCTGTCCGGTGATGCGCGCGCCGCCAAAGTTGGCGACGGTACAGATCCACAGCACGCCGATGGTCGCCAGCCCAATTTGCACCGGGCTGAGCGTCGCGCCAAACAGCTCCGTACCGTAGCCCACGGCGGAGATGGCAATCGCCACGTTGGCGATCAGCAGCGACACCCCATAGGTATAGTTCGCCATAAAGTTTCCGGACTTGCCGAAGGCGTACTCGGCATAGCCGCCCATGCCGCCTGACTTGCGGCTGAACATCCCGCACTTGGCAAACGCCCACGCCAGCGCCATCGATCCGACAGCCGTCACCAGCCAGGAGATGATAGAGATGGTCCCCACCTCGGCAAGCTTGGTGGGCAGCATGATAATCCCGGAGCCCATCATGTTAACCATGGTGAGGATAGTCAGCTGCACCACGCCCATCTTATTGGACTTGCTCATAATTTTTCTCCTTTCAGCAGCGATGGCTGAGCAGCGGATTGTTTGATGACGTAGCAGCGAACCTGTTTACGACCCTCACACTCCTCGACGTACACGCCCTGCAGCTCCGGCGCGAAGCCCGGCAGCAGGTTGATGCCTTCTTCCAGCGCGGCAAAGTAGCGCAGCACGGAACCGCCCCAGACTTCCCCTGGAACCACGCACAGTACCCCCGGCGGGTAAGGGAGAGCGCCTTCGGCGGCGATGCGGCCTTCCGCGTCGCGCAGGGAGACCAGTTCGACCTCACCGCGCAGGTAGGCGTAGTTCGCCTCTTGCGGGTTCATCATCACGCGCGGGAAGTGAGACTTGCGGAACATCTCTTTTTGCAGCTGCTTCACGTTGTGACGGGCGTACAGGTCGTGCATCTCCTGGCAGATCTGGCGCAGGGTGTAACCCGCGTAACGTTCCGGATGCTGTTTGTAGAGGGAGGGCAGGACGTCTTTCAGCGGCACATCGCTCTCAAGCAGTTTTTCGAAGCGCACCAGCTGGGCGACCAGCTGCTGCAGCTTGCCCATGTCCTCCGCAGGGGTGAGCAGGAACAGGATCGAGTTGAGATCGCATTTTTCCGGCACGATGCCGTTTTCACGCAGGAAGTTGGCGAGAATGGTGGCGGGCACACCGAAGTCGTCATACTCCCCGGTGCGGGCGTTAATGCCCGGCGTGGTCAGCAGCAGCTTGCACGGGTCGATAAAATACTGATGCTCAGCGTAGCCTTCAAAAGCGTGCCAGCGTTCACCCGGTACGAAATGGAAGAAGCGCAGATCGGTTGCAATCTCTGCCGTGTCCCAGCTTTCCCACGCGCGGCCATCCACCGTCTCGGGCACAAATGGACGAATAAATCGGCAGTTCTCCAGGATCAGCTTGCGCGCCTCAATGCCCGTCACCACGCAGTCCATCCACATGTTGCGGCCGCTTTGCCCCTCATGCATGCGGGCGTTAATGTCCAGCGCGGCAAACAGCGGATAAAACGGGCTGGTGGAGGCGTGCATCATAAAGGCATTGTTGAGCCGCTTATGTGGGACATAGCGCTGCTGGCCTTTGATGTGGCTGTCCTTCTTGTGAATTTGCGAGGTCTGCGAGAAGCCAGCCTGCTGTTTGTGCACGGACTGGGTGACCAGGATCCCCGGATCGTTCTCGTTCAGCTCCAGCAGCAGCGGCGAGCAGTCGGCCATCATCGGAATAAACTGCTCGTAACCCACCCAGGCCGAGTCAAACAGGATGTAATCACACAGGTGCCCAATCTTATCCACCACCTGACGGGCGTTGTAGATGGTGCCATCGTAGGTGCCCAGCTGGATCACCGCCAGGCGGAACGGACGCGCATCGCGTGCACGGCCAGGCGCCACCTCTGCCACCCGTTCACGCAGGTAGCTCTCCTCAAAGCAGTGCGCGTCAATGCCGCCGATAAAGCCGTACGGGTTGCGCGCGGTTTCCAGATAGACCGGCGTTGCGCCAGCCTGGAGGAGGGCACCGTGATGGTTAGACTTGTGGTTATTACGGTCAAACAGCACCAGGTCGCCTGGGGTGAGCAGGGCGTTAAGCACCACTTTGTTGGACGACGAGGTGCCATTCAGCACGAAGTAGGTCTTATCGGCGTTAAAGACCTTCGCCGCATGCTGCTGGGCAATGCATGGCGCGCCCTCATGGATCAGCAGATCCCCCATCGCCACGTCGGCGTTGCACAGATCGGAGCGGAATAACGTCTCGCCAAAGAAATCGACAAACTGATTGCCGGCAGGATGACGGCGGAAAAACTGCCCGCCCTGATGCCCCGGGCAGTCAAACGCGCTGTTGCCCTGCTTCACGTAGTCGACCAGGGCCCGGAAAAACGGCGGGCGCAGCTGGGTTTCATACTTCTGCGCGGCCGCTTCCAGCTGGCGTCCATAAAAGTCTTTGCTGGTGTCTGAATGCTCAAATACGCCGTGAATGCGCGATAAATAATCTGCCGGGATGATCTCTTCTTTGTGCGTCGCCACAAATACGGGAATGCCAAAACCGGTAGCTTCTATTTCTTCCAGAATACCGCTGGCAATATCCGTGACCGCCAGAACAATGGCGGCAACATCAATATAATCAGAAGCGCGGACATCCACCACTTCACGCTGGGTAGTAAAGCAGTCCGGACATGCACGGCTGGCTGCGATTTTTAAATTTTTCATCTTTCTCTCTTTATTTTAGGTAATAAGCGTCCCTCGATTTCTTGCAAGAAAGAAATCGATAATTTTCCGGAAAAAAAGCAATGGGTAGCCGCTGATTAAAATCAGTGAATTGCTTTTTTGATGATTGAAATTCAGTCCGCCCGGTGCGGATGAGTCTGAATCAAGATGAATGAGCGCACGAGTTCACAGGCAATTGCCTGTAAGTTAAGATTTTTCAGGATAACCTGTAAGCGAGTGCGCCAGAAGTCGAAGGACTACCGGGCATTAAAGAGATGAAAGTCAAAGCAGTTTCGGTGGGCAAACATCATAATATGCGTTGTCCGCCTTATATGGGGCATTAAGCGATTGTTGTTTTCCATGTTTCATTTTCCTTTCAGTAATTGAAAGCATGGTCATTTTATCCAGGCAAAGGCGATTAACCGTGAAGCAGATCACCATTAACCGATCATTTCAGAAATAATTAGTCGTTTTTGATGAATAATGCAGATCAAAATTCTGAATTGTTAGTGTCACGTTAATAGATTGTGTTGTGAATGTTTGATGCGAGCGTAAATAATCAAAAAAATAACGGTTGGGATATTTATGAAATATTTTCTGAGAGGTTTCGTTTTTATTTAAAAATAAATTGAATAGTTATTCAAAGCATAAACCGATAACCGATACCGGTTTCAGTTAATAAATGACGGGGGCGCGCGGGGTCAACTTCAAGTTTCTGGCGAAGATGTCCCATATATATGCGTAAATAGTGACTATGCTCCACCGCGTTGGGTCCCCACACCTGACTTAACAGCTGGCGCTGGGTGAGAACCTTGCCGTGGTTGTTGAGCAGCACGGCGAGCAGGCGAAACTCGATTGGCGTGAGATGGATTTCTTCTTCACCGCGCGCAATACGCCGCGCGGCCAGATCAACCCGGATATCCCCAAACGTATAGGTTGGGTCAGCAGGCGTGGTGGCGCTGTGGCGGCGCAGGGCCACGCGCAGGCGAGCCTGTAGCTCGCCGATACCAAAAGGTTTTATCAGATAGTCGTCCGCCCCGGCATCCAGCGCGGCGATTTTATCCGTCTCTTCAGTACGGGCGGAGAGCACCAGAATCGGCATCTGGCTCCACTGACGTACCTCGCGGATAAAATCGATGCCGTCACCGTCCGGCAGGCCAAGATCGAGGATCACCAGGTCCGGCTTGCGGGTCGCGGCTTCAATTAGCCCCCGCTGAAGCGTACCCGCATCATGAACGCGCAGACCATCGCCTTCCAGCGCTGCGCGCAGAAACCGGCTAATGGCGATCTCATCTTCAACAATCAGAACGTTGATCACAAATCCTCTGGTAATTCATTCAGTTCCGGCGGGGTTTCCAGAGGAAGTGTAACACAAAAACGCGCGCCGCCTTCCGGACGATTCTCCGCGAAAATGGTTCCGCCATGAACATCAATTATTGCCTGACAAATCGCCAGCCCCAGCCCCACGCCCGGGATGGCAGACTCTTTATTGCCGCGTGCGAATTTTTCGAAAATAGCCATCTCCTGTCCGGCAGGAATGCCCGGCCCGGTATCCCAGACGTCAAGACGAAGCGTGTCGTCGTCCACCGTCGCATCCACCCCAATCCGGGCGCTGGCACCCGCATATTTGCCGGCGTTTTCCAGCAGGTTAATCAACACTCGTTCAAACAGCGGACCGTCGACGTGAATTAATGTCAGGGGCTCGGGCATGTTTAGCGCAATATGCCGCCCACCGAGGCCGGGTTCGAGCATTTTCAGCGCGCTGCCCACCACCTCTTCAAGCGTGAGCCACTCTTTTTTGAGGTTAAAACCGCCTGACTGGATCCGCGCCATATCGAGCAGGTTATTCACCAGACGCGTGGTATTGAGCACGTGCTGACGGATTTCGCTGGCCTGCATGGCGTGTTTTGAACCTTCCGCTGCCAGGTCCAGCGTCAGGATTTCCGACTGGCCAAACAGGACGGTAAGAGGTGTGCGCAGGTCGTGTGATAGCGCCGCCAGCAGCGAGTTACGAATGCTTTCGCGCTCGCTTGCCAGCCGGGCCTGCTCTTCGCTGGCGGTGAGGGCCAGCCGTTCCAGCGCGCTGGCAACCAGCAGCGTAAAGGTCTCCAGCAGTCGCTGCTGTTCGGGGATCATCAGTTGGCGCAGATTAGAGGGCTCCACGATAACCAGCCCCAGGTTTTTATCGGCGCTGCGCAGGGGCAGAATTTGATAGGGCACGCCGGGCAGGGTGTCGGTCCCTGCACCCGCCGGTAGCCCTTTATCAAAGCTCCAGCGGGCGATGGCTTCGTCCCAGGGCGTCATGCCCGAGGCCGACGTCAGCGGGCGCAGCTTGCCGTGCTCGTCCGGGAGTAAAATCAGGTTGCTGGCATGAAAGGTCGAGCGAATAAACTGCTCGCTGGTCTGCACAATATCCAGCGGCGTGCGGCCTACCGCCAGCGATTTCGACATCTCATAAAGATGCCGCGTGCGCTGTTCGCGATAGCGGGCGATACGCGCCTGGTAGCGCACGCCAGCCGTTAAGTTACCTATCACCAGCCCGACGGTGAGCATCACGGCGAAGGTGAGGATGTACTGTACGTCCGAGACGGCGAGCGTCCCGCGGGGGGCAATAAAGAACAGATCGAAGCTGATGACGTTAATAACCGTCGCCAGTACCGACGGCCAGCGTCCGTAAAAGAGCGCCACCACTACCACGCCCAGCAGGTAGATCATCACCAGGTTGGCCGCGTCGAAGGCAATCAGCCATTTGCTGGCGATTATAGTGATCAGGGCGCAGAGCACGACGGCGACAAGGCAGCCGCGGAGCTGAATGCGCCATTTATCGCTGAAGGCCCGGCTGTCCGGCGCGCGGCTGGGGAGGGGCGCAGGTTTATCATCCAGTGCCACGATCACCAGGTCCAGATCCGGCGCGCGGCGGGCCAGCTTGTCGGCAAAGGATTCGCGGCTAAACCAGCGGCGATGCTGGCGGCGGCCAATGACAATTTTCCCCAGGTTATGCTCCCGCGCGTAGCGCAGAATGGCTTTATCTTCCTGCGGATCGGAAAGGGTAGCGGTTTCGGCACCCAGCTCCTGCGCCAGGCGCAGCGAGCTCAGGATCGCGCGGCGCTGGTTTTCGGGCAGAGCGTGCAGCTGCGGCGTTTCGACATACACCGCATGCCAGACGCTGCCAAATTTGGCCGCCAGGCGCGCAGCGGTGCGGACCAGTTTTTCATTGCCGCTGCCGTGGCCCACGCACAGCAGAATAGCATCCCGCGTGTGCCAGACGCGCTCCTGTCCTTGCAGGTCACGCCAGGCGCGCATCTGATCGTCAACGCGGTCGGCAGTGCGACGCAGGGCCAGCTCGCGCAGGGCAATCAGGTTACCTTTGCGGAAGAAATGTTCGATGGCGCGCTCGGCCTGGCCGGCAATATAAACCTTGCCTTCGTGCAGGCGCTGGCGCAAATCGTCAGGAGGCAGGTCAACCAGCACCACCTCATCGGCAGAATCAAAGAACGGGTCGGGCACCGTCTCGCGCACCTGAATGCCGGTCACGCCGCTGACTACGTCGTTCAGGCTTTCAAGATGCTGAACGTTAACCGTTGTGAACACATCAATGCCGGCCTCGAGCAGCTCTTCAACATCCTGCCAGCGTTTGGGATGGCGTGAGCCTGGCGCATTGCTGTGCGCCAGTTCGTCCATCAGGATAAGGGCGGGACGGCGGGCGAGGGCGGCATCAATATCAAACTCCGTAACTAAACGACCACGGTGGCTGATGCGGCGGGGCGGCTGGGTAGCCAGCCCCTTCAGCAGCGACGCCGTCTCTTTGCGTCCGTGGGTTTCGACCACGCCGATCAGAATATCGAGCCCCTGCGCCCGAAGCCGCTGGGCTTCCGTCAGCATGGCGAAGGTTTTCCCGACGCCCGCGCAGGCGCCAAAGAAAATTTTCATTTTGCCGCGATGGGCTTCAGCCGTCTGTTCAAGCAGCCTGTCCGGATCCGGGCGCATGGGCTCGTCGGTCATTTAGTTTTTCCTTAGCGCGTCCAGCGCCAGATTCAGCTCAACAATATTTACCACGGGCATGCCGATGAAGCTGACCAGCGGCTTTTGCGTGTGCTCTGCCACCAGCTTGCTCACCTGTTCGACGGTCAACTGACGGGCGGCGGCGACGCGCGGGATCTGCCAGGCCACCGCTGCCGGCGTCAGGCTGTAGTCCAGCCCGCTGGCCGAGGCGGTCACCAGCTCTACGGGCACCTCGCGGCTGGCCTGAGGATTGGCGGCACGCAGGGTTGCCACGCGTTCAGCGACGGCTTTGTCCAGCTCCGGGTTGCTGCCCGCCAGGTTACTGCCGCCG
Source organism: Enterobacter cloacae complex sp. P12RS (assembly GCF_014895875.1). Classification (NCBI taxonomy): domain Bacteria; kingdom Pseudomonadati; phylum Pseudomonadota; class Gammaproteobacteria; order Enterobacterales; family Enterobacteriaceae; genus Enterobacter; species Enterobacter cloacae complex sp. P12RS. The sequence goes on from NZ_JADBQO010000035.1 coordinate 25,580, forward strand.
GATGCCATCGGATTATACGGGCTTTCGGCAGTGGCGGAAGGGCGTCCCTGGAAGTAGCGAGCATCCGTAAAGTTCTGACCAATCAGGCGTGAACCGCGGTTTTCGCCGTTTTGTATAATCAGCGAGCCGTTGGCCTGATCCTTAAACCACCACTGGCCCAGCGCGGTGGTTACCAGCGGGTACAGCCCGCCGGTAATGAGAGACAGCAGAATAAACAAAAGTATAGCGGGGCGTAACATCGTCATTTGATTCACCTTTTAAACCAGCCCGAACAGGGTCAACAGCAGGTCGATAGCCTTGATACCGATGAAAGGCACCACCAGCCCGCCCAGGCCGTAAATCCACAGGTTGCGGCGCAGCATGGCGGCGGCGGTCAGCGGCTTATAGCTCACGCCCTTCAGCGCCAGCGGAATAAGAAAGACAATGATCAGGGCGTTGAAAATCACCGCGCTCAGAATGGCTGATGCCGGAGAGTGCAGGTGCATCACGTTCAGCGCATTGAGCTGCGGATAGGTGGCCGCAAATGCCGCCGGGATAATGGCAAAATACTTCGCCACGTCGTTGGCGATACTGAAGGTGGTCAGCGAACCGCGCGTCATCAGCATCTGTTTGCCGATGTGCACCACCTCAATCAGCTTGGTCGGGTTAGAGTCGAGGTCGACCATGTTACCCGCCTCTTTTGCCGCTTGGGTACCGGAGTTCATCGCCACCGCCACGTCGGCCTGCGCCAGGGCAGGGGCATCGTTGGTACCGTCACCCGTCATCGCCACCAGACGACCTTCCGCCTGATACTGACGAATCAACGCCAGTTTCGCTTCCGGCGTGGCTTCGGAAAGGAAATCATCCACGCCCGCTTCGGCGGCAATCGCCGCGGCGGTAAGACGGTTATCCCCGGTGATCATCACCGTTTTAATGCCCATTTTACGCAACTGGGCAAAGCGCTCTTTAATGCCGCCTTTGACGATATCCTTCAGGGCAATTACGCCCAGCACGTTCGCGCCTTCTGCCACCACCAGCGGCGTGGCCCCCTGACGGGCTACGCTTTCGACCAGGTTGTCCACTTCAGGCGGGAAGTGGCCATTGTTGGCCTCAATGTGGCGACGGATGGCGTCAACAGAGCCTTTACGGATCATGCGATCCTGAATGTTAATCCCGCTCATTCGGGTTTGCGCCGTAAACGGCACGAAGGTGGCATGCAGGCTCTGAACGTCGCGCTGGCGCAGGTTAAAGCGCTGCTTGGCGAGAACGACAATGCTTCGGCCTTCCGGGGTTTCATCGGCAAGCGAGGAGAGCTGTGCCGCATCCGCCAGCGTTTTTTCATCCACGCCCGGGGCGGGTAAGAATTCGGACGCCTGGCGGTTACCGAGGGTAATGGTCCCGGTTTTATCCAGCAGCAAGACATCCACGTCACCGGCGGCTTCAACCGCGCGCCCGCTGGTGGCGATAACGTTAGCACCGAGCATACGGCTCATGCCGGCCACGCCGATGGCCGACAGCAGGCCGCCGATGGTGGTAGGGATCAGGCAGACCAGCAGCGCCACCAGCACGGTGATGGTGACCGGAGTGCCGCCATAGGCGGAAAATGGCCACAGCGTCGCGGTTGCCAGCAGGAAGACGATGGTCAAAGCTATCAGCAGGATGGTCAGGGCAATTTCGTTCGGTGTTTTACGGCGCTGAGCGCCTTCCACCATGGCGATCATCCGGTCGAGGAAGGTTTCGCCCGGGTTGACGCTGCACTGGATCACCAGCCAGTCGGAAAGAATGCGCGTCCCACCCGTTACGGAGGCAAAATCACCGCCGGATTCACGGATCACAGGTGCGGATTCCCCGGTAATGGCGCTTTCATCTACCGATGCGCCACCTTCAATGACTTCTCCGTCGCACGGGATGATGTCGCCAGCTTCCACCAGCACCACATCACCTTTACGTAGTTCATCCGCCGGAACGTGGTCCATCTGCGCGCCGTATTTCGGTTCACGTAATTTCCGCGCAAACGCCGTTTTTTTCACCCCTTTCAGGCTGTTGGCCTGCGCTTTACTCCGGCCTTCCGCCAGCGCTTCGGCAAAGTTGGCGAATAGCACGGTAAACCACAGCCACAGGCTGATGGCCCCGGTGAACATCGCGTTTCCCGGCATGTGACCCGTCCCCATGGCAATCGCCAGTGCGGTGGTCAGGACGCTGCCGGCCCAGACGATAAACATCACCGGGTTGTGCCATTGCACGCGCGGGCTCAGCTTTTTGACCGCATCCATAAGCGCCTGACGAACTAACGTCGGTTCGAGCAGGGCCAGTTGTTTACGACTCATGACAAATACTCCGCAAAATCAGCGTAAAGAGAGAGTTTCCGCGACCGGGCCTAACGCGAGGGCGGGGATAAAGGTCAGGGCGCCGACCAGCAACACGGTGCCCGTCAGCAGGCCGATAAACAGCGCGCCGTGGGTCGGTAACGTCCCGGTGGTGGTCGGTTGGATTTTTTTATTCACCAGCGATCCGGCAATCGCCATAACCGGCACAATGATCCCGAAGCGGCCCACGAACATGCAGAACGCCAGCAGACAGTTCCAGAACGGAGAGTTGGCGCTTAAGCCTGCAAAGGCGCTACCGTTGTTGTTGGCGGCCGAGGAGACGGCATACAGCACTTCGCTAAAGCCGTGAATGCCCGGGTTAAAGATGCCGCTGCGTCCTGCTTCGGTCATCAGCGCCAGCGCGGTGCCGAGCAGCACAAGCGCCGGGGTGACCAGAATCGCCAGCGCGGTTAGTTTCATCTCGCGAACGTCGATTTTTTTACCGAGGTATTCCGGGGTGCGGCCAATCATCAGACCGGCAATAAACACCGCCAGCAGCACGAACAGCAGCATGCCGTACAGACCCGAGCCCACGCCGCCAAACACCACTTCGCCAATCTGCATCAGCCACATCGGGATCATGCCACCCAGCGCGGTGAAAGAGTCATGCATGGCGTTTACCGCCCCGCACGAGGCTGCTGTGGTGACGACTGCATAAAGGCTACTGGCAAGAATGCCGAAGCGGCTCTCTTTGCCTTCCATATTAATAGTGCTGTTCGCCCCAAGCTGCATGAAATGGGGGTTGCCGCTCCATTCAGCCCACATCACCAGCGCTACGCAGACCACAAAGATAAGCGACATCGTCCAGAGCAGAGTGCGGCCCTGACGGCGATCGTTGACCACATCACCAAAGGCGAAACAGAGCGCGGCGGGGATCAGGAAGATCGCCAGCATCTGCACAAAATTGGTCAGGGCGGTAGGGTTTTCAAACGGATGCGACGAGTTGGCGTTGAAGAAGCCGCCGCCGTTGGTGCCGAGCATCTTGATGGCTTCCTGCGACGCCACTGGCCCCATCGGCAGGATCTGTTTTGCTCCTTCAAGCGAAGTATACGGGGCGTAAGGCAGCAGGTTTTGCAGGGCGCCCTGCTGAATAAAGAACAGCGCGATGAGCAGCGCAATCGGCAGCAGGATCCACAGCGTAATGCGCGTCAGATCCACCCAGGCGTTACCCAGGGTACCGATTTTCTGACGTGCAAACGCGCGCGTCAGCGCGAAAATTACCGCGATACCGCTGGCGGCAGAGAGGAAGTTCTGCACGGTTAATCCAGCCATCTGGCTGAAATAGCTGAGCGTGGTTTCACCGGCATAGGACTGCCAGTTGGTGTTGGTAACAAAACTGACTGCCGTATTCAGCGCCAGGTGCCAGGACAGGCCCGGTAACCGTTGCGGATTCAGCGGCAGGCTACCCTGCAGCATCAGCATGGCAAAAAGTGCAAAAAGCCCAACGATATTCAGCAGCAGAATAGCGAACAGATATTCACGCCAGCTCATCTCCCGATCGTCGATTCCCAGTACGCGCCAGATCCCTTTTTCAACGCTTCCAGTGCCGGGCAGGGGGACGTTGTTGATCAATCGCGCCAGTCCCGTTCCCAGCGGTCTTGCCAGAACGAACAATACCACTAAGAAGCTGGCAATAAGCAAAAACGCCTGAGCAGCCATCAGAATGCCTCCGCGTTAATCAGGGCATAGACCAGATAACCCAATAACAGGAACACCAGCACGATGCCGGCAATAAGACCTGCACTCACAATCCACCTCCGGGTGACTTTTGTTGTTGTGCTAACGGTAGGATTTATGGCGCAAAGATTTCGCAAAAATCAGAAGGGTGGGTGTAAAAAAAGTATAAAAATGGCAAAGCCCACAATTTAACTATTGATAAGTAAATCGTTAACTTTTTTGTAACTTAATTACGGCGCGAATGTAAATATTCGCTAAATGAATAAAAATAAGTGGTCGGATGAGTAGTAAAATTACACGCAAAGCGATATTATTTTATCCAGGTCACAGATTTCACATTTTCCGGAGAAGGTTTCCGGCCAACTACAGGGGAGAAAAATATGGATCTTTATAAAGAGTATCCGGCTCATATCGTGTTCATGCGTCGCACTTTCGCCGTAGTGGCTGGCGTGCTGGCCCTGCCGGTGATGCTGTTCTGGAAAGATCGCGCGCGTTTTTACAGCTATCTGCACCGCGTCTGGGCGAAAACCAGCGAGAAGCCGGTGTGGATGGATCAGGCAGAGAAAGCGACCTGCGATTTCTATTGATACAACGCGGACACGTAGCCATAAAAAAACCGCCAATAGCAATATGGCGGTTTTTTTGTCCCTCGGGATTCGCGGTCCGTTGGGTGATCTTCAAGCCCTCGTCAGAGGCTTCCAAGAATATCTCGGGTCCTTAAGTAATCAAACTGCCACTCCCTAAATATATTCTTAAAAACCTTTTCGGTGGATTACGTTTTACGCCAGGGCCAACTACTATGCAGCGTCCCTTTCCGCCATCTCGCACATGGGCACCGGTCCCGGGAAAGGCGTCACCACAACCGTAAGTCAGGCTCTCGTCAGGGCTTGTGTCCACCGACTTATCACCGGTGGTGAACGGTGGAGCGGTTAGCAGCAGGGACCGCATAGTGAAACGCTATATATGCATCGCGTTCATTGTCGCCAGCGTACTCGTTGTAAAGAGTGATGAACCTAATGCGTTTGTTGCTTTAACCACGATAGCGCAGGACAAGTAGCGTTAAGGCCGCCCCGGGCGGCCTTTTTTATTTCATCCCGTCTACACTTCATGGCAAAGTAGTTCAATGCATGCTTTTTCCTTGTACGGCATGCCCTTATGGACATAATGGACAATAGCCTGGAGTTTTATGCCCACCCATCTGGTTTGGTTTCGCGCGGATTTGCGCGTACATGACAACATCGCTCTCGCGGCAGCCTGCCGCTCTGATGACGCCAGCGTACTGGCGCTATTTATCGCCACGCCTGAGCAGTGGCAGCAGCATGATATGGCTCCGCGGCAGGCGGCTTACCTCAAATCACACCTGAACGAACTGCAGCACGCGCTTGCCGAGAAAGGCATTCCGCTGATCTACAAAGAGGTCAGCGATTTTACCGCGCAGCTTCATATGCTGCAGGAGATATGCCAGCAGAACGGCGTCACGCATCTTTTTTATAACTACCAGTACGAATTGAACGAACAACAACGGGACCGCCAGCTGGAGAAAATGCTGGAAGAGGTGGTTTGTGAGGGATTTGATGACAGCGTGATGCTGGCTCCGGGCAGCGTTATGACCGGCGGTCACGAAATGTATAAAGTGTTTACGCCGTTTAAAAATGCTTTTGTTAAGCGCCTGAAAGAGGCGCTGCCGGAGTGCGTACCCGCGCCCGCCGCCAGAGGAGAGGCTATAACCGATCTCCCCGAATTAACGTTCAACTATCCCCAACGGGCATTTGATGAACTTCTGTTCCCTGCCAGTGAGAAGGCCGCTATTGCGAAGCTGCGCCAGTTTTGCAAGCAGGGCGCGGGAGAATACGACGCGCGCAGGGATTTCCCGGCAATTGAAGGGACAAGCCGGTTATCGGCCTGCCTGGCGCTGGGCGTGCTCTCTCCTCGCCAGTGTTTGCATCGTCTTCTGGCCGAACAGCCGCAGGCGCTGGACGGTGGTGCGGGCTCGGTGTGGCTGAACGAACTTATCTGGCGTGAATTCTACCGCCATCTGATGACGTACCATCCCAATCTCTGCAAGCATCGTCCGTTCATTCCGTGGACCGACAGCGTAAAATGGCAGCACGATGAGGCACTTTTACAGGCCTGGCAAAAAGGGGAGACGGGCTATCCGATTGTGGACGCCGCTATGCGCCAGCTAAATGAAACCGGGTGGATGCACAATCGTCTGCGAATGATTACCGCGAGCTTCCTGGTGAAAGATCTGCTTATCGACTGGCGAATCGGAGAGCGCTATTTTATTTCTCATCTGATAGATGGCGATCTGGCTGCGAATAACGGTGGCTGGCAGTGGGCGGCCTCTACCGGCACCGATGCGGCTCCCTATTTCAGGATTTTTAATCCGACCACTCAGGGGCAAAAATTTGATGCCAACGGCGACTTTATTCGCCGCTGGTTGCCCGCGCTCAGGAACGTTCCTGAAAAAGCGATCCATGACCCGTGGGCATGGGCGGATAAACAGGGCGTAAAGCTCGATTATCCCCGCCCGATTGTCGACCATAAACAGGCGCGCGTCGCCACGCTGGCGGCGTACGAAGCCGCACGAAAAGTTTGAGAGAATGATGATGAAAAACAGTGAACTGGAACGCCTGATTAACGAAAAACTTATTACCGCCTCCTTTAGCGACTATGGCCCGAATGGCCTGCAGGTCGAAGGGCGCGAAACGGTGCAGAAAATCATCACCGGCGTGACGGCAAGCCAGGCGCTGCTGGATGAGGCGGTGCGTCAGGAAGCCGACGCGGTGATTGTCCATCACGGTTACTTCTGGAAAAACGAATCGCCGATTATCCGCGGCATGAAGCGCAACCGCCTCAAAACGCTGCTGTCGAATGATATCAACCTGTACGGTTACCATCTGCCGCTGGATGCGCATCCTGAACTGGGAAATAACGTCCAGCTGGCACAGCTGTTAGGGATTACCATGATGGGTGAAATCGAGCCGCTGGTGCCGTGGGGCGAACTGTCGATGCCGGTACCGGGGCTGGAGCTGGCATCGTGGATCGAAGCGCGGCTGGGGCGTCGTCCGCTGTGGTGCGGAGATACCGGGCCGGATACCGTGAAGCGCGTGGCGTGGTGTACCGGCGGCGGCCAGGGCTTTATCGACAGCGCCGCGCGCTTTGGTGTTGATGCGTTTATTACCGGCGAAGTCTCCGAACAGACGGTTCACTCTGCCCGCGAGCAGGGGCTGCATTTTTACGCGGCAGGCCACCACGCTACCGAGCGCGGCGGTATTCGCGCCCTCAGCGAGTGGCTGACGGAAAATACCGATCTGGATGTGACCTTTATTGATATCCCTAATCCGGCCTGATGAGAGGTAGTTAAGTGCAGCGAGCGCGTTGTTATCTTCTGGGTGAAACCGCGGTAGTTCTGGAGCTTGAGCCTCCCGTGACGCTTGCCACGCAAAAGCGTATCTGGCGCCTGGCTCAGCGGCTGCCCGAGCTACCCGGCGTGGTTGAAGCTATTCCGGGTATGAATAATATCACCGTGGTGCTACGCGATCCGCACACCGGGGCGCTGGATGCCATTGAGCGTCTGCAACGCTGGTGGGAGGAGAGCGAGGCGCTGGAGCCGGAATCGCGGGCGATTGAGATCCCGGTTGTCTATGGCGGCAAAGGTGGCCCTGACCTTGGCGTGGTGGCCGAACACTGTGGATTAACAGTAAAGCAGGTTGTGGAGCTGCACAGCTCGGTGGATTACGTCGTCTGGTTTCTGGGTTTTCAGCCGGGCTTTCCGTATCTGGGCGGATTATCTCCCCGGCTGCATACCCCGCGTCGGGCTGAGCCGCGCCTGAGCGTATCCGCAGGAACGGTGGCGATTGGCGGTGAACAAACCGGAATTTATCCGCTTACTTCACCGGGCGGCTGGCAGCTTATCGGGCACACCTCTATGCCACTATTTAAACCGGGGCAGGAGGCACCGATCCTCCTGCGTCCGGGTGATACTCTGCGCTTTATCCCGCAGAAGGAGGGGGTATGTTAACGCTTATTCGCGCGGGGCTTTATACCTCCGTTCAGGATGCCGGACGCTTTGGCATGCGCCAGTCCGGCGTGAGCTACTGCGGTGCGCTCGATCGTCCTTCGCTGGAGATTGCCAACCTGCTGGTAGGCAACGCGGGCAGCACGGCGGCGTTAGAAATTACGCTGGGTCAGTGCGTTATTGAATTTTGTGAGGAGACCTGGTTCGCCTTAACCGGCGCGGGCTGTGACGCGACGCTGGACGGCAAAGCGGTGTGGACCGGCTGGCGATTGCGGGCGAAAGCCGGGCAGCGTCTGACGCTTAATCGTCCTCTGCACGGCGTGCGCAGCTATCTTGCCGTGGCGGGGGGCATCGACGTGCCGGAGGTGTTGGGCTCATCTAGCACTGACCAGAAAGCGGGAATGGGCGGCCATGAGGGACGGCTGCTGCGCGACGGCGATCGTCTTGCGATTAAGCCATCAACGCGCCATTTCACCACCACGCAGGGCGTGAAGCAGCTGCTGTGGGGGAACGTGATCCGCGCCTTGCCGGGACCGGAATATCAGGAGTTTGATGAAGCCTCAAAAGAGTCTTTCTGGCGCTCGCCGTGGAAGATCAGCCCGCAGAGTAACCGTATGGGTTACCGGCTTCAGGGGCAGCCGCTGACCCGCACGACTGACCGGGAGCTGCTGTCCCACGGGCTGCTGCCGGGGGTGATTCAGGTGCCGGGCAACGGGCAGCCCATCGTACTGATGAACGACGCGCAAACCACCGGCGGCTATCCGCGTATTGCCTGCATTATCGAAGCGGATCGCTACCATCTGGCGCAAATCCCTCTCGGTCAGCCGATACATTTTGTGCAGTGTACGCTGGAGGAGGCGCTGAAGGCCCGGCAGGATCGGCAGCGCTATCTCGAACAGCTGGCGTGGAGGCTCGATGGTAAAGATTGATTTAAACGCCGATCTGGGGGAGGGCAGCAGCGCCGATGCGGAACTGATGACCCTGGTCTCCTCGGTCAACATCGCCTGCGGTTTTCACGCGGGCGATGCGCAAACCATGCTGGAGAGCGTGCGTAATGCCATTAAAAACGGCGTGGCGATTGGCGCTCACCCGAGCTTCCCGGACCGGGACAACTTTGGCCGTACGGCGATGGATCTGCCCCCTGAGACGGTCTACGCTCAGGTGCTCTACCAGATCGGCGCGCTGGAGGCGATAGTGCGCGCTGAGCATGGCGTGCTGCGTCACGTCAAACCGCACGGCATGCTCTATAACCAGGCAGCGAAAGATCCGGCGCTGGCGGAGGCGATTGCCCGCGCGGTGCGGGACTGCAATCCGCAGCTGATTCTGGTTGGCCTGGCGGGTAGCGAGCTTATTCGTGCCGGAGAACGGCTGGGGCTGACGACGCGGCAGGAAGTCTTTGCCGATCGGGGATACATGCCGGACGGCAGCCTGGTGCCGCGCACGCAGGCCGGTGCGCTGATTACTGACGAAAATAAAGCGCTGGCGCAGACGCTGGAGATGGTGCGCTTCGGGCGGGTGATCGCCGTGGATGGAATATCCGCAAATGTTCAGGCCGATACGGTGTGTTTACACGGCGACGGGGAGCATGCGCTCCAGTTTGCGCGACGCCTGCGGGCGGCGTTCTCTGAAGAGGGCATTCTCGTCAGCGCAGATTGATTATAAAAGGACAATGACATGCCTGAAGGTCCGGAGATCCGCCGCGCGGCGGATAGCCTGGAGGCGGCGATAAAGGGCAAACCCCTGACCGATGTCTGGTTTGCCTTTCCTCAACTTAAGCCGTTTGAAACAGAGCTGGTGGGACAGACGGTGACCCATATTGAAACGCGCGGCAAAGCGTTGCTCACGCATTTTTCCCATAACCTGACGTTATATAGCCATAACCAGCTCTACGGTGTGTGGTGCGTCGTCGATGCGGACGAGCAGCCGCAAACGACGCGCGTGCTGCGCGTCCGGTTACAAACGGCGGATAAGGCGATCTTGCTCTACAGCGCCTCTGATATCGAAATGTTAACGCCGGAGCAACTGCTGACGCATCCGTTCTTACAGCGCGTCGGGCCGGACGTGCTGGACATGCGCCTGACGGCGAGCGACGTGAAGGCCCGACTGTTATCGCCCAAATTCCGCAACCGCCAGTTTTCCGGATTGTTGCTCGATCAGGCTTTTCTTGCGGGATTAGGCAACTATCTGCGGGTGGAAATCCTTTGGCAAGTGGGGCTGGCGCCGCAGCGCAAGGCCTCTCAGCTTAGCGAGGAACAGCTGGACGCGCTGTCTCACGCGCTGCTGGATATTCCGCGGCTGTCGTACAACACGCGCGGCCTGGTGGATGAGAACAAACATCATGGGGCACTGTTCCGCTTTAAGGTATTCCATCGGGCGGGGAAAAAGTGCGAGCGTTGTGGTGGGTTGATTGAGAAGGCTACGATCTCTTCCAGACCGTTTTACTGGTGCCCTCGGTGCCAGATGTAAAAAAGCCGGGTGGCGGAGGTAAAAGCAAAACGGCAACGAAAGTTGCCGTTTTTAATGTTTTCACCCTCTCCCTGTGGGAGAGGGCCGGGGGGAGGGCATCAGGCCGCACCCAACGTTTTTTAGCGCTTCAGGTCAGACTTAAAATCACGCTGCTCGTAGCCGGTGTACAGCTGACGAGGACGGGCGATTTTCATGCCTTCGCTGTGCATTTCGTTCCAGTGCGCAATCCAGCCCACGGTACGCGCCATGGCGAAGATCACGGTGAACATGGAAGACGGAATGCCCATCGCTTTCAGAATAATGCCAGAGTAGAAATCGACGTTCGGGTAGAGTTTCTTCTCGATGAAGTACGGGTCGTTCAGCGCGATGTGTTCCAGCTCCATCGCCACTTCCAGCAGATCGTCTTTGGTGCCCAGCTCTTTCAGCACTTCATGGCAGGTCTCACGCATAACGGTTGCGCGCGGGTCGTAGTTTTTGTAAACACGGTGACCGAAGCCCATCAGGCGGAAGGAGTCATTCTTGTCTTTCGCGCGACGCACGAACTCTGGAATGTGCTCAACGGTGCTGATCTCTTCCAGCATCTTCAGCGCCGCTTCGTTCGCGCCGCCGTGCGCCGGTCCCCACAGGGAGGCGATGCCCGCAGCGATACAGGCGAACGGGTTCGCGCCTGAAGAGCCTGCGGTACGGACGGTAGAGGTAGAGGCGTTCTGCTCGTGGTCAGCGTGCAGGATCAGAATACGGTCCATCGCACGTTCCAGCACCGGATTCACTTCATACTCTTCGCACGGTGTGGAGAACATCATGCGCAGGAAGTTGCCGGCGTAGGAGAGGTCGTTACGTGGGTACACAAACGGCTGGCCGATGGAGTATTTGTAGCACATCGCCGCCATGGTCGGCATTTTGGACAGCAGGCGGAACGCCGCGATATCACGGTGACGCGGGTTATTCACGTCAAGTGAGTCGTGGTAGAACGCCGCCAGCGCACCGGTAATCCCGCACATCACCGCCATTGGGTGAGAGTCACGACGGAACGCATGGAACAGACGGGTAATCTGCTCATGGATCATGGTGTGACGGGTTACGGTGGTTTTGAATTCATCGTACTGCGCCTGCGTCGGCTTTTCGCCGTTCAGCAGGATGTAGCACACTTCCAGATAGTTGGATTCGGTGGCTAACTGATCGATGGGGAAGCCGCGATGGAGCAGGATACCTTCGTCACCGTCAATGTAGGTGATTTTGGATTCGCAAGATGCGGTAGAGGTAAATCCAGGGTCAAAGGTAAATACTCCTTTGGAACCCAGCGTACGGATATCAATAACATCCTGACCGAGCGTGCCTTTTAGCACATCCAGTTCAATAGCATCATCACCATTTAGGGTGAGTTTTGCCTTTGTATCAGCCATTTACGGTCTCCTTAGCGCCTTATGCTTAAGACTGCTTTTACCGGATTTGCCTTCAGCTGTTAATCACCGTTACCAGATTGTTATTTGGCTTACCGCTCAGCTCACGAGGAGTAACCAGGGTACAGAGCTATGGCGCCTTGCAGGTAAACGAATGAAATATCAGTGAAACAACAGCAAATCAGCGTTTTTGCAGTCCGAATTATTCAAACCTGTATATCACTAATAACTGTCCTGATAACTTCGGTCAATACCATCACACTGTTACATAACTATTTGTCAGGTGAAAGAGAGACCTCATAACTTTTGCGCATTATATGCCTTTTCTGATGACGTTTGTAACAATAATGTTTAACATTTGTCAAATCAGATGATTAAAAATTAAAAAGATGTTGTTATCGTGACCCTGATCACTGTTCCAGAGAAAACCCAACAAACTGTATGTAGGTTAATTGTAATGATTTTGTGAACGGCCTATACTGCCGCCAGGTCTCCGGAACACCCTGCAATCCCGAGCCACCCAGCGTTGTAACGTGTCGTTTTAGCATTTGGAAGCAATGTTTTGCATGACGCGCAGTTATAGAAAAGGAACGCTGCTTGACCCGCATCGCAGTCCGGAGGAAGGAAACAATAAGAACAGCATGTGGGCGTTATTCATGATAAGAAATGTGAAAAAACAAAGACCTGTCAATCTGGATCTCAAAACGATCCGGTTCCCCGTAACAGCAATAGCGTCCATTCTGCACCGTGTTTCTGGTGTGATTACGTTTGTGGCGGTCGGTATTTTGCTGTGGTTACTGGGCACCAGCCTCTCTTCCCCTGAAGGATTCCTCCAGGCCTCGGCCATCATGAATAGCTTCTTCGTGAAATTTATCATGTGGGGCATTCTCACCGCGCTGGCCTATCACGTTGTTGGCGGCGTACGCCACATGCTGATGGACTTTGGCTATCTGGAAGAGACGTTCGAGGCCGGGAAACGTACCGCGAACATTTCATTTGTGATCACTGTCGTGCTTTCACTTCTCGCAGGAGTTCTCGTATGGTAAGCAACGCCTCCGCATTAGGACGCAACGGCGTACATGACTTCATTCTGGTCCGCGCTACCGCCATCGTCCTCACGCTTTACATCATCTATATGATCGGTTTCTTCGCGACCAGCGGCACGCTGACGTGGGAAATCTGGAGTGGTTTCTTCGGATCGGCCTTCACCAAAGTGTTCACCCTTCTGGCCCTGTTCTCCATCCTTATCCATGCCTGGATCGGCATGTGGCAGGTGTTGACCGATTACGTTAAACCGCTGGCGATTCGCCTTCCGCTGCAACTGATTATTGTTGTTGCGCTGCTGGTTTACGTCATTTATGGATTTGTTGTGGTGTGGGGTGTGTAATGAAACTGCCAGTCAGAGAATTTGATGCTGTTGTGATTGGTGCGGGTGGCGCAGGTATGCGCGCCGCACTGCAAATTTCCCAGAGCGGCCAGACCTGTGCGCTGCTCTCTAAAGTGTTCCCGACCCGTTCCCACACTGTGTCCGCGCAGGGCGGTATTACCGTTGCGCTGGGTAACTCCCATGAAGATAACTGGGAATGGCACATGTACGACACGGTAAAAGGTTCCGACTATATCGGCGACCAGGATGCCATCGAATATATGTGTAAAACCGGCCCGGAAGCGATTCTGGAGCTGGATCACATGGGTCTGCCGTTCTCCCGTCTGGAAAACGGCACTATCTATCAGCGTCCGTTTGGTGGCCAGTCGAAAAACTTCGGCGGCGAGCAGGCGGCACGCACCGCGGCGGCGGCTGACCGTACCGGTCACGCACTGCTGCACACCCTGTATCAGCAGAACCTGAAAAACCACACCACCATCTTCTCCGAGTGGTATGCGCTGGATCTGGTGAAAAACGCCGATGGCGCAATTGTTGGCTGTACCGCGCTGTGCATCGAAACCGGTGAAGTGGTTTACTTCAAAGCCCGCGCGACCGTGCTGGCGACCGGCGGTGCAGGCCGTATTTACCAATCCACCACCAACGCCCACATCAACACCGGTGACGGTGTCGGTATGGCTATTCGCGCCGGCGTACCGGTGCAGGACATGGAGATGTGGCAGTTCCACCCAACCGGTATCGCCGGTGCGGGCGTGCTGGTCACCGAAGGCTGCCGCGGTGAAGGTGGCTACCTGCTGAACAAACACGGCGAGCGCTTCATGGAGCGTTATGCCCCGAATGCGAAAGACCTGGCGGGTCGTGACGTGGTGGCGCGTTCCATCATGATCGAAATCCGTGAAGGCCGCGGCTGCGATGGCCCATGGGGTCCACACGCGAAGCTGAAGCTCGACCATCTGGGTAAAGAAGTGCTGGAATCCCGTCTGCCGGGCATCCTGGAACTGTCCCGTACTTTCGCGCACGTCGATCCGGTGAAAGAGCCGATTCCGGTTATCCCAACCTGCCACTATATGATGGGCGGTATTCCGACCAAAGTGACCGGTCAGGCGCTGACCGTGAACGAGCAGGGCGAAGACGTGGTCATTCCTGGCCTGTTCGCGGTAGGCGAAATCGCCTGCGTATCCGTACACGGCGCCAACCGTCTGGGCGGCAACTCCCTGCTGGACCTGGTGGTATTTGGTCGTGCGGTGGGTCTGCATCTGCAGGAGTCCATTGCCGAGCAGGGCGCGCTGCGTGATGCAACCGACGACGAAATCGACGCCTCTCTTGAACGCCTCAACCGCTGGAACGGTAACCGTAATGGCGAAGATCCGGTGGAAATCCGTAAAGCGCTGCAGGAGTGCATGCAGCACAACTTCTCGGTATTCCGTGAAGGCGATGCGATGGCCAAAGGCCTTGAGCAGCTGAAGGCGATCCGCGAGCGTCTGAAAAATGCCCGTCTGGACGACACCTCCAGCGAGTTCAACACCCAGCGCGTTGAGTGCCTGGAGCTGGATAACCTGATGGAAACCGCATTCGCAACCGCGATGTCGGCAAACTTCCGTACCGAAAGCCGTGGCGCCCATAGCCGCTTCGACTTCCCGGATCGTGACGATGAAAACTGGCTGTGCCATTCCCTGTATCTGCCAGAGTCGGAAACCATGACGCGTCGTAACGTCAACATGGAACCGAAACTGCGTCCGGCGTTCCCGCCGAAGATTCGTACTTACTAATGCGGAGACAGGATAATGAAACTCGAATTCTCAGTTTATCGTTATAACCCGGATGTTGATGACGCTCCGCGCATGCAGGACTATACCCTCGAAGCGGAAGAAGGTCGTGACATGATGCTGCTGGATGCCTTAATCCAGCTGAAAGAAAAAGATCCTACGCTGTCGTTCCGCCGCTCCTGCCGTGAAGGGGTATGTGGCTCTGACGGTGTGAACATGAACGGCAAAAACGGCCTGGCCTGTATCACGCCAATTTCAGCGCTGCAGCGTCCTGGTCAGAAAATTGTTATCCGTCCTCTGCCAGGCCTGCCGGTCGTGCGTGATTTGGTGGTAGACATGGGGCAATTCTATGCACAATATGAGAAGATTAAGCCTTACTTATTGAATAATGGGCAAAATCCACCCGCTCGCGAGCACTTACAGTCTCCTGAGCAGCGTGAAAAACTCGATGGTCTGTACGAGTGTATTCTCTGCGCATGCTGTTCAACGTCCTGCCCGTCGTTCTGGTGGAACCCGGACAAGTTTATCGGCCCTGCGGGTCTGCTGGCTGCCTATCGCTTCCTGATCGACAGCCGCGACACCGAAACCGACAGCCGTCTGGAAGGATTAAGTGACGCTTTCAGCGTATTCCGCTGCCATAGCATCATGAACTGCGTCAGTGTGTGTCCGAAGGGGCTGAACCCGACGCGCGCCATCGGCCATATTAAGTCGATGCTGCTGCAGCGCAGTGCGTAAGTAGTGAGAGGGGAGCGCTGTTCCCCTCACCCTAACCCTCTCCCAAAGGGAGAGGGAATAAATTGCAGAAACCTTTAAAAACTGCCCTGAAGTCTAGACAGTTTCTAAAGGTTCCTTCGCGGGCCAAATGAAAAGAGCTCGCAGGTGAACCCCGGCACGTACACGCGGTGTGCGTGGTAGTTTCTACGGCGAAAGTAAGCATAAAAATGCTTAAGGGATCACGATGCAGAACGGCGCAATGAAAGCCTGGCTGGACTCTTCTTACCTCTCTGGTGCCAACCAGAGCTGGATAGAACAGCTCTATGAAGACTTCTTAACCGATCCTGACTCAGTGGACGCAAACTGGCGTTCCATGTTCCAGCAGTTGCCTGGTACAGGGGTCAAACCGGATCAATTCCATTCCAAAACACGTGATTATTTCCGTCGTCTGGCGAAGGATGCCTCACGTTACTCTTCTGCGATTTCCGACCCTGACACCAATGCGAAGCAGGTTAAAGTCCTGCAGCTTATCAACGCTTATCGCTTCCGCGGTCACCAGCATGCGAATCTCGATCCGCTGGGACTGTGGCAGCAGGAACGTGTGGCCGATCTCGATCCGGCGTATCACGATCTGACCGAGGCCGATTTCCAGGAAAGCTTTAACGTAGGTTCCTTTGCCATCGGCAAAGACACGATGAAGCTGGGCGATCTGATTGACGCGCTCAAGCAAACCTACTGCGGCTCCATCGGCGCGGAATATATGCACATTACCTCTACTGAAGAGAAACGCTGGATCCAGCAGCGCATCGAATCCGTAGCGGGCCACGCGACCTTCTCGGCCGACGAGAAGAAACGCTTCCTCAGCGAACTGACCGCAGCGGAAGGGCTTGAGCGCTATCTGGGCGCGAAGTTCCCGGGCGCAAAACGCTTCTCGCTGGAAGGCGGCGACGCGCTGGTGCCGATGCTGAAAGAGCTGATTCGCCACGCAGGCAAGAGCGGCACCCGTGAAGTGGTGCTCGGCATGGCGCACCGTGGTCGTCTGAACGTGCTGGTCAACGTGCTGGGTAAAAAACCGCAGGACCTGTTCGACGAATTCGCGGGCAAACATAAAGAACACCTCGGCACCGGCGACGTGAAGTACCACATGGGCTTCTCGTCAGATATCGAAACCGAAGGCGGTCTGGTTCACCTGGCGCTGGCGTTCAACCCGTCACACCTGGAAATCGTCAGCCCGGTGGTTATCGGTTCCGTGCGCGCGCGTCTGGATCGTCTGGACGAGCCGAGCAGCAATAAAGTGCTGCCAATCACCATTCACGGTGATGCGGCGGTCACAGGGCAGGGCGTGGTTCAGGAAACCCTGAACATGTCGAAAGCGCGTGGTTATGAAGTGGGCGGTACCGTTCGCATCGTGATCAACAACCAGGTGGGCTTCACCACCTCTAACCCGCTGGATGCCCGTTCTACTCCATATTGCACCGACATCGGTAAGATGGTACAGGCGCCAATCTTCCACGTTAACGCGGATGACCCGGAAGCCGTTGCGTTCGTTACCCGTCTGGCGCTGGACTTCCGTAATACCTTTAAGCGCGATGTGTTCATTGACCTCTTCTGCTACCGCCGTCACGGCCACAACGAAGCGGATGAGCCAAGTGCAACCCAGCCGCTGATGTACCAGAAAATCAAAAAACACCCGACCCCGCGCAAAATCTATGCTGACAAGCTGGAAAGCGACAAGGTGGCGACGCTGGAAGATGCGACCGAAATGGTCAACCTCTACCGCGACGCGCTGGACGCGGGTGAATGCGTGGTGAAAGAGCTGCGTCCGATGAACATGCACTCCTTTACCTGGTCGCCGTACCTCAACCACGAGTGGGATGAGAGCTACCCGAACAAGGTTGAGATGAAGCGCCTGCAGGAGCTGGCTAAACGCATCAGCACCGTGCCGGACGCTATCGAGATGCAGTCTCGCGTGGCGAAAATCTACGCCGACCGTCAGTCCATGGCGGCAGGCGAGAAGCTGTTCGACTGGGGCGGGGCGGAAACGCTGGCCTACGCAACGCTGGTTGACGAAGGCATTCCTGTTCGTCTGTCCGGTGAAGATGCGGGCCGTGGGACCTTCTTCCACCGTCACGCAGTGGTTCACAACCAGTCTAACGGTTCAACCTACACTCCGCTGCAGCACGTGCATAACGGTCAGGGCCAGTTCAAGGTCTGGGACTCCGTGCTGTCTGAAGAAGCGGTCCTGGCATTCGAATACGGCTACGCCACGGCGGAACCGCGCACCCTGACCATCTGGGAAGCGCAGTTCGGCGACTTCGCCAACGGTGCGCAGGTCGTTATCGACCAGTTCATCTCCTCCGGCGAGCAGAAGTGGGGCCGCATGTGTGGCCTGGTGATGCTCCTGCCGCACGGTTATGAAGGTCAGGGTCCGGAGCACTCCTCCGCGCGTCTGGAACGTTATCTGCAACTCTGCGCCGAGCAGAACATGCAGGTCTGCGTGCCGTCCACCCCGGCGCAGGTCTACCACATGCTGCGTCGTCAGGCGCTGCGCGGTATGCGCCGTCCGCTGGTGGTGATGTCGCCGAAATCCCTGCTGCGTCATCCGCTGGCGGTCTCCAGCCTGGAAGAACTGGCGAACGGTACCTTCCTGCCGGCCATCGGTGAAATTGACGAGCTGGATCCGCAGGCCGTGAAGCGTGTGGTGATGTGTTCTGGTAAGGTTTATTACGACCTGCTGGAACAGCGCCGTAAGAACGATCAGAAAGATGTCGCCATCGTGCGTATCGAACAGCTTTATCCGTTCCCGCATCAGGCGATGCAGGAAGTGCTGAAACAGTACGCTCACGTACATGATTTTGTCTGGTGCCAGGAAGAGCCGCTCAACCAGGGCGCATGGTACTGCAGCCAGCATCATTTCCGTGAAGTGATTCCATTTGGGTCAGCCCTGCGCTATGCAGGTCGCCCGGCCTCCGCCTCTCCGGCGGTAGGGTATATGTCCGTTCACCAGAAGCAGCAACATGATCTGGTCAATGACGCGCTGAACGTCGATTAATTAAAGGATACATAATGAGTAGCGTAGATATTCTTGTTCCCGACCTGCCTGAATCCGTAGCAGATGCGACCGTCGCTACCTGGCACAAAAAACCAGGCGATGCCGTTAAGCGCGATGAAGTGCTGGTAGAAATCGAAACTGACAAAGTGGTACTGGAAGTACCGGCTTCGGCGGATGGCGTTCTGGACGCGGTGCTGGAAGATGAAGGCACCACCGTCACCTCTCGTCAGATCCTGGGGCGCCTGCGTGAAGGCAACAGCGCGGGCAAAGAGTCCAGCGCGAAGTCTGAAGAGAAAGCTTCTACGCCGGCTCAGCGCCAGCAGGCTTCTCTGGAAGAACAGTCTAACGACGCCCTCAGCCCGGCGATCCGTCGCCTGCTGGCTGAACACAGCCTTGACCCGGCAGCCATCAAAGGCACTGGTGTGGGCGGTCGTCTGACCCGCGAAGACATCGACAAGCACCTGGCGAAAGCGCCTGCTCAGGCGGAAGCGAAAGCCCCTGTGGCCGCGCCGGCAGCTCAGCCTGCTCTGGGTGCCCGCAGCGAAAAACGCGTACCGATGACGCGCCTGCGTAAGCGCGTGGCCGAGCGTCTGCTGGAAGCGAAAAACTCCACCGCGATGCTGACCACCTTCAACGAAGTGAACATGAAGCCAATCATGGATCTGCGTAAGCAGTACGGTGACGCGTTTGAAAAACGTCACGGTATCCGTCTGGGCTTCATGTCCTTCTACGTGAAGGCGGTGGTTGAAGCGCTGAAACGCTACCCGGAAGTGAACGCGTCTATCGATGGCGATGACGTGGTTTACCACAACTACTTCGACGTCAGCATGGCGGTTTCTACCCCACGCGGCCTGGTGACCCCGGTTCTGCGTGATGTGGATACCCTGGGTATGGCTGACATCGAGAAGAAAATCAAAGAGCTGGCCGTGAAAGGCCGCGACGGCAAGCTGACCGTAGACGACCTGACCGGCGGTAACTTCACCATTACCAACGGCGGCGTATTCGGCTCGCTGATGTCTACCCCGATCATTAACCCGCCGCAGAGCGCGATCCTGGGTATGCATGCCATTAAAGATCGCCCGATGGCAGTTGACGGTAAAGTTGAGATCCTGCCGATGATGTACCTGGCGCTCTCTTACGACCACCGCCTGATCGACGGCCGCGAGTCCGTGGGCTTCCTGGTAGCCATTAAAGAGCTGCTGGAAGATCCAACGCGTCTGCTGCTGGACGTCTAGTAACGATTTAGCATCACCTGCCCCGTGGACCGGCACACGCTGCGCCGGTCTACAGGTTTGAAGATAACGATTACCCTGAAGGATGGATAGAACACATGAACTTACATGAATATCAGGCCAAACAGCTGTTTGCCCGGTATGGCTTACCGGCTCCGGTGGGTTATGCCTGTACTACCCCGCGTGAAGCAGAAGAAGCCGCATCTAAAATCGGTTCCGGCCCATGGGTAGTTAAATGTCAGGTTCACGCTGGTGGCCGTGGTAAAGCGGGCGGTGTGAAGGTTGTTAAGAGCAAAGAAGAGATTCGTGCGTTTGCTGAACATTGGCTCGGCAAGCGTCTGGTGACCTACCAGACAGATGCGAACGGCCAGCCGGTTAACCAGATCCTGGTCGAAGCGGCGACCGACATCGCGAAAGAGCTGTACCTGGGCGCGGTGGTTGACCGTAGCTCCCGTCGCGTGGTGTTCATGGCGTCTACCGAAGGCGGCGTGGAAATTGAAAAAGTGGCGGAAGAGACCCCACACCTGATCCACAAAGTGGCTATCGATCCGCTGGCGGGCCCAATGCCTTATCAGGGTCGCGAGCTGGCGTTCAAGCTGGGTCTGGAAGGCAAACTGGTTCAGCAGTTCACCAAGATCTTCATGGGCCTGGCGACTATCTTCCTTGAGCGCGATCTGGCGCTGATCGAGATCAACCCGCTGGTGATCACCACCCAGGGCGACCTGATCTGCCTCGACGGCAAGCTGGGCGCTGACGGCAACGCGCTGTTCCGCCAGCCGGATCTGCGCGAAATGCGCGACCAGTCTCAGGAAGATCCGCGTGAAGCACAGGCTGCTCAGTGGGAGCTGAACTACGTGGCGCTGGATGGCAACATCGGCTGCATGGTTAACGGTGCGGGCCTGGCGATGGGCACCATGGACATCGTTAAGCTGCACGGCGGTGAGCCGGCAAACTTCCTCGACGTGGGCGGTGGCGCAACCAAAGAGCGCGTAACCGAAGCGTTCAAAATCATCCTCTCTGACGACAACGTTAAAGCGGTACTGGTTAACATCTTCGGCGGCATCGTCCGTTGCGACCTGATTGCTGACGGCATCATCGGTGCGGTAGAAGAAGTGGGTGTTAACGTTCCGGTGGTTGTGCGTCTGGAAGGTAACAACGCTGAACTCGGCGCGAAAAAACTGGCTGACAGCGGCCTGAATATTATTGCAGCGAAAAGTCTGACGGATGCAGCTCAGCAGGTTGTTGCCGCAGTGGAGGGGAAATAATGTCAGTTTTAATTAATAAAGATACCAAGGTTATCTGCCAGGGCTTCACCGGTAGCCAGGGGACTTTCCACTCCGAACAGGCGATTGCCTACGGCACGCAGATGGTTGGCGGCGTAACGCCAGGTAAAGGCGGCACCACGCACCTGGGCCTGCCGGTGTTCAACACCGTGCGTGAAGCGGTAGAAGCGACGGGCGCAACCGCGACCGTGATCTACGTTCCGGCACCGTTCTGCAAAGACTCCATTCTGGAAGCGATCGACGCAGGCATCAAGCTGATCATCACCATCACCGAAGGCATCCCGACCCTGGATATGCTGACCGTGAAGGTGAAGCTGGACGAAGCAGGCGTGCGCATGATCGGCCCGAACTGCCCAGGCGTGATCACTCCGGGCGAATGCAAAATCGGCATCATGCCTGGCCACATTCACAAGCCGGGCAAAGTGGGCATCGTTTCCCGTTCCGGTACCCTGACCTATGAAGCGGTTAAGCAGACCACCGACTACGGCTTCGGCCAGTCCACCTGCGTGGGCATCGGCGGTGACCCAATCCCGGGATCTAACTTCATCGACATCCTGAAGCTGTTCCAGGAAGATCCGCAGACCGAAGCGATCGTGATGATCGGTGAGATCGGCGGTAGCGCGGAAGAAGAAGCGGCTGCTTACATCAAAGAACACGTGACCAAGCCAGTCGTGGGCTACATCGCGGGCGTGACCGCGCCGAAAGGCAAGCGTATGGGTCACGCGGGCGCGATCATCGCCGGTGGTAAAGGTACGGCTGATGAGAAGTTTGCCGCGCTGGAAGCCGCAGGCGTGAAGACCGTTCGCAGCCTGGCGGATATCGGCGAAGCACTGAAATCCATCATTAAGTAAGTCCTCTCTGCTCCCCGAACGGGGAGCGATGAAGTATAAAAATGTCCGTTTCGACATGGTTGGCCGCTGTAAAGCGGCCTTTTTTATTGCCTGCGTCTGGCGACAAGAGTGAACTTGTAGTCGTCGGTATTGAACACGTTGCGGCTGTATTCAAACACCCGTCCGTCTTTCAGGAACCCACGGGAGACTTTTTCCAGGATCGGCTTTGCCGGATCGAGCGACAGCGCGGCGATCGCCTCCTCTGACGGCATGATCGGCATCAGCTCCTGCTCGCTGCGATCGATAACCAGCTTTTTGATCTGCTCAACGTAGTGATATTTCGAATTCTCCATCACTTCCCAGGTGAGGTCGGGAAACATGGCCAGCGGCATCCATGTCTCCTCCAGGTTCACCGGCTTCTGCTTGATGAAACGCACGCGCTTAACGTGCCAGACCTTATCTTCCACGCCAACCGCTAATGTTGCCGCCAGCCGCGCATCGGCTTTCACCACTTCAAAGATTTTGACATCACTGTGCGTATCGACATGACGATCCGCCAGCTTTTCGTAAAAGCCGGTGAGCTGATAAATATCGTAATTAACGCGCTCCTCTTTTTTTACATAAGAGCCGCTGCCCTGAATACTTTCGATGATCTGCTCATCGGCGAGCAGTTTCAGGGCCTGCCGCACGGTGACGCGGCTGACGCGAAACGCCTCCTGAAGACTGGACTCCGTCGGCAGCGCGTCTCCGGGTTTTAATTCCCCGGCGTTGATTTTCTCGCGGAACGCATCGGCTATCTGCCGGTACATCGGTTTGTTGCCCATTTTATCGCGCCTGCTTAATACCTTTTCAGGGAATTATGCATTCAACTGATGATTTGTAAATAAGACAATTAAAATACAAATTTGGCTTTTAGTGAAAGTGATCACATAAATGTATTATCAGGTCTGCCAGAATCCTCCCCAGACAATAACTCTGTATAGGTGAGGATCTTTATGAACCTGACGACTCTGACCGATCCGCGTGCTGTTTGCGTTCAGGCGCAGTTTACCCGCCGGGATGAGGCAATCCGTCAGCTTACGGCGCGGCTGGTGGCGCTGGGCAAAATCGCTGATGCCGATGCGTTTCTGGAGGAGGTGTTTCATCGGGAATCGCTTGGGCCGACCGCGCTGGGTGAAGGACTGGCCGTTCCTCACGGTAAATCAGCCGTCGTGAAGGAGGCGGCTTTTGCCGTGGCAACTCTGCGAGAACCGCTTGCATGGGAAGGCGTGGACGGGCCGGAAGAGGTTGAGCTGGTTTTTCTGCTCGCCATTCCGCCAGCAGAAGCGGGTTCGACCCATATTCAGGTGCTGACGGAGCTGACGTCTCGCCTGGCGGATGACGATCTCAGGGCGCGCGTGATGGCTGCTACCACGGCGGAAGACGTGCTTGCTGCGCTTGAAGCTGCCCCTGACACGGAAGAGGCAGCCGTCGCGCTGAATGCCCCGACAATCGTCTGCGTGACCGCCTGTCCGGCCGGGATCGCGCATACCTATATGGCCGCAGAGTACCTGGAAAAAGCGGGACGCAAGCTTGGCGTCAACGTGGTGGTCGAAAAGCAGGGGGCGAACGGCATTGAGGGGCGCATCACCGCGCAGCAGCTTCGTGAGGCCAAAGCATGCATTTTTGCCGCAGAAGTGGCGATCAAAGAGAGCGAGCGTTTTCAGGGGATCCCCGCTATCTCCGTGCCCGTCGCGGAGCCTCTGCGCCATGCTGATGCGCTGATTGAGCGCGCGCTGGCGCTGCAGCCTGCATCCGATGCGCGTCCTGCGCATGTCGATACCGAAACGAAAAAGAGCGTTAAAACTGAACTCAAGCAGGCACTTCTCAGCGGTATCTCTTTTGCGGTGCCGCTGATCGTCGCTGGTGGTACGGTGCTGGCCGTGTCGGTACTGCTGGCGCAAATACTGGGCCTGCAGCACCTGTTTGACCAGGAAAACTCGTGGCTGTGGATGTACCGCAAGCTTGGCGGCGGCATGCTCGGCATTTTGATGGTGCCTGTCCTGTCGGCCTACACCGCCTACTCGCTGGCGGATAAACCCGCGCTGACGCCGGGCTTTGCGGCCGGTCTTGCTGCCAATATGATCGGCTCCGGTTTTCTGGGCGCTATCGTCGGTGGGCTGATCGCGGGCTATCTGATGCGCTGGGTGAAAAACCACATCCGGCTCAGTAGCCGCTACAACGGCTTTCTGACCTTTTATCTCTATCCGGTAATTGGCGTGCTGGGCGCGGGCAGCCTGATGCTGTTTGTGATTGGCGAACCGGTGGCCTGGCTCAATAACACGCTCACCGTCTGGCTTAACGGTCTCTCCGGCGCGAATGCGCTGCTTCTGGGGGCAATCCTCGGGTTTATGTGCTCATTCGACTTGGGTGGCCCGGTCAACAAAGCCTCTTACGCGTTTTGCCTGGGGGCGATGGCGAACGGCGTTTATGGTCCTTACGCAATCTTTGCCTCCGTCAAAATGGTCTCAGCCTTCACCGTGACAGCGTCGACGATGCTGGCGCCGAAGCTGTTTAAACCGTTTGAAATTGAAACCGGTAAATCAACGTGGCTGCTCGGCCTGGCGGGCATTACCGAAGGGGCGATCCCGATGGCGATTGAAGATCCGCTTCGCGTCATTGGCTCATTTGTGCTCGGCTCCATGGTAACAGGCGCGGCTGTCGGTGCGATGGGGATCGGGTTGTCTACCCCGGGGGCCGGGATTTTCTCTCTCTTTTTACTTCACGATGCCGGGTTGGGCGGTGTGGTTGCGGCGGCGGGCTGGTTTGGCGCGGCGCTGGCGGGGACCGCTGTCTCCACGTTTGTTCTGCTGCTCTGGCGACGTCAGGCGGTAAAAAAGGGCAAGTACCTCACAGAAGACGCCATACCGTAAAAACTCACAAAACAGGAAACGAAGATGAAAGCTGTATCTCGCGTTCATATCACGCCGCATATGCACTGGGACCGTGAGTGGTACTTCACCACTGAAGAGTCGCGCATTCTTCTGGTCAATAATATGGAAGAGATCCTGACCCGCCTGGAGCAGGACGACGAGTATAAATATTACGTCCTTGATGGCCAGACGGCGGTGCTGGAAGATTATTTTGCCGTCGTGCCCGAAAACCGCGCGCGGGTAAAGGCGCTTGTGGAGCGCGGAAAACTGATTATCGGCCCCTGGTATACCCAGACCGATACCACGATTGTCAGCGGCGAGTCGATTGTCCGCAACCTGATGTACGGCATCCGGGACTGTATGGCGTTCGGCGAGCCGATGAAGATCGGCTATCTGCCGGATTCGTTTGGTATGTCCGGCCAGCTTCCGCATATCTATAACGGATTTGGCATTACCCGGACGATGTTCTGGCGCGGCTGCTCGGAACGACACGGGACCGATAAAACCGAATTTCTCTGGCAGAGCCAGGACGGCAGTGAAGTCACGGCACAGGTGCTGCCGCTGGGCTACGCGATTGGTAAGTACTTACCGGAGGACGAAGCCGGGCTGCGAAAACGGCTCGACAGCTATTTCGACGTTCTGGAAAAGGCCTCTGTCACCAAAGAGATTTTGCTGCCCAACGGTCACGATCAGATGCCGCTGCAGCAGAACATTTTCTCCGTGATGGATAAGCTGCGTGAAATCTATCCGCAGCGTCAATTTGTAATGAGCCGCTTTGAAGAGGTGTTTGACCACATTGAGGCACGCCGCGATGAACTGGCGACCCTGAAAGGGGAGTTTATCGACGGGAAATACATGCGCGTGCACCGGACAATCGGCTCCACGCGCATGGATATCAAAATTGCCCATGCGCGTATTGAGAACAAAATTGTCAACATCCTCGAACCGCTGGCGACGCTTGCATGGACGCTGGGCTTCGATTATCACCACGGCCTGCTGGAGAAGATGTGGAAAGAGATTCTTAAAAACCACGCTCACGACAGCATCGGCTGCTGCTGCAGCGACAAGGTGCATCGTGAGATTGTCTCTCGTTTTGAACTGGCTGAAGACATGGCAGATAACCTGGTGCGTTTCTATATGCGCAAGATTGTCGACAACATGCCGCAAAGCGACGCCGACAAACTGGTGATGTTCAACCTGATGCCCTGGCCGCGTGAAGAGGTGATGAACACCACGATTCGACTGCGCGCCAGCCAGTTCCGTCTGTTGGATGATAAAGGCAACGAGATCCCGTATTTCATTCGCAGCGCGCGCGAGCTGGACCCTGGTCTCATTGACCGGCAAATTGTCCATTACGGTAATTATGAGCCGTTTATGGAGTTTGATATTCAGCTCAGCCAGATACTGCCGTCGATGGGCTACCGTACGCTGTTTATCGAGCCAAACGTGGCCGGGAAGGTGATCTCTCCGGTGATAAACACCGAATCCTTGCTCGAAAACGCCTTCTGGCAGATTGATTTAAATAACGACGGTACGCTGCGCCTGCGCGACAAAGAAACCGGGCTGATTTATGACCGGGTGCTGGAAATCGAAGAGAGTTCGGATGATGGCGATGAGTACGACTACTCGCCTTCGCGGGAAGAGTGGAGACTCACTTCAGCGCAGGGCGAGCATCAGGTCGAGGTTATACACGAAGGCTGGCAGAGCAGGGCGGTGATTCGCCATCAGATCGCGGTACCGGCTAATCTGGCCGAACGCGCGGCGCGTCAGCGAAGCGGGTCTCTCGGCGCTGAGGTTGAAATCACGCTTAGCCACCACAGCAGACGTATTGATGTGGCGGTGCGTCTGGATAATCAGGCTGACGACCACCGCGTCCGCGTGCTGATCCCTACGCCGTTTATGACAGAGGACGTGTTAGCGGATACCCAGTTTGGCACCCTCACTCGTCCGGTGCAGGACGCGGCGATGGAAAACTGGCAGGAGGAGGGGTGGAAAGAAGCGCCGGTTCCCGTCTGGAATTTACTCAACTATGCCGTCCTGCAGGAAAAACGAAACGGGCTTGCGCTGTTCACCGAAGGACTACGCGAGTTTGAAGTAGTAGGCGAGGATAAAAAAGCCTTTGCCCTGACCCTGCTGCGCGGCGTGGGGTTACTCGGCAAAGAAGATTTGCTGTTGCGCCCCGGTAGGCCTTCAGGAATCAAAATGCCTGTTCCTGACTCCCAGGTGCGCGGTTCGTTAAGCTGTCGCTTTAGCCTCTTCAGCTTCAGTGGAACGCCGGAAAACGCGGGCGTCGCGCAGCAGGCTAAATCGTGGTTAACGCCGGTGCAGTGCTATAACAAAATTCCCTGGGACGCGATGAAGCTCAATCGCTCGTCGTTTACCACGCCGGAAAGTTACAGCCTGCTGGCGCTTTCGCCCACGGGATGCGTGCTCAGTACGCTCAAAAAGGCTGAAGATCGAGACGAGCTCATTCTTCGTCTGTTTAACCCTTCCGAATCCAGCGCATGTGACGCGACGTTATCCGTGGATCCGACCGTGAAACGGTGCTGCGAAACGGACATGAATGAACGGATAATAGACAATCGTGAAGAAGAGGGCATCGTCGGGGCGTTCAGACCGGGACAGTCACGAACCTTCAGCATTCTTCTTGCCTGAAAACCGCTGACACGATCAAAAGGCCGCAGAGTTTGCGGCCTTTTTTCATTAGATAGTCACGCTTCGGTGTTAACTTCCGGGATAATAAAAGTAAATCAAATGTAATTTCTAAGAGTTGCAAAAACAGAATGGAAAAATAAACTGGCCCAGCTACGCTTATTGTTTGTCCCGCTTCGACAGGGCATTTTTCTCTCGCGTTAATTAAAATCACTTCTGTTTATATTTTTTTTGGTCTTCGATAACCAATCGCATCTTTGCATGCACATATCATTAACATGGTTTTTACCATTCTCACCGCAGCTAAACA
>NZ_JADBQO010000036.1:0-33370 GCF_014895875.1 Enterobacter cloacae complex sp. P12RS
GGTGACCACTGGCACGCCACGGCTGAACTGTATAAATAAACCCTCGTCGTATCTCATCATACGACTTGCCCCTGGCCTCGTGGTCAGGGGCTTTTTTCATTTAATGCCGCGCGTTAAAGCGAAGCTGTCCTTCAAGCTCTTCCTCCGCTTCATCGAAGAGTAATATCAGCGCGCCGAAACGTCTGCGCAGCTTATCGGGCAGATGGATAAACTCAATCTCCAGCGGTAGCGGCAGCATGCTGCCGGTGACCACGTCCCACAGCGTATCCAGATTGGTCACGCTTTCCCGTTCAAGATCAAACGCCCGGATAAATTCCCGATAAAAGTCTTCCTGACTGTCGATTTCGTCAAAATCAAAAGTATAGGTTTTCATTGCCAGCCACCCAGTCCAGGCGGGCGGCAGATGCCGCCCAGTCTATTATAATCCCCCGATATGCAGGGTTTTAACTTCCAGATACTCTTCCAGCCCCAGCACGGATCCCTCACGTCCAAGACCGGACTCTTTTACGCCGCCGAAAGGCCCCAGCTCGGTGGAAACGGCGCACTCGTTAATGCCAATCATCCCGCTCTCGATGGCCTGTGAAACGCGGAAAACCCGAGAAAGGTTCTGGGTGTAGAAGTAAGCTGCCAGCCCGTAAGGCGTGTTATTCGCACGCTGGATGACTTCATCTTCCGAGGTGAAGCGGAAACACGCCGCAACCGGACCAAACGTCTCTTCTTCTGCCAGCTTCATGCCTTCGTGACAGTCGCCCAGCACGGTTGGCATCCAGAAATTACCGCCCAGCGGATGGGGTTTGCCGCCCGCCAGCACGGTCGCCCCTCGTGTGACAGCATCTTCAACATGCTCACGGACCTTGTCGACCGCGGCGGATTCAATCAGCGGCCCGACGACGACGCCGTCCTCAAGGCCATTCCCCACTTTAAGGGCATTAACCGCATCTGCGAGCTTATTCACAAACTTGTCGTAGACGGTTTCCTGAATGTAGAAGCGGTTCACGCTGACGCAGACCTGCCCGGCATTGCGGAATTTATTGGCAATTGCGCCTTTTACCGCAGCCTCGATGTCGGCATCCTCAAAGACGATATACGGCGCATTTCCCCCCAGCTCCATCGAGACTTTTTTCATGGTTTCTGCGGCGTTGCGCACCAGCGTTTTGCCGACGGAGGTCGAACCGGTAAAGGAGATTTTACGCACGTCGTGGCTGGCCATGATCGCATCGCTGATTTCATGGGTATTTCCGGCCACCGCATTGAGCACACCGTCGGGCACGCCCGCCTGTTTTGCCAGCGTCAGCAGCGCAAAGGCGCTGAGCGGCGTGTTATTGGCCGGTTTGATGACACCGGTACACCCGGCTGCCAGCGCCGGGCCTAGCTTGCGGGTGAGCATCGCCATCGGGAAGTTCCACGGCGTGATGGCCGCGACAACTCCGATGGGTTCACGGGTCGCCAGAATGCGCGAGCCGGGCTTGATTGGCGGAATAATTTCACCGTTCGCGCGCTTGGCCTCTTCGGCGAACCACTGGATAAAGCTGGCGGCATACTCCACTTCCCCTTCCGCCTCTTTCAGGGGCTTGCCCTGCTCGGTGGTCATTAACCGCCCGAGCCAGCTTTTATTTTCAATAATCAGTTCGTACCAGCGGTACAGAATCGCCGAACGCTCTTTCGCGGTTTTGGCACGCCATGCCGGGAAGGCTTTGGTGGCCGCTGCGATCGCTTCTTCGGTTTGCGCTTTACCCGCTTTCGCAACTTTAGCGATGACCTCACCGGTCGCGGGGTTCAGCACATCAAACGTTGTGTTCAGCGTTTTCCAGATGCCGTCGACCAGATAGCCGGTCTGAAAAAGAGTGTTGTCCTGAAGCGCCTGAGTCGTCATGTGTCCTCCCTTCCTGAATGTAAGTACGTGCTGGAATAAGTATAGCCACAAAAAAACCGGCGCTTTTGGCGTCGGTTTTTTACTTCAGTCAGTTATCCGTGAGGGCATTCTGGTAGCGATGCAGCATAAACACCAGCCGCCCTACCGGCTCGGTCACCTGTGGAGGCGCTTGCCAGTGCTTGAGCTTTTCCTGATAAATATCCAGTTCTTCAAGCAGTTGGGTAAAGTAACGACGGCGTTTGTCGTCACTGCTGGCGGAAAGCACATGGTCGGCGGTACGACGCAGCTGACGGTGGAAGGCCGAGAGATCGTCGTTGATCGGCACCGGCGCGTTGCGCAGACGCTGGTGCGCGATGATCATGGTTAACGCCAGGCGGAACTTCGCTATGTCGCCCGGGAACTTGTTCAGCAGTAAAAACAGCTGCTGGTAGAGCGCGGGCAGGTGGTTCTCTTTACGACGCGCGGTATTGGTAGTCATCGACGACACGGCAGCCGATACAAACTGGTTCAGCAATACGCGCCCCGTCCGCGCCTGCGAGTTATCCCGAACCAGCAGAATCACCATCATCGCCAGGAAGCAGCCCACCAGCTGACCCAGCGCGCTGTCGAGGAACTGGCTGAAGTGGAAGGTCATCGGGTTATCCAGCACGATGATGTTAATCGTACTCGCCAGCGCCCCCAGCGATCCCAGGCGGCGCTTTTGCACTTCAATGCCGATAAAGAACGCCATCACCGCCAGGCTAATACAGAGCAGCAGCATGCTCTGCTGCGTCGACGGTATGATGACCAGGAAATAGAGCGCGCCTATCGGCAGCGCGGCGATGGTGCCGTAGAGGAAATCAATGGCGACCATGCGCGGGTTAGGCAGACGCATCGCCAGTGCGGTCACGACGGCAATCATCACCATCGCGCCGCTGCCGGACGTCCAGCCCGTCCACAGCCAGAACAGCGTGCCGAGCATACAGGCAAGCGTGGTACGCCAGAAGTTGACCATCGCGTGATGGCGCTCGGCAGACTCCGCCTTGATCACCACTTCGCCCTGGAGCACCTCTTCTTCCGCCGCACTGATTTTGGTGTTACCGATCACGCCGCGCTTAAGCAGCAGATAGCGCGTTGCGGCCCCAACCCAGGTGTAGATCGTCACCGGCGTCTCGCGCTCCCCGGTCCAGGCAATCACCCGGCGCATGCGCTTAAGCTGCTTATGCACGTCCTGTACGGTCTCTACCGGCTCGGCAAACAGTTCGCGGAACGTATCGGTGACCGATTCCGGGCGGGTGTTCTGGATAAGATAGGTTTCGCACGCCTGGGTAATCAGCGTTAAGGAGACGGTATTCAGGGCTTTAAGGCGACGATTCGCCCGCGCCCAGCGAGACGACTCCATATTGAGGTTGCTGCGCATCCCTTCCAGCGCCTGCGTACGACGAACCAGCCCGCTCCAGGCTTTATCCACCTCTTCGCTGTCGCCGTGTTTAATGCACAGCTGCATCAGCTGGTACTGGGCAACGATCAGCGCGTCCAGCTCGCGATCCACCTCTTGCTTGATCGAGCGCGGGGAGAAAAGCAGGTCGGCCACGATCGCGCAGACAATACCAATCACAATCTCGCTGCAGCGCTCCACGGCAAACTGCGGCGCGAGCAGCGGTTCGCTTTGGATGGTGATGACAATGATCAACGCGGTATAGCCCGCCAGCCCCCAGGCGTAGGAGTTCTCCACTTTTACCAGAGAAGAGACCCAGGTGCAGAAGCCCGCCCAGATGCAGCACACCATTAGCATCAGCAGCGGCGTGCGGATCATCAGAATAATAATGGTCAGCGCCGCGAAACAGCCGATAAACGTCCCGATGATACGTAGCATCCCGCGATAGCGGATCGCACCAGAGTAGGGTTCTCCACCCGCGGCGAAGGCAGGGCCCGCCGCGACAATCGCGGCGGTCAGCACCGCCCAGCGAGGGGTTTCAAGCTGGAAGTGGAAGCCAACGAACAGCGCCAGCACGATGGCGCACGCCAGCTTCACGGCGAAGCGAATGTGCTGGCTGGCGATGGAAAAGATACCCATGGCGATTAACCAAACTCACGCAGGCGATGGGCAATTTTACGGAAGAGGGAGTCCTGGCTGGCATCCCGATCTTTTTCTCCGGTGATCACCACCGTCGCCGTGGTACCCGCTGGCCACAGGTTGCCCTGCTGCTCATCCAGATGAATACGTACCGGCACGCGCTGCGCCAGACGCACCCACTCCAGGTTAGAATCCACCGTCGCCATCCCTTTGGCATCGTTAGAGCTGCTGGAGTTGGTTACCCCTGCGGCGACGCTGTCGACGGTACCTTTAAAGACGCGGTTGCTGCCAAGCGGCGTGACTTCTGCGCGATAACCCGGACGAACGCCCTCCAGCTTGGTCTCTTCCATATAGGCGAGCACGTAGAAGGAGTTCTGTTTAACCAGCGCCACGGCGGTTGAGCCACGGGTGATAAACTCCCCGGCATAGACGTTCAGGTTGGTCACCCAACCATCGGCCGGCGCGCGGATCACGGTACGCTCCAGGTCGAGCTTCGCCAGATCGCGCGTTGCCTGCGCTTTCGCTAACTGGTGCAGCACGGTTTGCAGCACGTTGTTGGACTGGTCAATCTCTTCGCGGGACATGGCCTGAACGCCAAGCTGGTTACGACGGCCTGCCTCACGGCGTTTCTCTGCGGCCAGCGCCTGGTAATAGGCCACGTCTGCTTCTGCTTCCTCCAGCGCCTTCTGGTAACGAGGCTGGTCGATGGTGAACAGGACCTGATCTTTCTTCACCAGTTGGTTATCGTGAACGTTAACCGCCGTGATAAGGCCGGCCACGTCGGGGGCAATTGCCACCACATCGGCGCTAAAGCGCGCGTCACGCGTCCACGGTGATTCGGTGTAATAAACCCAGGCGCGAAAAATAGCGATGAACGCGAGGATAACCAGCGCCATGGTAATGGCGGTGCGGGAGATTTTTCTTGTTAGCGTTTTCACATCAACCTCAGACAAACATGCGCGATATCAGGTAAAACAGGCAGCAATACAGCGCGGTATTGAACAATGCAGGGTGCCAGACGAAATCGTAGATCCCAGTCGGGACCAGCACCTTGCGCACCAGCCAGAAGATCGCCAGTGATAAAAGAAGCTCGAAAAATATCGGTGGGAACGACAGACCGAACACCACGATAACGGGAAACAGACTCATGTTGACCTTGATAAGAGAGAGTGCAGGCTTCAGAATTTTTTAGCGCACGCCATCGCAGGAGAGCTAGAAACGCAGGGCGAGAATGGCGCAGCCGTTATGTAATTAATAATATATTAACGTAACTGTTATGCTGTTATCTATCATATGTGATCTAAATCACTTTTAAGCCAGAGTGAACAATGGAACGTTTAAAACGCATGTCCGTCTTCGCCAAAGTGGTTGAACTCGGCTCATTTACCGCCGCTGCGCGCCAGCTTCAGATGAGCGTCTCATCCATCAGCCAGACGGTGTCCAAACTGGAAGATGAGCTTCAGGTTAAGCTGCTCAACCGCAGCACCCGCAGCATCGGGTTGACGGAAGCCGGTAAAATTTACTATCAGGGTTGTCGCCGCATGCTGCATGAAGTGCAGGATGTTCACGAACAACTCTATGCCTTTAACAACACGCCCATCGGCACGCTGCGTATAGGGTGTTCTTCAACTATGGCACAAAATGTTCTCGCTGCCATGACGGCGGACATGCTGAAAGAGTACCCTGGGCTTACCGTCAATCTGGTGACGGGCATCCCTGCCCCAGACCTGATCGCCGATGGATTAGACGTGGTGATCCGCGTTGGCGCGTTGCAGGACTCCAGCCTGTTCTCACGTCGCCTCGGAAGCATGCCGATGGTGGTCTGTGCCTCGAAGAGCTATCTGGCGCAGTACGGTGTGCCCGAGAAACCTGCCGATCTCGCTAACCACTCCTGGCTGGAGTACAGCGTCCGCCCCGATAATGAATTTGAGCTGATTGCTCCGGAAGGGATCTCCACCAGGCTGCTGCCGGAAGGCCGGTTCGTCACCAACGATCCGATGACCATTTCGCGCTGGCTGGTGGCTGGCGCCGGGATCGCCTACGTGCCGCTGATGTGGGTGATCAATGAGATCAACAGCGGCGTGCTGGAGATCCTCTTCCCGCGCTATCAGTCCGATCCACGCCCGGTCTACGCCCTGTATACCGAGAAGGACAAGCTGCCCCTCAAAGTACAGGTGTGTATTAACTATCTGACCGACTATTTTGTCGACGTAGCAGAGCTGTTTCAGGGAATGCGCGGTAGAAGAAAGGAATAAGTAATTAATTTCTGAAATAACCGCGCCATTAATATTTCAGGATGAAGTCGGCCTTCATCCAGGAATATTCTTTAGCTTCTATCAGGAATAGCGAATTGACACTGCCGCCGCCTGCCCTTTACCTTATAAACAGTCTGGCATTCAGACTGTTATTATTTTGTTGCTGATTTGAATAATAAAATGTATTCCGCAGGATGACGTTAAACAAGGAAACGAAATGAATCTATTTGAACAAACACCGCCCTCACGCAGGCGCTACGGACTCGCCGCGTTCATTGGCTTAATTGCAGGAATTGTCTCCGCGTTTGTCAAATGGGGAGCCGAGGTACCACTCCCGCCACGCAGTCCCACCGATTTATTTACCGGCGCATGCGGCCCTGAACAATTAATAAGAGCCGCAGGCCAGATAGATTGCTCCCGCAATTTTTTAAATCCACCCTATGTTTTTTTACGCGACTGGCTGGGCATAGTTGATCCTAACGCAGCAGTTTATACCTTTGCCGGACATATATTTAACTGGGTCGGCGTAACGCATATTATTTTCTCAATCGTCTTCGCGGTTGGGTATTGTGTCGTTGCTGAAGTCTTCCCGAAAATTAAACTCTGGCAGGGTTTGCTGGCGGGTGCATTGGCACAGCTTTTTGTTCACATGCTCTCCTTCCCGCTGATGGGGCTGACGCCACCGCTGTTTGATCTGCCCTGGTATGAACACGTGTCAGAGATCGTGGGTCATCTGGTCTGGTTCTGGTCG
Source organism: Enterobacter cloacae complex sp. P12RS (assembly GCF_014895875.1). Lineage (NCBI taxonomy): Bacteria > Pseudomonadati > Pseudomonadota > Gammaproteobacteria > Enterobacterales > Enterobacteriaceae > Enterobacter > Enterobacter cloacae complex sp. P12RS. The sequence continues at coordinate 6,936 of NZ_JADBQO010000036.1, forward strand.
ATCGAAATCATTCGACGTGACTTGCGTAACCGCATTACTCACGAGCCGGATCCGGAGATCCCGCTGGGTAACTTACGTTAAAAAAATGGCGCTACATCTGTAGCGCCATTTTTTATGTTTGCTCAGGTCAGGCCGTGCCGCCCACCGTCAGATTATCCACTTTCAGCGTTGGCTGACCCACGCCAACCGGCAGGCTCTGGCCTTCTTTACCGCAAACACCCACGCCGTTATCCAGCTTCAGATCGTTACCGACCATGGAAATCTGCTGCATCGCTTCAATGCCGGAGCCAATCAGCGTCGCGCCTTTCACCGCTTTGGTCACTTTGCCCTTCTCGATCAGGTACGCTTCTGAAGTCGAGAAGACAAACTTACCGGAGGTGATATCCACCTGGCCGCCGCCAAAGTTTGGCGCAAAGATACCGTAATCCACGGATTCGATAATCTCCTGCGGCGTGGATTTGCCCGGCAGCATATAAGTGTTGGTCATGCGCGGCATCGGCAGGTGCGCGTAAGATTCACGGCGGCCGTTACCCGTTGGCGCTACGCCCATCAGGCGCGCGTTGAGTTTGTCCTGCATGTAGCCTTTCAGAACGCCGTTTTCGATCAGCACGTTGTACTGGCCGGGCGTACCTTCATCGTCGATAGAAATCGAGCCGCGGCGGTCAAGCATGGTGCCATCATCTACTACGGTGCAAAGCTCAGAGGAGACGAGCTGTCCGATCTGGCCGCTGAACACGGACGTCCCACGACGGTTAAAATCGCCTTCCAGACCGTGGCCCACCGCTTCGTGCAGCAGCACGCCCGGCCAGCCTGCGCCCAGCACCACCGGGAATGTCCCGGCCGGCGCCGCAACAGCATTAAGATTCACCAGCGCCATGCGCACGGCTTCTTTAGCCCACGCGTCAGCGCGCGCTTCGCCGTCAACATCACCCAGGAACCAGTCATAGCCGAAACGACCGCCGCCGCCGCTTGAGCCGCGCTCGCGTTTGCCGTTGTCATCGACCTGCACGCTGATGGAGAGACGCACCAGCGGACGCACATCGGCCGCCAGCGTACCGTCCGTTGCCGCCACCAGAATCAGTTCATACACACCGCTCAGGCTGGCGGAGACTTCCTGAACACGTTTGTCGGCGGCGCGGGCCACTTTGTCCACGCGGCGCAGGATGTCCAGCTTCTCTTCACGGCTCATGCTCTGCAGCGGGTCGATGCTGGTATAAAGCGCGGAGTGCTGCACTTCACCCAGGGTTTTCACGCGACCGTCGCCGGCATCGCGCACAATAGTACGCGCGGCCTGAGCGCTCTGCTCAAGCGCGGCCAGGCTAATCTGGTCGGCATAGGCAAAACCGGTTTTTTCGCCGCTGATGGCGCGCACGCCGACGCCCTGGTCAATGTTATATGAGCCATCTTTGATGATGCTGTCTTCTAAAACCCAGGATTCGTGATAGCTCGACTGGAAATAGAGATCGCCGTAGTCGAGACGGCGTTCGGTCAGTTGACCAAGAATGGAGAACAGGTCCTGATGGCTCAGGCCGTTCGCTGCGAGCAAATGTTCACTTACCAGGTTCAGACTCATCGTATTGCTACTCGTTCGTTGCCGCCCGTGGCGGTATAAAGATCGTATTTATTGAGAGTGAGGCAATTACCAGCCCACGTCAAATCATTGCTGTGCATCTTTGCGCGGCTGGCGCAGCACCTCGTTAATCTGCGGTTTATCCACCGGACCGGTAATGCGGTAGCGCAAAATGGAGACCTTGCTCCACAGCGGCCCCAGCACTTTACTGGCGGCAAACACCGCCGCACCGACAATCGGGTTAACCACAAAGGCCGCCGCCACGCCCACGCTTGCGGAAATTTCCGGCGCCACCACGGCTTCCATATCCAGCTCGCGACGCACGAGGTTGACTGAGCCTTTCATGGCGATGTCCGCTTCCAGCCCATCCACCAGCGTGTCGTCCGTGTGCAGAACGCCGTCCTTGATCCACGCCGTACTGCGGATGGAATCGTAATAGAAACCTTCGCTGAAGGTGTCGCTGAAATCGAAGCGCAGCTTGCGAAGCAGCGCATCAAAACTCAGCAGACGCAGGATCTGCCCGGCACGCCCCGTGCTCACGTCGGCGATCTCACCTTTGCCAAAGTGTGTTTTCAGAATACCGTTCAGTGACGCTTCGTCCGGTGTCCACGGCGCGGCACGCCAGTGAAGATCATAATTAACGTTAAACGAGGAGCCGCGCAGCGGCGTGCTGATGCCAAAGAAGTTGGCTGCCGCATCCAGCTTGTTGCCTTTAATGTCGCCCTTCAGAGACGTGCGCTGCTCGCCCGGGTTATTCACCCACTCTCCACCCGCCGTCATACGGCCAAAGCCGGTGTCGATCAATCCGCCGGAGAGCTTGAGCGTATTCCCCTGGATGGCAAAATCACCGTCGATACGGCCATATTTTTGCCCCCACAGCCAGCACTCCGCGCAGCGCAGCTGCAGATCGGGCCAGCCGCTAAAATCGACGCGGGTAGTATTACTCAGCGGCGATGTATTCGCCGGTTTATCTTTACTCGCGGCAGCCGGATTGTAGTAGAGATAGCGGATCGCTGCCTGCCACGGCGCGTTATTGCGCATGGTCAGCGTGCCGTTGATCTCCCGGCCCTGCGCCTCCACTTTTGAGCCGTTAGCGGTTGGCTGGGAGACAATGCTCAGATTGTTCCACTGCTGTCCGCCCAGCATCAGCGACGGCGTGCGTACGGTAATGGTCTGCGGGAACTGGGCGGCCTCATCAACGTTTTGCCCAACGCCTTTCTGGAACAGCGCCAGCCACTCCGCGCCGTCCATCGGCGGGAGATTCAGCTCAACGCCCGCATGCTCAGGCAACGGCGGCGTGGTTTTGCTGTCCGTCGTCCAGATGGCTTTGTCGAGAGTAAGCTTGCGGTTAAGCAGCCAGCGGCTGTTAAAGTGGTTTGTTCCGCCCGCGCTTCCGGTCAGCGCGAAGCTGTCCAGATTGCCATCCACGTTAAGCTTCACCGGCAGCGGCTGTCCGGCCTGTTTATCCAGCGGCGCAGGCAGTTGGCTTTGAAGATTCTTCAGGTCACCCGTAATGTCGACCTTATAGTGTGCACCTGCGTGATAAGGCAGGTCGATTGCCACTTTGCCCTGCCAGGCGACCGCGCCCGCTACTGACGCCTCAATCGGCTTCGGCAGGACGTCCATACGCGACGGCTGCCAGTTGCCGTCCAGATTAACGGCCACCTGATAAGCCTTTTGCCCCTCGGCTGTTGAGAAGTCGATATTCACCGGCTGATTAAACCAGCTGGCGGTCAGCGGTTCGCTTTTCAAATTACCGTTCACAAAGCTGAACTGTCCGCTGAGGTCTTTCAGGGTGCTATCAAGCGGTTTAATGTACAGGCTGTTGTTCTTCAGACGGACGTCACCTTTGGCGGTGGTCATTTCACCGTCCAGCGGGATATCCAGATGTAAGCGAGCATTCACATCGCCATCGAGCTGGAGCTGCTGAAGGGTCGCCGCCAGCGACTCTTTGAGTGGCGTCTCCTCAAAGTACGGCCCCACCGCTTTCCCCGGGCCGTTGATGTCGGCATCAATCAGCAGCTTCTCTTTTGAGTAGTCCGGGATGTTGGCCGTCAGGTTGCTGGCCGTTACGCCTCCCAGCGCAACGCTGTCCGCCTTCATCCATAATCCGTCGTTGAGGAAGTTAAGCTCGATATCCAGGTTTTTCAGCGCGGGCCAGCCCGGCTGGAACGCGAAGGTGGCGTCGTGCAGCGGCACCAGCACCTGGAACTGCCCCTCATTATGTTTGTACGGGAAAAGATGCGGGTTACCGCCGTAGACCAGCGTGGCGTTTTCCGCCTGACCGCCCTGAATTGCGCCGCTCAGATAGTCGACCAGCGCTTTACCCATCAGATTTTCCGGGAAATAGCGCCAGGCCTGAGAACCGTCATCGGTACTGATCCCGGCCAGAATGCCCAGCCACGGTTCGTCACCCTGCGGCTGTAAATAGCGGAAGTCACCCCGCGCGTGTACCGCTTTGGCTTTGACGTCGATATGGCGACCATCAAGCTGGAAGCCCTTATCGTTACGGAGCCAGTTAAGCACCGCGCTGCCCTGCTCAATTTCCAGCGGCGCGCGGAAGACCGTCTCGTAAGGCATTTTAGCGTTGTGCATATCGGCCGTCAGCCTGCCGTTCTCCACGCTGCCTTCCAGCTTGCCGCTGAAATGCTCCGCGCCCGGCAGCATCTTCCACTGCTTCCAGGCAAGATCTTTCCATGTTGCCTGGAAACGAGTTTTTTCCGTCGCCTGAAGCGGGATATCCAGCGCCAGAGAATCAATTTTTCCGCTCGGCTGCGTTGCCAGCCAGATCTCGCCCAGGTCCGGAGAGAGCTTTGCCGCCATGGAGCGCAGGCCTTCAATGGCCGCCAGATCCAGGTTACTGGCACGAATGCGCAGCTCATCGCTGCGTTTACTTGCCGCGCCGCCCACGTCCTGCTCCGGCATCCAGGCCAGCGTCAACGCACCGCGCGGCCACGGCTTGCCGTCCATCGTGATGCGCGTATCCGGGATGGCGAATTGCCAGCCCTCTTTTTCCTGTGTCACGTGCGCGGTGAGGTTATCGACGGAAAGCTGATGCTGCTGTCTTTCACCCTTCCAGCTCGCGCCCCCTTGCTTCAGCCAGATATCGCCGCTGGCAAATTTCCCTTTCGTCAGGGTCATCCAGCCCTCAAGGCTGAAACGGGCGGTTTCCAGCTGCATGTTTTGCTGCAGCCAGTCGCCGAGCCAGGGCTTTACATCCACATCGTCGGCCTGCAGCCAGACTTTGCCGTTGTTTAACAGGCCGTCATCGTCACGCAAGTCCATACGCACCTGCATGACGCCGTGCTGGCCGTTCAGGCTGGAAAGATTGACCTGCCCCTCGGCGCGGTGTCGATCCTTGCCGTTAAGCCAGGTCAGCTGCGGGATCGCCAATTCGGCGCGCTGGCCAGAAAGGGTAATAAAGCTCACTTCGCTGTCGCGCAGATCGAAATGATCGAACTGGCGGAGGAAGAGATCGCTGAAGCGGTTGGCTTCCAGGCCCTGATTGTTATCACCGCCCGTCAGCGGCGTATTGGTCAGAAACTGGAGTTGATAAAAGGTGAGATCGCGAAACTGCCAGCGCAGATGCAGCAGGCTTTGCCAGACGTCCAGCGCCAGGGTTACGCGTTTGATTTTGAGATGACCGCCATCTTTCAGGCTGGCGTTGATGTCACGGACATCCAGCGTCGGGCCAAAATTCTGCCAGCTGGCGCTAACCTGGCTTACGTCGACCGGCACGCCGGTGGTAGATTCGATTTTCGCCAGCAGCTGCGGACGCCAGCTGTCCAGATGCGGTAAAACGAGGCGTAGCCCGCTCACGAGCAACGCGACAATCACGACCAGCGTTGCCCCTGTAAGCACTAAAATCCCCGGCAATCGCCTCACGCATCTCTCCTTGTCAGCTTTCGTCACGCAGCGTACTGCGTTTTACATCATTACGACGTCAAACTGCTCCTGGTTATAGAGCGGTTCAATTTGTACTTTTACCTGTTTGCCGACAAAGATTTCCACTTCCGCCAGCGCGTGCGACTCTTCGCCTTTCAGGGCTTCAGCCACCGCAGGGGAAGCATAGACCAGAAAACGATCGGAGTCGTAGGCATGATGGACACGGACAATTTCACGCATGATCTCGTAGCAGACCGTCTCCACCGTCTTTACCGTTCCGCGTCCATGGCAGGTTGGACACTCATTACACAGGACATGTTCCACGCTTTCGCGGGTCCGTTTCCGGGTCATTTCCACCAGGCCGAGCTGCGAGAAGCCGTTAATGCTGGTCTTCACGCGATCTTTACTCAGCGCCTGTTCCAGCGAGTGCAGCACACGACGACGATGGTCTTCATTACTCATATCGATAAAGTCGATGATGATAATGCCGCCGAGGTTGCGCAGACGAAGCTGACGCGCAATCGCCTGCGTGGCTTCGATGTTGGTGTTGAAGATGGTGTCGTCCAGATTGCGATGACCGACAAACGCGCCGGTGTTGATATCGACGGTGGTCATCGCTTCGGTCTGATCGATGATCAGATAGCCGCCGGACTTCAGTTCGACCTTGCGTTCTAGCGCTCGCTGGATCTCGTTTTCGACATCATAGAGATCGAAGATCGGCTGACGCCCGGTGTAATGCTCCAGCAGGCCCGGCATTTCCGGGATGTATTCAGCGGTAAACTCCAGAAGCGCTTCATACGTCAGGCGAGAGTCCACGCGAATGCGGTCGAGTTGGGCATCGGCAAAGTCACGCAGCACGCGCTGCGCAAGCGCCAGCTCACCGTACAGCTGGTAGCGAGTCTGGTTGCGTTTTTTACGCTCCATCACTTTGGTCCAGACGCGCTTCAGGTAAGCCGCATCCGACGCCAGGTCTTCTTCGCTGATCCCTTCTGCAGCGGTACGGATAATAAACCCGCCCTGTTCATCGCAGTAAGCGCTGACCACTTTCTTCAGCCGCTCGCGCTCGCTTTCGCTCTCAATACGCTGCGAAACGCCCACGTGCGACGCGCCGGGCATAAAGACCAGATAGCGGGAAGGTAAGGTAATGTCGGTGGTCAGACGGGCACCTTTGGTGCCAAGGGGATCTTTCACCACCTGCACCATTAAGTCCTGGCCCTGACGCACCAGCTCGGAAATGTCGCGCACGGCAAACTGCTTTTGCTCTTCGCCCGCGACGCACTCGGTGTGCGGCATGATGTCGGAGGCATGTAAAAATGCCGCCTTATCCAGTCCAATATCTACAAAAGCCGCCTGCATACCCGGCAGTACACGACTGACACGACCTTTGTAGATATTGCCTACTATTCCGCGCCGCGCTTCACGCTCAATATGAATTTCCTGAAGAATGCCACCGTCAATATAGGCCACACGGGTTTCCGATGGCGTTACGTTTACCAACAATTCAGCCGTCATAATTATCCCTTCCCTCACGCAGTGAGTTAAAATTGCTCAGCAACTCATACGTTTCCACCAGCGGTAAGCCGACTACGGCGTGATAGCTGCCATTAATCTTCCTGACAAAACAGCCACCCAACCCTTGAATACCGTATGCACCTGCTTTATCCATCGGTTCACCGCTGGCAATATAAGCGGCGATCTCGTCGTCGGTAATCACTCTGAACGTGACATCCGTAACCACCAGGCAATCCAGCACGTGCTGGCTGTCCGCCAGCGCGACGGCCGTCATCACCTGATGCGTTTGCCCGGACATCTTGCGCAGCATGCGCGCCGCATGGTCGGCGTCATGCGGTTTCTCGAGGACTTCACCGTTAAGGATAACGATGGTATCTGCTCCCAGCACGGGCAGATCGCGCGGCACGCAAGCCACGCCCGCCTGCGCTTTCTCGCGTGCCAGGCGAGACACGTACTGCTGAGCACTTTCGCCCTCAGCACGTTTTTCTTCAATGCCGGTCACGATGCGTTCAAAAGAGACCCCTAACTGCGTCAGGAGTTCCTGACGGCGCGGGGAGCCGGAAGCAAGATACAGAGACGTCATAGAAACCTTTTATTGCACAGCAAACTGCTGGCGAACCTTACGCATCAGCAGGAATAGCCACGGCCAGAGCACACCGTTTACTACACTACTCCAGAACACTTCCGGTCGGAAAGAGACGTTGATCACTAAAAACTCTGCCCAGAAAACAACGATATCCGCAGCAAGCGACAACAGCATCACGACCAGGGCCTGTTGCCAGAGCGCGAGGTTACGGAAGAGCTGGAATTTCAGTGCGACGAGGTACGCAATAATGCTCATGGACAGGGCGCGCACGCCCAGCGTAGAGCCACTAATGAGATCCAGTATGGCACCCATCACAAAACCCGTGCCGACATTTACGCGATGCGGCAGGGCAAGGATCCAGTAAAGTAAAATGAGCAAGACCCAGTTTGGCCGGAAAACGAGAATGTTATCCGGCCAGGGCATAATCTGCAGCAACAGTGCAATGAGGAACGAGAGCCAGATGACCCAGCGTCCCTGGCTACGATAGCTTGCCACTACTGCCCTCCCGAAGAGAGTTTAGGCGGTGGCGGCGCATCAGGCTGCGGCTGCGTTAACCCGGTTGCCGGCGCAGGCACGGGCGCAGGCGGCCCCATAGAGTCCGCTGGCGGAAGAACCTGCGGCATCATCTGCATCAGGCGTTCGTTCGCCACGCGATGCACCTCTTCAGGCGTCATCGGGTTAGCACCGTTACGATCGGCACCCCAGAGCAGCAGCAGGTAGCGCAGACGCTGTAAACCGGCGGTTGGACGGGCCTGAATCACGGTGTATGCACGCTGCGTATCCAGCTTAACCGAAGAGACCACCGCAACCGGGTAACCTTCAGGGAAGCGTCCACCGAGACCGGACGTCACCAGCACGTCGCCGACACGGATGTCCGTATTAGCAGGCAGATGTTCCAGCTGCAGATCGTCCGTGCAGCCGTTACCGGCCGCAATCACGCGGATATCGTTACGCAGGACCTGGATCGGCAGTGCGTGGGTGGCGTCGCAAATCAGCAGCACGCGGCTGGTCAGTTTGGCGACGGCAACGACCTGGCCTACTACGCCCTTATCACTGATGACGGGCTGACCTTCATACACCCCGTTCACGCTCCCTTTGTCGATCACAACCTGATCGCTGTAAGGGTCGTTCACGGTGGAGATCACCTGGGTAACCATCTTCTGCTCGTCCTGACGCAGCGGCGAGCCGAGCAGTTCACGCAGACGCGCGTTTTCCTGCTTGTATTGCCCCAGCATCAGCAGTTCGCTGTTTTTCAGCAGCAGTTCCTGGCGTAATGCCCGGTTTTCAAGTTCGAGCTGGTCTCGTGAAGACAGCGTTTGAGAAACGGAGTCGAGCAGTTCACGGGGACCATTTGATATAAAGTAGAAAGGACTGACGGCGGTATCCATGTACGTTCGGATCTGGCTGAACGTACCGAGGCGGCTATCGGCAATAATGACGCCAAGCGCAACCAGAACCGCCAGAATGAGGCGAAACTGTAGCGATGGGCCACGGCTAAAAATTGGCTTCATAGGCTATGCGTATTCTCGTGTCAGAGAGAAAGGGTAGCGATTCGCTACCCTTTCACCATGACTACTCTTCGCTGAACAAGTCGCCGCCGTGCATGTCGATCATTTCCAGCGCCTTGCCACCACCGCGGGCGACGCAAGTCAGTGGATCTTCTGCAACTACGACAGGAATACCTGTCTCTTCCATCAACAGGCGGTCGAGGTTACGCAGCAGCGCACCACCACCGGTCAGAACCATACCGCGCTCGGAGATGTCGGACGCCAGTTCTGGTGGGCACTGTTCCAGCGCAACCATTACCGCGCTCACGATGCCCGTCAGTGGTTCCTGCAGTGCTTCCAGAATTTCGTTGGAGTTCAGGGTAAAGCCGCGTGGAACACCTTCCGCCAAGTTACGGCCACGCACTTCGATCTCACGCACTTCATCGCCCGGATACGCAGAACCGATTTCGTGTTTGATACGCTCTGCGGTGGCTTCACCGATCAGAGAGCCGTAATTACGGCGCACGTAATTGATGATGGCTTCATCGAAGCGGTCACCACCGATACGTACGGAGGAGGAGTACACCACGCCGTTCAGTGAGATAACGGCCACTTCAGTGGTACCACCACCGATATCCACCACCATAGAACCGGTGGCTTCAGAAACTGGCAGACCTGCACCGATTGCCGCAGCCATTGGCTCTTCAATCAGGAACACTTCACGTGCGCCTGCACCCTGGGCAGATTCACGGATTGCGCGACGTTCTACCTGGGTTGCGCCAACCGGCACACACACCAGAACACGCGGGCTTGGGCGCATGAAGCTGTTGCTGTGAACCTGCTTGATGAAGTGCTGAAGCATTTTTTCAGTCACGAAGAAATCAGCGATAACGCCGTCTTTCATTGGGCGAATAGCGGCGATGTTGCCAGGGGTACGACCCAGCATCTGCTTCGCGTCATGACCCACTGCGGCCACGCTTTTCGGCGAGCCTGCACGATCCTGACGAATGGCCACAACAGAAGGCTCATTCAATACGATGCCTTGTCCTTTTACATAAATAAGGGTATTCGCGGTACCCAGGTCAATGGACAGGTCATTGGAAAACATGCCACGAAATTTTTTCAACATACTAAGGGATAATCCTGAAAGCTGGGGCGGAAAACAAAATCCGCTTACTTTACCAACCACACGCAGCAGCGACAAGGCGCAAAAATCATCTGCAACGGTGAAAATTTGTGCAGTACGTTTCCTGTTGTTACAAATTCATCCCCTGACTCCCTCAGGGCTGAGTAAACAGTCGTGTTCCTCACTGATATTTGTAACCCATTAAAGGTCGTTCACTGGCTTTTTGCTCGACATACTCAAAGCTACAGGCGCGATATTCTACGTGAAAACAACGTAAACGGCAGGTCAAACAGAGTATCTTTGCAAATATTTTTTCACGTTGGTGTCAAGCGGCTGAGAGGCGGCAAAAAAATCGCCCTGACCGCCCGTCACTCCGCGCTCTGTTAACATCTGCCATTCGCCTCTGGAGCGCACGCCTGCGGCAAATACCTGTGTTCGCGTTCCCTTACACGCTTCAACCAGACTCTGAACCAGCAGCTGGTTTTCCGTGCGCTTCTCAATATTCCTTACCAGCCCCGGATGTAGCTTTAATAGCTCCACATCCAGCTCCTTGATCCAGCTGGTACTGACCAGCGTTAAACCCGCCTGCGTTACCGCGACACGGGCACCCAGCGCGTTGATCAAACGGACCACCGGACGCAACCGGCTGATGTGTTGACCCACATCCGCCTCAGCAAGTTCAAAAATAATGCGTTTGCGTTGCGATTTTTCGCATTGCATTAATGTATCACGCAGCCAGCGCTGAAAACGCGGGCGTATTAATGACTCAACGGTAACCTGTAACGCCAGATTCTCTTCAGGCCAGAATGATAAAAATGGAATCAAGCGTGTAATTTGCTGGCGGTCATACTCTTCGGAGAGCCCAAATTGCAGAACCATCGGCAGATATTCCGCAGAAATAACCTCTTCCGTCCCGTCGAAAATACGGCACATCAATTCCCGGTGGTGGACAAAACCGTTCTTCATGACCGCCGGTTTTTGATAAATACGCGGCCCGCCGCGACTCAGCATTTGCTCAATCAAAGTACGCCAGCGCACGTTTCCACGCCCTTTTTCAGGCAGCGAATCATCATAGACCGCCCATCCGTTCGCCCCTTGCAATACCGCGTTGCGGGTGGCCGCTTCCGCATGCTCCATCACCTGCTCTGTCGACTGTCCGCCGCGCCAGGCGCAAATCCCCATATGGACCATATCGTCTCTGTCGAGCATTTTGCTCTGCGGCAGCGCGTCGACGGCCTTAAGTAGCTGGCTGGCAATGCTTTCTGATTCCTTCAACGTGCGATGCGGCAGCAATACGGCAAAGTCGCTGCGGTGGTAGCGGGCCAGCAGCGCCCCCGGATAGCGCATAATAAAGGTGGAGAGCAGGTTGATCAGCGTAAAGAGATTTTCTTCCGCCGCCCGCTGCCCCCATGTATCGCGCAGCAGATCGAAATCGGGCAGGCGAATCATCATCACCACCCCGTGCGTGCCCACTTTTTCCGGATCGTCGAGCAGCGTGGCGAGTTGATTGTCAAAGAAAAGGCGGTTGTTAAGGCCGGTTTTATTATCCTGCGCGGCATAAGAGCGGATCAGCGTATCCATTCGGCTGCGCTGGTCGCTGGCAAACTGGATCTCTGAGAGCAGCGTATCCAGCGCGCTGCTGGCGCGTGAGGGCCATTCATGGACCGAGCCGCGAACCTGCGGGCCGCGTTCACCGTTCAGGATGCGCACGGAGCGAATCTCCAGCAGTTCCTGGCCTGAAAGCTGGCGGCGCAGCCAGCGGACCGCGAGAAAAATCAGCAAAATAATGAAGGCGACGGCAACAGTAAGCGGCGCGGTGGTCATCATAGAACGGAAATAGCTGGCCATCGGATCGAGGTAGACCATGTGTATGGTCATCCCCGGATTTTTGAGGGAGTGCACCGTTACTTCCCGATACTGGCTCACCACGCCCGCAGGTCGATAGCTGTCCTGTCGTTCATGGCTTAAAACCGGATGCTTTCCCTGCTGGATGTCGATCTGAATAATATCAACCGGCACCATCAACTCATCCAGCTCCCGGGATAGCTCAGGAAGTGGAGTGGTCAGCAGACGCGTATCAATGACCGACGCAACGGACTGCACCCGGTTGACCAGTTTGTCCTGAATGGCGTTATAAAAGCTCAGAGAGCAACCAAGAAGCGTGACAAAGATGGTAAGCCCCGTCAGCAGGGTGATAAAAGCCGAGAACTTCGTCGTTAATCGCATCCTTGAGATTACTCCGTGGGTTGATGGGGTAGCGAGTAAGCGCTAACTTGCATTTCAAATGCGGCATACTACCAAACCTGGCGTATCTGGCAATTTATTGCGTTAAATCGGCATTGCTTTACCCTGAGCGAGTATAGTCTTCAGGAACTCTTTTCCAATCATCTGAGCCGTGAGGACCCCGTATGCAGGCTTTAATCTTAGAACAGCAGGACGGCAAAACGCTTGCCTCCGTACAGGACGTAGAAGAGACTCGCCTGCCGGAAGGCGACGTCACCGTCGACATCGACTGGTCCAGTTTAAATTATAAAGATGCGCTGGCGATCACCGGCAAGGGTAAAATCATCCGAAATTTCCCTATGGTGCCGGGTATTGATTTTGCTGGCCGGGTTCATAGCAGCGAAGATCCCCGTTTTCATGCGGGCCAGCAGGTGCTGCTCACCGGCTGGGGCGTGGGCGAAAATCACTGGGGCGGACTGGCAACGCAGGCGCGCGTGAAGGGCGACTGGCTGGTGCCTATGCCGAAAGGCATAGATGGCCGCAAAGCGATGATCGTTGGTACCGCAGGCTTTACCGCCATGCTGTGCGTGATGGCGCTGGAAGAGGCGGGTGTTCGCCCCGAGTCGGGTGAAATTGTTGTGACCGGGGCCAGCGGTGGCGTGGGCAGCACGGCGGTCACGCTGCTGCACAAGCTGGGTTATCAGGTTGCGGCGGTTTCCGGCCGTGAAAGCACGCATGATTATCTGCGCCAGCTCGGCGCCAGCCGCATTCTTGGCCGCGATGAGTTTGCCGAGACCCGCCCGCTGGAAAAACAGGTCTGGGCAGGTGCGGTGGATACCGTCGGTGACAAGGTGCTGGCAAAAGTCCTGGCGCAGATGAACTACGGCGGCTGCGTGGCAGCCTGCGGCCTGGCGGGCGGATTTGCCCTGCCAACGACCGTCATGCCATTTATTCTGCGAAACGTCCGCCTGCAGGGCGTGGATTCCGTGATGACGCCTGCGGCTCGCCGTGCAGAGGCATGGGAGCGTCTGGTGCGCGATTTGCCGGAATCGTTCTATACCCAGAGCGCTACCGAAATTACGCTCAGCCAGGCACCTGAATATGCCAGTAAGATCATGGATAACCAGTTCCACGGCCGCGCGCTGGTGAAAATCGCCTAATCTTCAAATTTTCGTGACATATTCGCGCTAACGCTTCTCCTCCGTCATGCTTAGAAAAACGCATGATGGAGGATGCCATGAAAAACCGAAAACTGACGGAAGCCGACGTAACGTCTGAATCTGTCTTTATGTTACAGCGCCGCCAGATCCTGAAAATGCTTGGCATCAGCGCCACGGCACTGACGCTCTCTCCAGCGGCACACGCCGACCTGCTCGACTGGTTTAAAGGCAACGATCGCCCTAAGGCGCCTTCCGGTGCCCCGCTTACCTTTACCAAACCCGCAGAATGGCAAAACACGCTGGCGCTCACGCCGGAAGATAAAGTCACCGGCTACAACAACTTCTACGAATTTGGTCTGGATAAAGCCGATCCTGCCGCCAATGCCAGCAGCATGAAAACCGATCCGTGGACGCTGAAAATCGACGGTGAAGTGGCAAAACCTCTGACGCTGGACCATCACGATCTGACCACCCGCTTCCCGCTTGAGGAGCGTATCTATCGCATGCGCTGCGTAGAGGCCTGGTCGATGGTGGTGCCCTGGGTAGGCTTCCCGCTGCATAAGCTGTTGGCGATGGTTGAACCCACCAGCAACGCAAAATACGTCGCCTTCCAGACGCGCTACGCCCCGGACGAGATGCCGGGGCAGAAAGACCGGTTCATCGGCGGCGGGCTGGAGTATCCGTACGTTGAAGGGTTACGTCTTGACGAAGCCATGCATCCCCTTACCCTCCTGACCGTCGGCGTTTACGGCAAGGCGCTTCCGCCGCAGAACGGTGCCCCCATCCGTTTAACCGTGCCGTGGAAATACGGTTTCAAAGGGATTAAATCGATCGTCAGCATTAAGCTGACCCGCGAACGTCCGCCGACGACATGGAACCTGGCGGCGCCGGGTGAATACGGCTTCTTCGCCAACGTGAACCCGCATGTGGATCATCCCCGCTGGTCGCAGGCGACGGAACGCTTTATTGGCTCTGGCGGCGCGCTGGACGTGAAGCGCCAGCCCACGCTGCTGTTTAACGGGTATGCGGATGAAGTGGCGTCCCTTTACCGTGGCCTCAATTTACGGGAGAACTTCTGAGTGCGTTTAACGGCAAAGCAGATTACCTGGCTGAAAGTGCTGCTGCATTTAGCCGGGATACTTCCTTTTATCTGGCTGTTCTGGGCGGCCAGCCAGGGCCTCTTTAGCGCCGATCCGGCAAAGGATATCCAGCATTTTACCGGTCGGATGGCTCTGAAATTTTTGCTGGCCACCTTGCTCGTCTCGCCGCTGGCGCGCTACGCTAAACAGCCATTATTGATACGCACCCGTCGGCTTTTGGGGCTATGGTGTTTTGCCTGGGCGACCCTGCACCTCACCAGTTACGCCCTGCTGGAACTGGGAATTAACAATCTGACACTGCTTGGCCGCGAGCTGGTAACACGCCCTTACCTGATGCTGGGCATTGTTAGCTGGCTGATCCTGCTGGCGTTAGCGCTGACATCCACGCAATATGCGCAGCGAAAGCTGGGCCGTCGCTGGCAGTTGCTGCACAACTTCGTCTATCTTGTCGCGATCCTCGCCCCCATTCATTATCTGTGGTCGGTGAAGATCCTCTCTCCGCAGCCGGTCCTTTACGCGCTGGCAGCCGTGGCGCTTTTAGCATGGCGTTACAAGAAGTTCCGCCAGTGGTTGCGATAGTTCGCGAAACTGTGCGTTTTCCCGCAGATTACCTCTCAACCGTAAATCTTTTTTGGATTGCGGTTGATAATCTTCCCTGATAAGACCAGTATTTAGCTGCCAAATGCTACGAAATCGTTATAATGTGCGACCTTGGTTCGCCTGACAGCGGTTTTAGGCCTCTGAAAAGGTGACATTTGCGCTTCGACGGTATATTTTGTTTTTTACCCGAAAATCGCAGGAGATAGCGGCATAATGACTGATAAGTTCCACATCTTAGTTTTAAACGGACCGAACCTGAACATGCTCGGCACCCGTGAGCCAGAGAAGTACGGCACGCTGACAATGAGCGAAATTGTTAACCGTCTGAGCACGGAAGCAGCCTCGCTGAATGTGGATTTGGATCATTTTCAGTCAAACGCGGAGTACGCAATCATCGACCGTATTCATCAGGCTAAAGACACTGTGGACTATATCCTGATCAATCCGGCCGCGTTTACGCACACCAGTGTTGCTATCCGCGACGCACTGCTCGCGGTGAGTATCCCGTTTATCGAGATCCACCTGAGTAACGTGCACGCCCGAGAGCCGTTCCGCCACCATTCGTATCTGTCGGATATCGCTGCTGGCGTTATCTGCGGACTGGGCGCAGACGGCTATTCATACGCTTTACAGACAGCGGTAAAACGCTTGTCACAATCACACTAAACAAGAGTACGGAACCCACTCATGGATATTCGTAAGATTAAAAAACTGATCGAGCTGGTTGAAGAATCAGGCATCTCCGAACTGGAAATTTCTGAAGGCGAAGAGTCTGTACGCATCAGCCGTGCAGCCCCAGCCGCTAGCTTCCCGGTAATGCAGCAAGCTTACGCTGCGCCAGTGCAGCAGCCTGCGCTTTCCGCAGCCGTTGCGCCAGCAGCAGCTGAAGCCGCACCTGCCGCTGCAGCAGAAATCAGTGGTCACATCGTACGTTCCCCAATGGTTGGTACTTTCTACCGCACCCCGAGCCCGGACGCGAAGGCGTTCATCGAAGTGGGTCAGAAAGTCAACGTAGGCGATACCCTGTGCATCGTTGAAGCGATGAAAATGATGAACCAGATCGAAGCTGACAAGTCAGGTACTGTGAAAGCGATTCTGGTCGAAAGTGGTCAGCCGGTTGAATTTGACGAGCCGCTGGTCGTCATCGAGTAACGAGGCGAACATGCTGGATAAAATTGTTATCGCCAACCGTGGCGAGATTGCACTGCGTATTCTTCGTGCCTGTAAAGAACTGGGCATCAAGACCGTGGCCGTGCACTCAAGCGCGGATCGCGATTTAAAACACGTATTGCTGGCGGATGAGACGGTCTGTATTGGCCCGGCTCCGTCCGTAAAAAGCTATCTGAACATCCCGGCTATCATCAGCGCCGCTGAAATCACCGGCGCGGTGGCAATTCATCCGGGTTACGGCTTCCTCTCTGAGAACGCCAACTTTGCTGAGCAGGTTGAACGCTCTGGCTTTATCTTCATCGGTCCGAAAGCCGACACCATTCGCCTGATGGGCGACAAAGTGTCTGCAATCACCGCAATGAAAAAAGCCGGTGTTCCAACCGTGCCAGGCTCTGACGGCCCTCTGACCGACGACATGGATGCTAACCGTGCTCATGCTAAACGCATTGGCTACCCAGTTATCATCAAGGCGTCCGGCGGCGGCGGCGGTCGCGGTATGCGCGTTGTGCGCAGCGATGCTGAACTGGCGCAGTCCATCTCCATGACCAAAGCGGAAGCGAAAGCGGCTTTCAGCAATGACATGGTGTACATGGAAAAATACCTGGAAAACCCACGCCACATCGAAATTCAGGTGCTGGCTGACGGTCAGGGTAACGCGATCTATCTGGCAGAACGTGACTGCTCCATGCAGCGTCGTCACCAGAAAGTGGTCGAAGAAGCGCCAGCGCCGGGCATTACCCCGGAACTGCGTCGCTACATCGGCGAGCGTTGCGCCAAAGCGTGCGTTGATATCGGCTATCGCGGGGCGGGTACCTTTGAGTTCCTGTTCGAAAACGGCGAGTTCTACTTCATTGAGATGAACACCCGTATTCAGGTTGAACACCCGGTTACCGAAATGATCACCGGCGTTGACCTGATCAAAGAGCAGCTGCGTATCGCAGCCGGTCAGCCTCTGTCCATCAAGCAGGAAGAAGTTGTGGTGAAAGGCCATGCGGTAGAGTGCCGTATCAACGCCGAAGACCCGAACACCTTCCTGCCAAGCCCGGGTAAAATCACGCGTTTCCACGCGCCGGGTGGCTTTGGTGTGCGTTGGGAATCTCATATCTACGCCGGCTACACCGTACCGCCGTACTATGACTCAATGATCGGCAAGCTCATCTGCTACGGCGAAAACCGTGACGTGGCGATTGCCCGCATGAAGAACGCCCTGCAGGAGCTGATCATCGACGGTATTAAAACCAACGTTGATCTGCAGATGCGTATCATGAGCGACGAGCACTTCCAGAATGGTGGAACCAATATCCACTACCTGGAGAAAAAACTCGGCCTGAACGAGAAGTAAGAGAGCTGTGTTGCTAAAAGGCCGGATTATCCGGCCTTTTTTTATTTCTGGGGATCGCAAAGCCCCATCATGTACAATCCCCGCTTTCTGCATCCACAAGGGACAAAAAATGGACAAACGTTTTGTTCAGGCCCATAAAGAAGCGCGTTGGGCGCTGTGGCTGACCCTTCTCTATCTTGCTGCATGGTTAGTAACTGCTTACTTACCTGACTCCGCTATTGGCATCACCGGCCTGCCGCACTGGTTCGAAATGGCCTGCCTGCTGGTACCGCTGGTGTTTATCCTGTTGTGCTGGGCAATGGTGAAATTTATCTACCGGGATATTCCGCTGGAGGACGATGATGCAGCTTGAAGTCATTCTGCCGCTTGTCGCATACCTGCTGGTCGTGTTTGGATTGTCCATTTACGCCATGCGCAAAAGAACGACCGGTGCTTTTCTGAACGAGTATTTCCTCGGCAGCCGTTCGATGGGCGGCGTTGTGCTGGCAATGACGCTGACCGCGACCTATATCAGCGCCAGCTCGTTTATTGGCGGCCCCGGTGCGGCCTACAAGTACGGGTTAGGCTGGGTACTGCTGGCTATGATCCAGCTGCCTGCCGTCTGGCTCTCCCTCGGTATTCTTGGTAAGAAATTTGCCATTCTGGCGCGCCGCTATAATGCCGTCACGCTCAACGACATGCTGTTTGCCCGTTACCAGAGCCGCTTACTGGTGTGGCTGGCGAGCTTAAGCCTGCTGGTGGCCTTTATTGGCGCGATGACGGTACAGTTTATCGGCGGGGCACGCCTGCTGGAAACGGCGGCCGGGATCCCTTACGAGACAGGCCTGCTTATCTTCGGGGTAAGCATCGCGCTCTATACCGCGTTTGGCGGGTTCCGCGCCAGCGTGCTGAACGATACGCTGCAGGGAATGGTCATGCTCATCGGCACGATTGTTCTGCTGGTGGGGATTGTTCATGCCGCGGGTGGACTCACTCATGCGGTGGAAACCCTGGAAGCGATTGACCCGAAACTGATTTCACCGCAGGGCGCGGATGATATCCTCTCGCCGACCTTTATGACCTCGTTCTGGGTGTTAGTCTGCTTCGGGGTGATTGGTCTGCCGCATACCGCCGTGCGCTGTATCTCCTATAAAGACAGTAAAGCCGTTCACAAGGGCATCATCATCGGGACGATTGTGGTCGCGGTCCTGATGTTTGGTATGCACCTGGCAGGTGCGTTAGGGCGCGCGGTGATCCCCGACCTTACCGTGCCGGATCTGGTGATCCCGACGCTGATGGTTAAAGTGCTGCCGCCCTTCGCCGCCGGAATTTTCCTCGCAGCGCCAATGGCCGCCATTATGTCGACCATTAACGCCCAGTTACTGCAAAGTTCCGCTACGATCATTAAAGATCTCTATCTGAACCTGCGCCCTGAGCAGGTTGAAAATGAACGTCGCCTGAAGCGGATGTCTGCCGTCATTACGCTGGTGTTAGGAGCTTTGCTGATGTTAGCTGCATGGCGTCCGCCGGAGATGATCATCTGGCTGAACCTGCTTGCGTTTGGCGGTCTTGAAGCCGTTTTCCTGTGGCCGCTGGTATTAGGTCTTTACTGGGAACGCGCGAACGCTGCAGGCGCGCTGAGCGCGATGATTGTTGGCGGTGTGCTGTATGCCATCCTTGCGACATTTAAGATTCAGTATCTGGGCTTCCATCCGATTGTGCCTTCGTTACTGCTAAGTTTACTGGCGTTTGTGGTGGGGAACCGTTTCGGTCAGCCCGCCCCACAACCCGCTATGATTTCTACTGATAAATAAAGAGTTTTGCCATGCCGTGGATCCAACTAAAACTGAACACAACCGGCGCGAACGCCGAAGAGCTAAGCGATGCGCTGATGGAAGCCGGCTCTGTCTCCATCACCTTTCAGGACACGCACGACACGCCGGTCTTTGAACCGCTGCCGGGCGAAACGCGCCTGTGGGGTGATACCGACGTGATCGGCCTGTTCGATGCCGAAACCGACATGAAAGAGGTGGTGGCGATTCTGGAAAACCATCCGCTGCTGGGTGCAGGCTTCGCGCATAAAATCGAACAGCTGGAAGACAAAGACTGGGAACGCGAGTGGATGGACAATTTCCATCCGATGCAGTTCGGCAAACGTCTGTGGATCTGCCCAAGCTGGCGCGAGGTTCCCGATGAAAACGCGGTGAACGTGATGCTTGACCCAGGCCTGGCGTTTGGCACCGGCACCCATCCAACCACGTCTCTGTGCCTGCAGTGGCTGGATGGTCTCGATCTGGATGGTAAGACGGTGATCGACTTCGGCTGCGGTTCCGGGATCCTCGCGATTGCCGCTCTGAAACTGGGCGCGGCGAAAGCCATCGGGATCGATATCGATCCGCAGGCCATTCAGGCCAGCCGCGATAATGCCGAGCGTAACGGCGTGTCCGATCGTCTGGAGCTCTACCTGCCGGAAGCGCAGCCAGAAGCCATGAAAGCCGATGTGGTGGTCGCAAACATTCTCGCGGGCCCACTGCGTGAACTGGCGCCATTAATCAGCGTGCTGCCGGTTGAGGGTGGCCTGCTGGGACTTTCCGGCATTCTGGCAAGTCAGGCGGAGAGCGTTTGCGAAGCCTACGCCGATCTCTTTGCGCTCGACCCGGTTGTAGAGAAAGAAGAGTGGTGCCGCATTACCGGTCGTAAAAAATAAGTATTTGGCGTGGTCCTCTGACCACGCCTTTTCTCCTCAATATTCCTCCCGCCCCTGGCCTGCCTCCGGTAAAATAACCCCACAAATCATATTGATAACTTTTGATTTGGATAATAAAAATTCACGGGAAGAATATTATGAAACACGTTTATAGCAAGGCAGCGCTGTTAGCGCTGAGCATGATCTCGGCTTCAGCATGCGCATCACACTGGAGCTACAAAGGAGAAAGTTCACCGGAGCACTGGGGTGAACTGGATGAAGCGTACAAGACCTGTAACAGTGGAATGAACCAGTCTCCCATTGATATTGATTCAACCGCTAACGCTCATCTCTCCCCGCTGCAAACGCACTACGTTGACGGCCCTGTGACGCTGACAAACAATGGCCATACTATTCAGGCAAGCGAGCAGGCCGACACTCGCGACACTATCACGCTGGATAAGCAAACCTGGACATTACAGCAGTTCCACTTCCACGCGCCGAGCGAAAACACCGTACACGGCAAGCATTACGCGATGGAAATGCACCTTGTGCATAAAAATGCGAAGGGGGAACTGGCGGTGGTCGCGGTCATGTTCGACAAAGGGGCAGAGAACCGTGAGCTTGATAAACTGTGGGACGTTATGCCTCAGCAGGCTGAGCTGAACGTCTCCATCAAGCAGGAGCTCAACCTGAATAAGCTGCTGCCGGAAGATAAAACGTACTGGCGCTTTAGCGGCTCGCTGACAACGCCACCGTGTTCAGAAGGCGTCACCTGGATCGTGCTTAAGCATCCTCTGACGGTCTCCGCCGGGCAGCTCGAGAAATTCACCCACACAATGCATCACGATAATAACCGGCCGGTACAGTCCCTCCATGGTCGTATTATCCTCGAATAACGTCTATTTTTTGCCCTGAGATCATGTTCTAAAATGCGACGCAGATCGCAAAGAAGTGGGGAAATCTGCTGTTAAAAACAGCAGATTATCCCGCTCATCTGTCGCATTTATTCAGAAATGATGAGAAGTTACGGGAAATTGTAAGCGCACATAAAATAGCCATCAGCGCATAACTCAATGATTTCAATAATGAATAATTTTAAACGAAAAGATTGCGTGGCGATTCCTTGATCTACAACAGTGGATTGTTCAAAGTTTGGCCTTTCATCTCGTGCAAAAAATGCGTAATATACGCCGCCTTGCAGTCACAGTATGGTCATTTCTTAACTCATGCGCATCGGACACCACCAGCTTAGAAATCGCCTGATCGCAGCCCCAATGGCAGGTATTACCGACCGGCCGTTCAGGACGCTGTGCTATGAGATGGGAGCCGGTTTAACCGTATCCGAGATGATGTCGTCTAACCCGCAGGTTTGGGAAAGCGATAAATCCCGCCTTCGGATGGTGCACATTGATGAACCAGGTATTCGCACCGTGCAAATTGCCGGAAGCGTGCCTGAAGAGATGGCAGATGCCGCGCGTATTAACGTGGAAAGTGGTGCCCAGATTATTGATATCAATATGGGTTGCCCGGCCAAAAAGGTGAATCGCAAGCTTGCAGGTTCAGCCCTTCTGCAATACCCCGACCAGGTGAAAGCTATCCTGACGGCGGTTGTCAGCGCAGTGGACGTTCCTGTTACGTTGAAGATTCGCACGGGTTGGTCGCCGGAACACCGTAACTGTGTAGAGATTGCCCAACTGGCCGAAGATTGTGGTATTCAGGCCCTGACCATCCACGGACGCACTCGCGCCTGTTTGTTCAATGGTGAAGCTGAATACGACAGCATTCGGGCAGTTAAGCAGAAGGTTTCCATTCCGATTATCGCGAATGGCGACATAACTGACCCGCTTAAAGCCAGGGCTGTACTCGACTATACGGGAGCTGATGCTCTGATGATAGGACGTGCAGCTCAGGGAAGACCCTGGATCTTCCGGGAAATCCAGCATTATCTGGACACTGGGGAGCTGCTTGCCCCACTGCCTCTGGCAGAGGTAAAGCGCTTGCTTTGTTCGCATGTTCGGGAACTGCATGACCACTACGGTCAGGCAAAAGGGTACCGAATTGCGCGTAAACACGTCTCCTGGTATCTCCAGGAGCACGCTCCAGATGACCAGTTTCGGCGCACATTCAACGCCATTGAGGATGCCAGCGAACAGCTGGAGGCGTTGGAGGCATACTTCGAAAATCTTGCGTAATGAAATAAAGAGCTGACAGAACTATGTTCGAACAACGCGTAAATTCTGACGTACTGACCGTTTCTACCGTTAACTCTCAGGATCAGGTAACTCAAAAGCCCCTGCGTGACTCGGTTAAACAGGCACTGAAGAACTATTTTGCTCAACTGAATGGTCAGGATGTTAATGACCTGTATGAGCTGGTACTGGCTGAAGTTGAACAGCCACTGTTGGACATGGTGATGCAATACACCCGCGGTAACCAGACCCGCGCTGCGCTGATGATGGGTATCAACCGTGGTACTCTGCGTAAGAAACTGAAAAAATATGGCATGAACTGATACTAATCAGTTAAATGCTTGTTTAAAAAGGCGCTACCTGGCATGGGGATGCGCCTTTTTTATTGTCTTATTCTTTCACCGTCAACGCTTTGTAAACCTTTGCTTATCCCGCTTTTAAACCGCTTCTTTTCGTGTATATTTCCACCACTTCAGTGGCTCTCTTCTCGCGGAATGACACAATGATTCGTAAATACTGGTGGCTGGTCGTCTTTGCAATCTCCGTTTTTCTATTCGATGCCCTCCTGATGCAGTGGATTGAACTGATGAGCACCGAAACCGACAAGTGCCGCAATATGAACTCCGTCAATCCGCTGAAATTAGTGAACTGTTCAGAACTCGATTAACACCCTGCCGTCACCAACCTCCCCGTATTACCCACTAAAAACGGGGATTTAAATCCCTTTGAGCCGTTACCTGACGGTGATAATGTCTCGCCCTTCTCAACCTCTCCTGCGTAACGTCATACTCGAGTAGAACCGACCATGCTGGTTAGCCAATACAACCCTATCCTTGTAGCCCTCTCCTTTGCTGTTGCCATCCTTGCTGCTTACACCGCGCTGAATATGGCTGCACGCGTCGCCGGAAGTCAGGGCGTCGCAGCGCGCATCTGGCTGGCGGGAGGCGGTGTTGCGATGGGCATTGGCGTATGGGCCATGCACTTTATC
Organism: Enterobacter cloacae complex sp. P12RS; assembly: GCF_014895875.1. Classification (NCBI taxonomy): domain Bacteria; kingdom Pseudomonadati; phylum Pseudomonadota; class Gammaproteobacteria; order Enterobacterales; family Enterobacteriaceae; genus Enterobacter; species Enterobacter cloacae complex sp. P12RS. The sequence goes on from NZ_JADBQO010000036.1 coordinate 30,542, forward strand.
GGCATGCTGGCGATGGATCTCTCCATGAGCATGAGCTACAACGCGCCCCTGACGATTTTATCTATGGTCATCGCCGTGGGGTCGTCACTGTTTGCGCTATGGCTCGTCAGTTGTGAACAGCTGCGCATGCGCCGCCTGCTCCCCGGCGCTCTGGTAATGGGAATCGGTATTGTTGCCATGCATTACACCGGTATGGCGGCGCTGGAGGTGAGGCCGGGGATCGTTTGGGATACGCTGTGGGTGGCCATTTCGGTCGTGATTGCGCTTGCCGCTTCGCTTGCAGCATTGTGGCTGACCTTCCGCCTGCGTCACGAAGCCGCTCAGGTGGTGCTGATGCGCCTGGGTGCCGCCATCACGATGGGAATTGCTATCGCCGGTATGCACTACGCCGGGATGAAGGCCGCGCAGTTTCCAATGTCCACCATGGTTCACCATCAGGGTATTAACGGCAGCTGGCTGGCCGTGCTGGTCAGCCTCGTCGCGCTCTCTATTCTTGGGATCACCCTGCTGGTGTCGATGCTGGATGCCCGCCTGCAGGCACGAACCGCCCTTCTGGCCTCGTCGCTGGCAGAAGCGAACCGGGAACTTGCGCAGCTGGCGCTGCACGATACGCTGACGCGTCTGCCCAACCGTATCCTGCTGGAGGACCGGCTCGATCAGGCCATCAGCAAAGCTGACCGTGAAGGTACCCATTTCGCCCTGATGTTCATGGATCTCGACGGTTTTAAAGCCATCAATGACGCCTACGGCCATGATGTCGGTGACAGGCTGCTGGTCGCCGTTACGCAGCGTCTGCTGCATCTCCTGAAGGGCCAGTTTACCCTTGCACGCATTGGCGGCGATGAGTTTGTTCTGCTGGCTGAGGGAGAAGGTCCGGACGATGCGGCCTCGCTGGCAAATTCGCTGGTGCGGGCGATCGATAGCCCGTTCACTCTCGACCCCTACGAACTGGTGGTAACGCTTAGCATTGGTATCGCCCTGTACCCTCACGACGGCAAAACCGAACGTGAGCTGATGTTTAACGCCGACGCGGCGATGTATCACACCAAGCATATGGGCCGAAACGGCTATCACTTTTTCCAGCCCTCCATGAACACTCTGGCGCAGACCCATCTTCAGTTAATGAACGATCTGTGGATGGCCGTCGATCGCAATGAACTGCGCCTGCTTTATCAGCCAAAGTTTCACGCGCCCGCGGGCCCTCTCCTCGGGTTTGAAGCGCTGCTGCGCTGGCAGCATCCGAAGCAGGGTTTACTGACGCCGGATCTTTTCCTGCCGCTGGCGGAAAAAACCGGGCTTATCATCCCTATTGGTAACTGGGTGCTCAATGAAGCCTGTCGCCAGCTGAGAGAATGGCATCTGCAGGGGCATCGAAACTGGTCAATGGCAGTAAACCTGTCGACGCTGCAGTTCGAACAGCCCTCGCTGGTTAAAACAGTGCTCGACTGCCTGGAGCGTCATCACGTCCCGCCGGAAATGTTGATCCTGGAAGTAACGGAAACTACGGCGATGAGCAACCCCGATGAGAGCGTGCGGGTGCTGACAGAGCTGACGGATGCTGGGGTGAAAGCCTCGATTGATGATTTTGGGACCGGATATTCGAGCCTGCTGTATCTCAAGCGTTTACCGGCCTGTGAACTGAAGATAGACAGAGCGTTTGTGAAAGAGTTAAGCGGTGAAAGCGAGGATGCCACCATTGTCTCTGCGATTGTGGCCCTCGCGAAAACGCTCAACCTGAAAGTCGTGGCCGAAGGTGTGGAAACCGAAGCGCAGCAAGCCTTTTTGACGGAGCTGGGCTGTAATACCTTACAGGGTTATCTGTTAGGTAAACCCGCCAGCGCGCAGACCATCGAGGCGCTTTGTGCACGGGGTGAAATGTTGCCAGACGCTGAGCCGTAATCATTATGAGGCGACACGCGCAAGAGAGGGAGTGTCGCCAGAATACTGTCGACCAGGGCTGGCGCCTGCTGATAAAGATTAAAATTGTCGGTATTCATTAACCAGTTTTTAATGATGCCGCTAAAAAAACCGTGGAATACGATCATGGTCAGCTCAACGTTCACCTGCGACGAAATGATGTTTCGAGAAATACATTTTTCCAGCGTAACGCGTAAAGAATCATAATTGAACCCAATACGTTTCCGAATTTCATCCTCTGAAATCATATCGCTAGTAAATTCACATTTATGATACAAAATTTGTAATAGCGCACATTGACGGGGTTCGCGTGCGATATACTGAAGCGCAGTAATGAATTGCTCACGAAGTATTAACAACGGATCATCATTTTCGGAGAGAGAAAGCCTGTCGCGAATGATTTCACGTAGCGGTAATTGCTGTTCCCAGATGGCATTAAATATCTCTGCTTTACTGGTAAAGTGCCAGTAGATAGCACCACGCGTAACCTTTGCGGCATCGGCGATATCCGTCAGCGTCGTGCTGGCCACACCTCGCGTCGCAAACTGCCCGATAGCCGCCTCAATCAACTGCTGTCGGGTTTGTTGAGCCTCTTCTTTCTTTTTACGCGCCATTGACAGCTACTCTTTACTCGCAGGGTATATACATAACATCAGGTTCGGATGGTTGGAAGTATTCACTAAAAGCCGTTTTAATTTTGCACAAAAAAAGTCAATTCACTTAATCTATAAACAATCTAAATACATGCCCGCAATTAAATTCACGGAATGAATAAATTTACCGGTTAAGCTCTATTAGCCTGATTTAGTGGGAAGAAGTATAGCCGTATTTTATAAGGGACTGATTCTGATTTTCCTCTCAGGCCTCGTCATTCGCACTTATAAATTAAAAAACATTAAATACCCTCATTAT
>NZ_JADBQO010000037.1:0-14439 GCF_014895875.1 Enterobacter cloacae complex sp. P12RS
TCTCCAGGAATATCCACCGGAAAAAAAACGGCATCAGCAAAAACACCATCAAGTTCTGAAAAGTGAAATGGTGAACTTTGCCCCAGGTACCGGCCATTTTTATCATATAAAACAACAAATATATCATTACATATAAAAGACTGATATGCTGCATATGGCGTTGCAGGTAATACATTGTAAGCCACCACTTTAAATTCGCCGTCTGGACTTATTTTTTCATAAGCACAATTAAATTTACCAAAAAAAGCCACGGGCGAAATAACAAGCCATATAAATAATATCGTCATGCAAATAATAACTTTCACAGCAGAGTACTTTTTCATAAATCAATCACTTTATCTTTATCCAATGGAGAAACCCATAAAACATCAGAAAAAACAATATAATCCCCACCCTTCCCGTGTTTTTCTTGCCACTTCCTAAAATCGGAATTAAATACAGGTACAAAACCAGAATACTGCCGCACTAAAATACCAAATCCCCCAGAAGTATACGATGTCATATAGGAAGCCGTTTCAGTCTTATTTAGTACTCTGCTCTTCCCCCATACGCCAAGACACTCAGGTATATCAATACCAAATTTATCGTCATCAAGAAAATCATAAGTATCTTTAAGATAAAAACCTAAAGCATCAACATGTACCGATAACTTCTCATTTGCGCTTATGACACTCCCTCTTATACACACCTTCAAATTGGCGTTTCCCACAGCACCATACCAATCATTTATTGTATCTGTCTTATTACCAATTCGCTGGAAATTTACTTGGGCAGTTGAATCCAAAATTTTGACATCATTTGTCATACCTATTGTACTGAATGATTTAGTGTCGCAACCAAGCTCAACAAGACGCTTTCTCAACACATTTCTTGATTTAATGGTGTTCCAGTTTTTCTTAAGAAACTGAATACCTGTAGCAACCTGCTCAAATTGAATGGCCCAAGCCATTGTGATTACTTTATCATTTACTATGGAAGAACTCAGAATTCTTGCATCGCTGTCAAGAAATTCATTCTTTGAACTTTTATCAAACGAATAAGCTGGAGAAATACTAAACCAATGTTCCATTAGCTTAGGAGCCATCTCCCACCCCATATTTCTCATCGCATCAGGGATCATATCAATATGGAAGAATTCCACACTGACTTTCTTTTCCTGCTGTTCCGGTTCTTTTGTCGTGGTTTTCGATGAAACGGCCATTACCTTGTCCCCGCTCTAATCTGGAAAACATAGTCCAGGACCACATTTTCTTCTGTGTCCGAATTCACTGTATGCGTCAGGGCTGAACCAGTTCTTCCCTGCAACGAACCCGTGGGTGTGTTAACCTGATAAGCAAATTCCATATCTTCAGCCCCTGTTAATGCATCTGAAATCCTGAAACAGGCGGCGTTTGATCCACATGACAAATCCGGCAATGGCGCAGGCCTTTTAGTCTGGTCCTGGGCCAGTGAATCACTCGCGGCCGCCATCGTCCTTTTCGTTCGCCGCAGGTACGTCGCCATTGTACCGTACTCAATTTTCCCTGCCTCCAGCCGCAGGTAACTCCCGCCGCCAATGAGCGTAATGCGCTTCTTCCCCGCAAACGTTATGTCACTTTCCGAGGTCAGGGTCAGTTTCTTCTCTGCGAACAGCTGCATCCTGCCGTTCTGCGCCTGCATCTCCACCGGGCCTTCGCTGTCTTTCAGGCTCAGTTGCCCTGTTCTTGCAAACAGCCCGATTTTTTCTCCCGCCAGCGCCGTCATGTTGCCCATGACGCCGGTGCTGATATCGCCCCCGGCGTTAATGGCAACATTCTTCGCAGCCGTCATCTGCATATGCTCACCGCTGGTGAACGCCATCCCTTCCGGCGCGGAAAACAGCAGGGTTTCGTTCAGCGGCTTCAGCCGCTGTTCAAACATCACTATCTGGCTGTCGACGTCGGCTTTCAGGGCCTGCGCCTGCTCTGCCGCCACCCCCAGCTGCTGAAGCTGCTGCAGGCAGATGTCGATTTCCCGCAGCGCGGTCTCCATATCCAGCACCTCGCCCTGTGCCTTCTGCTGCCCGTCAGCGGTGATAAACAATCCCTTCGCCACGCGAATCACGCCCTGTTCATCGGTTCTGAGCTCAAATCCTTTGCCACGGGGTTTCTCCTGCGCGTCCACCAGGTGCCCGGTGTTCAGCTGGGTCTTGCCGTACTCTGTGGCGAGCTTGATATGCTCTTCGCCGCGCTTATCCTCCATCCGCAGCTTGTTGTTCGAGGGCGTGCGCAGTACGTTGCGGGTGTGGTTGTCGCGGGTGACGTGGTCCGGGTGTTCAGAGTCATGCAGGGCATGGGAGATATACGGCAGGTCAATGTCGCCGTTGCTGTAGGCTATCGCCACTTCAGTGCCGTCAAGAAGCGGCGTGTGCCAGCCGTAAGTATCACCGGTGTACGGCTTCGCAATCCTCAGCCACAGATATGCAAATCCCTGTTCAGCATCGTCCCGGTCAAAGTCCAGCCGGACGCGGTAGCGGCCCTGCTCATCCAGGTGTGCGTAGATATCGCCTTTCTCCCGGCTCTCAATACGGGCGGGCAGGGTGCCATGCACCTCCGGGCGCTGTGTTTCAGCCGGGCGGAAGCAGTAACGCTCAGTGTACGGCATCCCGTCGACGGAGACATGCAGCCGGGTGTCACGGGCGGCGTGGTACTTCACTTCCGTAATCACCACACCTTCCCTGAGCGCCCGAATCACCTCGCCCTGTGGCTCCAGCACCTGGCCGGGCATCAGGCAGGCGGCGTTACTTTCAAGATGAATACGGGCCGACGCGTTCAGTTCGCGCTCATGGTGAATACGGGCATAAAAGGCGCCGGACTCGGTTTCCGGTTCCAGGTCAGCATCATCCCCTGCTTCCCGGTACGGCTGGGCGTAACGGTAATGCTCCCCGGTGGTCACCGCATCACTGCGCACACTCACCGTCGCATCTATCGGCGTGCTGGCGGTGCGGTAGTTGTAATCCCGCGTGCTGACCATGCCCGGCACCACCTTGTGCAGGGTACGCACATCCCACACCGACTCTTCCGCCCCGTCATACAGCCCGGACGGCTCGCTGTACGGCAGGCGGACGTCAAACTGATAGTTAAGCTGGCTGTCAGCGAAAATCACCACCTCCAGCCCGCGCGCCTCGTCCATCTCCGTGCGCCAGAAAATCCCGACTTCGGAGAGAATGCGCTGGATAAATTCCAGGTCCGTCTCCCGCCACTGGGTCATCAGTTCCCGCGCCGGGTAGGCTCGCTCCAGGCGGAAGTCAAAATCCGGGCCTTCCAGCCCGTGGCTGCGCAGGACCTGCTCCACCACCTCCGGCACGGACAGGTTCTGAAAGATGCGGCACTGGCGAGTGCGTTTAAGCAGCGCCAGACGTGAACTCAGCACCAGCTGATAATGCGACTGGTCGGCGGTGGTGGAAATCCACTCCAGACGGGTGATGATGCCATGCACCGCCTTGCCGCTGCGCATGCGCAGGGTGGCGTATTTCATCAGCACGTCTTCCGGGGCGATATTGCCCTGCGGCGTGGTGAAATCGATTTCCCAGCGAAAGGGCTCACTCAGGGCTTCATGCCCGCGAAAGCGCAGGACATCTGGACTAACAACGCTGTTAGTAATATCAAGAGAATATAGGGAAACAAGAGTCTCCAGAAAGCGAGGGTTTCCTCTCTGACTTCTTCTTATACTTCTTTGTAACAACGCCTCATCCGGCACACTGATAATATTTGCGTAAAGGTTCATTATGTTCTTCCCTGACAGAATTCTCGGAGGGTGTTTTTTTCTTTCCCAGACTTACCGCTCTCAATTCTTCGTATCCGGCCCCCGTTTTAGGGTCATTCTTATCACCAAGGTAGGCTGTCGAAGTTCCTTTTAACATTCTCATGGCATGTATGAGTTCATGACACAATACCAGCCATGATTTTCGAGGATTTCTACCGGGTAATGGGCGTCCATCCTTGTCTATATCAGCAGAAAAATCAGGATCGAAGATAATCTCAGCACTGGTTCCCTCGTTTTTACCAGGGCCAGATTTTACTGCGAGAGATATCGCTCTCTTTTTTTCTTCAACTGGCGTTGCCGGCCCGAATCTTTCTCGCTGAGATTCGGTCAACAAAACGCCCGTATTAGCCTCACTGACTCCGTAACGAATTAAGATATGTTTATCAGTTGGAGTATGCTTTTGGATAATTTTTATTAATTGCTTGCCGCTTTTCCCTTGAGCTATTGTACTGAGTGCCGATTCAACCTCGTCAAAAAAAGAGGGCCGATGGTGAACATCCTCTATGAATATGCCTTCAGCAACCCTACTTTTCCTGAAGGGACGCGATATGCCCTCAGTAGTTCTGCATTCAATCCGGGCATCGTCTTCACGTTCAATGCAGCTGTCCATAATTTACTCCTTTAACGGAACAAGATTCAGCCAGCCGTCGCCCAGCTCGATGGTGCGGGGTTTATCCGGGTCGAGGTCTTCCCGCGAGAGCACCAGACGCCAGCGGTTGTCCTGTATATCCGGGCGGTTGAACAGCCCCACCACCGCCACGAACTGTGCGTCCTCGTCCATCGGCACGTTTAGCGTTACACAACCTTTGGGCATGACCAGCAACTCTTTTGTGACCAGCATATCGTCCTTCAGCACCGTATCGGCGTTGCGCAGCAGCGTCTGGTAATCCGCGGCATCCACCGCCTTACGGTCCTTTAGCTGGTAGACCCGCACCATGGTGGCCAGCGGCGTCTGGGCGCCGTCAGCATTAATTGCGGCGCGTGGAGTGAAATCCAGATGCAGCGTTTTGATCTTTTTATAAAAGATGGATTTTGTGAGACTGACGGTACCGTCCGTCACGGTCTGGGTCAGGCCACAGCCTGTCAGCAGGGCGCAGGTGATAAGCGTCAGCGCCCACCAGCGGGTGACTTGTGTCATTCAAAATTCCTTTTAAAGAGGGAGTGTGCGTAATTAATCGAAACGGTAATGGCCGTCTTCAGCTGACGGCAACATCCGCCAGTGCAGCCCTTCATAGCAGCCCAGGCTGACCGTCAGGGTTTCCCGGTTATCACTGAGTCTGCCGCCCCTGAGACCGAGCAGACCGGTGCGCCCCAGTTGAATGCGTCGGGCATTGCCCAGCCGGGGCTCAGGCAGCAGCCGGACCGGGACAGTAAGGCGCAGCCGTGCATCGCTGCGGTAGCCCAGATAAACCCGCATCAGGACCAGTAAATCGGTATGGAGCTGACCGCCGGGAAGCCAGCCTTCGGCTTCGTCAGCGTCATCCGTGACAAGTGTCACCCGTACCCTGCTACAGGCTTCTTTCGCAGACTTGCCAAGCGTCGCCCGTTGTGAAAGACGGACGCGGTTTCCGGCACTCAGCCCGCTCCGGTTTTCGATATGCACCGTGACCGGGTCAGACTCAGTGATGTTGGCCCGCGTATGCGGCGCCAGCAGGCTGACCAGTGCGCGGATGCCTTCCGCATTACGGGTGGGCAGCCGCATGGTGCCGAGCAGCGCCAGAAAGCGGGAAACGGGCGTTGCCACACGTTCCGCCGTGCCCGGAATACCCAGACCTACCAGCCCCAGCAGACACTGTGATGTCGCGTCACGCCCTCCGGCCTCAAAGGTCGCCGGGTAAGCATATTTGCGCCATATCCGGTAATACTGTGTGGTGATGCGGTGGCTGAAGATGTCCAGAAATGAAGTGACCGCCTCATACCCTTCCCTGCGCTGCGCGATGTCATCCAGATACGCGCCCGGCAGCGGTGAATCCACGCCGTACATCCCCAGAAAGGTGGTGCGCACGGTCGGGGGCAACTCCGGATTTTCCTCATCGGTCTCAACCGTCCGCAGTTCGGTAACCGGGAACCCCATCCCTGGCCAGGGACGAAAGCGCACCGGATCGTAGCCGGGATGGCTGGTCGCACCCAGTTTCGGCGCATCCGGAGACTCCTGCTCCAGCAACTGACAGAAACGATAAAAGTTAGCCTGCCAGATGTCCTGATTGAGGGTTAACGTCAGCCCGGTACGTGCTGGCTGTGGTTCTCGCGCCATCTCAGTCGTTTCCCTGTCGGTTGCAGTACCAGCGTGAGCTGGTTAAAAAGGTGAATATCCGCATACAGCGCGAAGAAACGGTGCAGCATCTCGCCGAACAGGTTCACATCCCCCTCGCCTGCAAAGTTGTCCATATTCAGCGTGATCTCAATATCCACACCGCGCAGCATAAAGCCTTTCTCAAAGCGGCGAATCAACGTGTGCTTCACCGCAACGATGGCCTCAAGGCGACGGCGATTCATCTCATCGTCGGTCCAGTCATACAGTGCCAGCGTCCCGCGCAATACCTCCGGGTTATCCATCATGCTGAGGAAGTTTGAGCCAAGATGGCTCATTACCCGCCAGTGGAACCGGTCGTTGGCCGGTGGATACAGGGGCATGGTGGGGGCCGTGACGTTCAGTACCCTGACCGGGACTTTGCCAGCTTTGACGACCCTGTCCAGCAGGGTACTCTCCAGTGCCTTACGCGGGAGCTGGCCGTTGGTGCCGGTGATCCGCATCGACAGCGATTCCGGTTTTTCGGAAAGCTGATCCAGTTCGAATGAACGTCCGCCGAGAATAAGCCAGGTGTCATAGAGACCGGATGCGCCGCGCTTAACCCGCGTGTGGTAATAGCGCTCCGGGGCATCGTGGCGCATCATGCCGCCCCGGTGCCGGAAACTGGTGAACGGGACATACTGGTGCTTACCGAGTTTTACCGCGCCGTGGATGTTATCCACGCTGTAAATCTCGGTGTGCCCGTCCTGGAGGCGCAGCGGCCGCAGCAGATACTCATTCTCCAGCGGACTGAGCGTCAGAGGGTCCGCCTCAAGCGTAAAGAGGTTGATCACCGGCGCACAGTGCAGGCGGAAATTGTCCGTCTCAAACGGCAGATCGGGTGACCATGCTTCATTGAGCACAATGTCGATTTCAAACCAGGTGCTCTCAGTAGTCAGTCCAATAGTGTCAAGACCGCGCAACTCCACAAACATAAACTTCTGACGGAAGCTGAAGTATTCCAGCAGCAACTGATAGCCGCTGAAGGCCGTATCGCTTTTCTTCCACAGACCGTCATTGTCATCGAAGCCCATCGGCCTGCACCAGCCATCAAATTTATGACGCTCGGTGCGGGTTCCGGCGTGACGGGCATACATCGCATGTACCCGGCGGGTCATCGCCAGATGCAGTGCTGAACTGACCGGGCTTTCGGCATTCAGAAAAATACTGACTTTCTCCAGCCCGGCCTTATTCCAGTCCACTTTTTCCGGGCACTCAAAACGCAGGCGAATGGCCGAACGCCCGTCCGTTTCGGTATGCAGACGCACATCGGTAAGATGCAGTGGTTGTAAGGGCACATCCCGCGTGGTGCGGTACTGGCAGGCGGTTTTGTGCGGCCCCACCGGGCGCGAAAGAACCGAAAAACCTTCCGCCAGTGTTTCAGACTGACGGAGACTGCGCCAGTCCGGAGAAAACTCAACGATAGCAAGCGACGGAATGGTCCGCATGTAGTGCGGCCATAACAGACTGACCAGCCCTTCGGTCAGTTCTGGTAGATCGTCATCAAGCTTTTCACGCAGCCTGCCCATCAGGAAGGCAAACCCTTCAAACAGGCGCTCTACGTAGGGATCGCGGGCGCCGGATTTATCCAGATTGAGCATCGCCGCCCGGTCCGGGTGTGCGCGCGAAAATTCTTTTCCGGCCTCACGCAGATAGCGCATTTCGGCTTCATAGTAGCGCAGGGTTAAATCATCCATGCACGGAATTCCTGATAGTTAATAAAATATTAGCCACACAGCACCATGGCCCGGGCCGGATCGATGGCAATCAGCCCAGCCAGCAGGGCATCCATCTCGGGCATCAGCCGGGTTTTATCGGACTCGCTGCGGCTGGCTTTCATGCGAAGAAGCTTCAGGCGGCGGGCCTGAACCTCGAACAGCAGGCCCGGCTTCCAGTCCCCCAGCGTCAGTTGAGGGGCTGAAGCAGTCAGTTCACCCAGCAGATGCAGCGCCATGTCGTTGCGCCCATACTGCTCAGCCACCCGGGCCATCAGCAGGCGCACCAGCCAGCGCTGGCGCGGTGTGTCCATTCCCGGCCGGGACTGAAGCCAGGCAAATGCGGCTTCGGGCCCTTCGCTGTCGCCTTTTTCCATCGCTTCGGCTTCCAGCGACAGCACATCGTCCTCGTGTCCGGTGGGAGGCGTTATCGGCTCACTGCCAAATGACAGTCCCTCCTCATCCACCTTTTCCGCTATCCAGCCCGTGGTCACTTCATCGGCAAACGGCGTTCCGTCATTCCATGCCAGTCCCTCAAGCCCGGGCAGGCGTTTGAGGAACAGACGAAGATCCAGCAGGACTGACGCCGACCAGCTCTCCCACGGCTGCCCCGCATGGCTGAGTCCCTGCCAGAGGTACCACTGAAGATCGAGCCAGAAATGGTTCACCCCTTCGCAGTACATCTGGCTGGCCTGCTCTACCAGCTCAGTCCAGTTTTTTTGCAGATACAGACGCTTTAGCTGCGCCCGGTACTCGGGTTTAGGCGGGACCAGTCGGGTGCGTCCACTGCTGTCCAGCGGCGGGATCTGATCGACTGTATCCCAGCGAACGGTTTTCATCAGCCGGTGGGAGGCCAGCCATCCCTGCGGTTGTTCTCCGAGCCAGCGGGAGAGTAACTTCACCTGATCGAGCAAATCACGTCCGGACTTCACGGCGGTGAGTTGTGGCGATGGAGAAAGTACAGCGTCTCGTCCGGTTTCCTGAACGCTGCTGCTCTGGGGGATCAGTACCTCCATCCCGCCGGAACGCGCCATGCGATTTTCCAGGGCGCTACAGAGACCAGCAAAGGACGGTTTTTCATTCTCAGGCCACCCGGCAACGCTTTCGGCCAGCAGGGTGATGACCCCCGCAGTCAGAGCGGCATCATCCCGCTCCACTTCTGGCCAGAGCGAAAGCGTATCCTGGATCTTTGTACTGCTTAGCCACTCCAGGGCGGCTTTCCTGGCATTAGGGCGCAGCGGATGACAGCGGTTGCCGTAGCGGGATAACATCGCGACCAGCAGTAATAACCCTTCAGCCAGACCTTCCTCACCGTTGCGGCTCAGTCGGGCGTGGATATACCAGGTCACGACACGGATATCTTTGGCGCTTTCACACAGTATCTTTTCCGCCAGCGCACAGAGTAACTCAGGATCGGTCCCCGAGAGCTTATTGATCTCTTCGCGCATCAGTTGGAAATTGTCGTCATAGGCCGGATCGTCACCCGTTTCCGTTTCGGGGCTGACGGGCTTTAACCAGTTATCCCAGAGCGACAGAGCGCTGGAGGCTCTTTCGATAAGGCGTTGCTGCTCTTCCTGATTTGTGGTGCATGCCGATAAAAGGGCTTCCGGTGAACTCATGTTTTTCCTTGTCTCATCTTTATTCGATGTCTTCAGCGCTGGCTGCAACCGTAAATATGACTTCAGGCAGCGTAAACCCCTGAAGCTTCAGCAAGGCAAGCGGACCGTCGCCCAGCTCGCTGCGCATAACAAACTTCAGCGGATTACCGTCCGGGGTGATCCACACCAGTTGCGTGCGGCTCGCGTCAAGGGGGGTAATCAGGGCTTTATCCAGCAGACGAATGAATCCCCAGTTGCCCTGGTTGCTGGTATAAAGCTGCATCCCGCTGTTAACACTGCGCCAGCGGAGGCTGACGCCCGGATAATAGGTATTTCCCGGCCAGGTAAAACACTGCCAGCTTTCCATCTGGTTAAAGAAGTCCAGATTTTGCTCGTCAAGCGTCAGCTGCACACGAGCCACATCACGGGAAGGACGCGCCATCAGTTCGAAGTGAACGTTCGCATCCCCCTGGGCAAAAACGATATCTGACAGTTCAGCCAGCTGGTTAATTGCCCGCAGGAAATCCGGGCTCACTTCCATTCCCTGACTTGCTGAAGGATCCATCACCCAGCGATTCCCTTCCTGGTGAAGAATGCCGCCGAGGCTGGTTTTCAGGAACGTAGCGATGCGACCTGAATCGCTGCGCAGGAACTGCGCCAGCAGAGGCAATGAGGCATCGCTGCCGGTGGCTTTAAACGGATAGCGGCCGGCAAAGGCTTTGTTCCATTGATCGACAATGGTCATCTGCCACCGGGTATTGAGGCTTCCTGCTGCCGGAGCAAGCACCTGCCGCCAGGCCAGATCCAGTGGCTGAACAAACAATGACTGACCGAACCCGTTCCACTCCTGGCCCAGACTCGCCGCCACCAGACTGCTGTAATCACGCGTGTCGGTCAGATCGATAGCCTTGCCCTGGAAGACCGTCTGGGCCAGCATCTGGGACATCGCCTGCGGATCCGGCGCGCTGGTGACCTGCTGAAGTTTGAGGCGTACCTGAGTCACACGGGCAAGCCAGGACTGGAAACTCAGGTTACCGTTACGTCCGGTGCCCTCTTTCCCCTCCATAAATCCCGTCAGCGGACCAAAAACGTCCTCAAGCGGCCCCTTCGGCCCCTGCGCCTGCTCGATGAACTGTCGGGCATATTTTTTCCGGCCAACCAGTTTTTTCGCCGAATCCACTATCGAATCCGCCAGCGCTTCGCCCTTCTCTCCTGTTTTTCCTTGGTAGTTTAGGGTGTTCATCAGCGCCACCAGCGGCGACTGGCGCACATCGCCGATCAGGTTGAGCTGGGCAATAGCTTCTGAAAGTGAAGTCGCATCCTGCCACTGAATGCTGTTGACCATATTCAGCCAGGCATTGCCAAAATCGGTAAAGTAACGCTCGGTCAGCCGGGCCTTCAGCGCTTCGGGTGCGATATCACTCCCGGGCTGACGGGTTTTATCCGTCAGTACCCAGTCGATTTCATCACGGCGGGTTTTGACCACCTCGTTAATCGCATCCTGTACCTGCTCTTCCCAGGCCTGGCGGGTAAACATGCCCGGCACTACTTCGTCCGTGCTGAAAACGGTAGAAGCATCGGTGTCGCCGGTCATATCCGCCAGCGTTAAATCCGGCCAGTTACTGGCCACGCGCTTCAGCATGTCCTGATACAGCCCGGACTCAGCATTGCGCTGGCCAATCTGTTTGAGCAGGATCTGGCGCACGGTCGCGACAAGTTCAGCATCGGGCTTAATTTTCCATTCCGGATGCGCCGGAAGGTTCTGGGCATAAAAGCCCAGCAGTTTCGGGGCCAGTACATGCCAGGCGCCATCTGGCACGCCCTGACGCTTCGGCCACGCCGTCAGCACATTTTTCGCAAGCCATCCGGCATCCGCTTTGTCCGGTCGGGCCATCATCAGATAGCTTTTCAGCACATCGTAAGCCCGCTGTGTTCCCTGCGTGCGGGCATCACTGGCCGGAGGGAGCTGCACATAGGCGTTCAGTTGCTGCTTCAGGCGCGCTGCAGTCGCATCACGCATTAACAGGGCATTGTTGCGGGCATACAACGGCCAGAGCGCCGCCAGCGTGTCGCGGTCCTGATTAAGGCCAAAACGGGTGTACCACGGCGCACCGGTCGCCTCGCGGTTTTGCAGACGGGCAATGGCCTGCTGGAGCACGAGCTGGTTACGCAGTCGCCCGGTCAACGGTTGTTTTGTGTCGGCAGCAAGACGGGCGGTGCTCTGCGCCTGGTAAATCTGCGCCCGGTTGACGATGAGAGACACTAATGTTCCGGCTCCCCAGAGGACAATCAGGGCAAGCAGCAGTAAACGCAGCCCCTTAAGCCAGTCGAAGGTCAGTTTTCTGGCGCGAACGGTGGCACAGTCATCAATGACGGCTGCCCAGCCAGGCGTATCGATCCGGGTATTGGGTACTGAACCAGCAACCGCCAGCTCAGGGCTGAACATCATCCCCCGCAGACGGAATGCCGCCGTTCCCTGCATCAGCCCGTTCAACAGGATGCTCAGGCTTGTTTTCAGGTCGCCCTGCAGGCGGGAGGAGAGCTGCAGCAGCCAGTTATGATGCGGATTGTTCAGCACCTGAGACATCCCGGCCTGACGTAAACGCGGGATCAGCATCTCCAGCGTGGTAAGCGCGTCCTGTGGAGTCACGCCGGGGCCAAACAGCGCGCCGGTTGCTACCGGTTCACTCTTATCACTGGTGGTAGTTTCTTTGTCGGTCAGCCATAACCAGACGGGAGCCTGCCAGCCGAGGAGATAGTCGGCTTTCTGGCGACAACGTAAGAAGGCGTCACGCTCAGTGTCGGTCGGTAGCGCTGCGGTATTCATTACCTGGACGATACCATCCACGGATTTACCCGAACGGAGACTCTTTAATCGGGACAGGAAAACCTCATCCGGCTGTGACTGCGCATCGCCGCCATAAACCAGAACATTTCCGTCGCCCTCCTGCCAGAGATCACGACAGAGCCCCGGAGCCACCTTCTGAACCTCATCTTTATTGCCCATAACGAGCAGGATCCTGACCTGACGCTCCCAGCGACGTCCGTATCGCAGGCGAAGATGCTCTGTCATCTGTTCATTCTGGAAAACGGGTTCACTGTCATCTTCCGCACCCGCAATCACCTGCGCTACCGGGGCGACAATCTGTTTTTTGTTCTGATTCCAGTGGACGTACAGGCCGGATTTACCCGCGTAATTAAATGCCCTTTCCACCAGCCATCCAAGGAGTAACAGTGCAGCCACCAGCAACGCACAAAATGAGAGTATCCGTTGCCCATCGTACGGGCCTAACCCGGTGGACGAAGCCACATTTTCCGGAAAGGCATAAAACAAAAATGCAACGATTACTGTCAGGAAAAAAATGACAGTAACAACAGTGCCGATGAGTGTTTTGACTTTGATCTTAGACATTCCCTGACGATCCCTTGCGAACTTCTTCTTTGGTGATTACGGTGACCCAGACATCATCCTTGCCAGCAGCAGGTTGTGCGGCGATAACCTGTATGCCACGCTGTTCAAAGTCTTCTTCGGCAAGCGCGACAGCAAGCCAGGGGGCGGCATGACCGGTGTACCCCAAAACCGGGTCGATACTGATATTGTCCTCAGACAGACTGAACCTGACCGCATTTGCTTCGCAGGCATTATTCCAGCCACTGCCCTGTGTCAGTACGGGACCGGAAAACCAGCAACCCTTGAGTTGTTCAGCCTGCACGTTTGCCCAGAGCAGCGCCCGGCTGAGGGTCTTTGTCAGCACTGGTTCAGTGCCTCGTTCAGGGCGATGCAGCCGCAGGGTATCTGGGTATGAGAGTGCTTTACGGTTACTGAATACATGCAACGTGATGGCATCAGCCTCACCTTCAGTTGGTGAGGCAGGTAAGGAAATGGTTATTGCAACCAGTATGCCGGGGTGATCCCATTGCTTATCCAGCCAGACATCAAATGCAGCGAGTCCTTTTCCCGACATCAGACGGAAAGCCCTGCCGCTCTTTCTCAGCAATTCGGCCTTAATCTGCTCTTCTGCCTGTGGATAAATGTCACTGTCACAGTCCAGCATCAGCCAGCACGAAAGCGCTATCGGGAGAGGTTCGACAATCATTTCGACCCGGGAAGTCAGTCTGGTGATAGTGGATTTCAGTTCCCCGGCCATGTTTGTCTGAAAAGCGGTTATTGCGGCATATCTGACAGGTTTTCCGCATCCCCGCGGTCGGGAGAAGTCGATCAGAGGCGCTGCACGATCCATTGCCTTCAGCAGTTCACTGGCTTTATTTCCGGCGGGTGTCTGAACCAGAGTCCCCAGAATCCAGGCACTGCGCTGGCCCCGTTGAATTTCGCGCTCAATAAGCGCCTCACGTTCCACGTTACGGGACTCCTCCCCAACTTGTTCTGCCTTATAGGCGAACCGGCGAAGTCCAAAAATTAGTCCCCATGAGCAGAACGGCAGACCCAGTGCGGTAAACCAGAATACAAATCCCGTGCGCCCGGCGGTCCATCCCCAGAGCGTCAGGACAATACCAGCCAGCATCATGAACGCCAGGAACAGTAACCAACGGCGGGTATTTGGCCGTACAACTTTTTCAGCCTTTTCAGGAATGGCATCCAGCCAGACAGGCATAGTCAGGCAACCTTCGCCGGAGCAAATGAGCTGATCAAGGTACAGCCGCATCCACATTTATGACCGTGAAACGCCACGGGAATACCATGATCGAGATAGTTGGGATTACCTTCAATGATAATGGTCGGGCCATGACCCGGGATTGGGCAGGAAACTTTATCGCCTTTACGGGCAACGCCGATGCCGCCGAATTTCATCGTTTCGGAAGCGGTCATTACTGAACCTCCGTGAGTGGTATTATCGCCTTTGCGGATAATTTGAAGCATGAAATTATTCCTCTTATGGTATTAAGTATTAATATTACTTGTAGTTACCGTTTAAAATTTATTATTTTTTCTTCTTTATCATTTCCAACCAATAACCTTCACTATAAACAAGAGGCTCTCCTTTTATATACATATTCTTCCCTTTTTTCATAATATAAAATTGAGGTGCTGGAT
>NZ_JADBQO010000038.1:0-9756 GCF_014895875.1 Enterobacter cloacae complex sp. P12RS
ACCAACTGAGCTAACGACCCCTTGCGGGATGTACTGCAAATTTATTCAGGCTGGTGGGTCGTGCAGGATTCGAACCTGCGACCAATTGATTAAAAGTCAACTGCTCTACCAACTGAGCTAACGACCCATTCGGGTGTTGCCTGAATTATCACTCGGCACCAATAAAATTGGTGGGTCGTGCAGGATTCGAACCTGCGACCAATTGATTAAAAGTCAACTGCTCTACCAACTGAGCTAACGACCCACTTTTATGCTGCTTTCACGTTGTTTGATATCCCGTGGCAACGGCGGCATATATTACTGATTTAAGAATTCTGCGCAACAAAAATTTCGATGAAGATCACTTAACTGCTTAGTAATCATGCTGCACGACCAGAAATAACGCGATTTCTGGTCATGCGATAATCATCCCATCGAATTCAGGCGTTTTTGCGCCTGCTTAGCACCTTCGGTGCCCGGGAATTTTGCGACCACCTGCTGATAAACCGCTTTGGCTTTCGCCGTGTCGCCTTTGTCCTGCATGATCACGCCAACCTTAAACATCGCATCTGGCGCTTTCGGCGATTTCGGGTAATTTTTTACCACGGAGGCAAAATAAAACGCCGCATCGTCCTTTTTACCCTTGTTGTAATTCAACTGACCGAGCCAGTAATTCGCATTTGGCTGATAGGTTGAGTCAGGGTATTTCTTGATAAAGTTCTGAAACGCAGCGAGCGCGTCATCCTGACGAGATTTATCCTGCACCAGGGCAATGGCCGCATTGTAATCCGTATTCGCGTCACCGCTCTGTACAGGCGCTCCTGTTGAGGCTGAAGCATCAGCAGACGGCGCAGGCGCTGAGGTTGCCGCGCCGCTTTGATCGCCCGCTGCGGGTTGTGCTGCTGCACCGCCGCTGCTCAGGCTATCTATCTGCAATAAAATTTGCTTCTGACGTTCCACAACCTGGTTAAGCTGATACTGACTTTCCTGAATCTGACCACGGAGAGAGTCAATATCGTTTTGGTTATCGGAAAGTTGCTGCTGGAGTTGGGTTAAAAGCTGACTGTGAGCGTTAGAAATACGCTCGAGCTGAGTGACCCGGTCTTCTACCGAGCCTGAGCCGACACTACTGATTGGTGCCTGAGCAAAAGCGGCCCAGGGGGCCGCTATTCCAACCAGTAACGACAGACTCAACAGATGATGTCTGAAGTTACTGCTCATGCAATTCTCTTAGTAAACCAGTACGGCACGACGGTTTTTGGAGTAAGCCGCTTCGTCGTGACCCAGTACTGCAGGTTTTTCTTTACCGTAAGAAACGATGGAGATCTGGTCAGCAGAAACGCCTTTACCCTGCAGGTACATCTTAACGGCGTTGGCACGACGTTCACCCAGGGAGATGTTGTACTCTGGAGTACCACGTTCGTCCGCGTGACCTTCTACGGTGACTTTGTAAGATGGGTTGCTACGCAGGAAGTTAGCGTGAGCATCCAGCATCGCAGCGAAGTCAGAACGGATGTCGTATTTATCCAGATCGAAGTAAACGATGTTGTTCTGCTGCAGCTGCTGCATCTGAAGACGCGCTTGCTCTTCAGAAGACATGTTGCCATTGCCGTTCGCGTCCATACCGGTACCGGCACCCATCATGCCTTCGCCGCTCTGGTCATTGCTGGCGTTCTTGTTAGAAGAACACGCTGCGATTGCCATTACAGGCAGAGCGATCATCAGCCCCTTCAGCACTTTGTTCAGTTGCATTTCTATGATTCCTTTAGTAATCAAATAATTATTATTTACAGATACGGCGACCAGGCAGGTGATTTTACCTGTCCATCAGTGGCCGGAATACGCGCTTTGAAACGCCCATCTGTAGAAACCAGATTCAGCACAGATCCCATCCCCTGAGAAGAGCTGTAGATTACCATAGTGCCGTTAGGTGCCAGACTTGGCGTTTCATCCAGGAACGTTGACGACAGAACTTGAACGCCACCCGCTACCAGATCTTGTTTGGCAATGTGCTGCTGCCCACCGTTGGAGCTGACCATTACCATGAATTTACCATCGCTGCTCACGTCTGCGTTCTGGTTCTGAGAGCCTTCCCAGGTGATACGCTGCGGAGCACCGCCGTTAATGTTCACTTTATAGATTTGTGGACGGCCAGCCTGGTCAGAGGTAAACGCCAGGTTTTGGCTGTCCGGGAACCATGATGGTTCAGTATTGTTGCTGCGACCGTCGGTCACCTGACGGATCTGGCCAGAGCCAATGTCCATCACGTACAGGTTCAGGCTACCGGTTTTAGAAAGCGCAAACGCCAGTTTAGACCCATCTGGAGAGAAGGAAGGCGCACCGTTGTGACGTGGGAACGACGCTACCTGACGCACCGCACCGTTAGCCAGCGTCTGGATAACCAGCGCAGAACGACCACTTTCGAAGGTCACATACGCCAGTTTAGATCCGTCCGGAGACCAGGCTGGAGACATTAGCGGCTGTGAAGAGCGTTTCACCAGGAACTGGTTGTAACCGTCGTAGTCAGATACGCGCAGCTCGTACGGGAACTGACCGCCGTTGGTCTGTACCACATATGCGATACGGGTACGGAACGCACCTTTAATACCGGTCAGCTTTTCGAATACCGCGTCGCTGGCCGCGTGTGCCGCGTAGCGCAGGTACTGTTTAGTGACCTTGTAAGAGTTCTGTGCCAGAACGGTACCCGGTGCACCGCCGGTATCTACCAGCTGCCAGGCCACGTTGTAAGAACCGTCCGGGTTAGGCGTAACCTGCCCCACCACCACGGCATCGATACCCAGCGCAGACCATGCAGCAGGCTGGACTTCCTGCGCACTGCCCGGCTGCTGCGGCAGACGAGAACGATCTAACGGGTTGAATTTACCGCTGTTACGCAGGTCAGCCGCCACGATGCCACCGGCATCTTCAGGTGCAGCGCCAGGACCGGCCCACTGGAACGGAACAACACCGATTGGGCGTGCCGAGTCCACCCCCTGGGTGATCTCGATACGTACTTCTGCGTGCAGGACTGCTGCCCACAGCATTAAAAAACTAAATGCTACACGTAATGCCTGCTTCATCATATCTCCCTTATCCGGGTAACCTTACCCACGATAATTTAGCAGAATGTTAACAAACTCAAATAGACAAAACTACCCGAACCCTGTGACTAAACCTGGTCTATTTTTCCCCGTTTGCACGGGGAAAATGTAACTTAAGGTTTGAAGTCCAGCGGCGCATTTTTGAAGACTTCGTAGACTGCCTGAGAAGGCGGTTTAGGCATCTTCGCCTGACGCGCTGCAGCCAGAGCCGCAGTACATAAAGCCGGGTCGCCACCTTCAGACTTAATATCTAGCAGCATGCCGTCCGGAGCCAGTTTTATACGCAGCGTACACGTTTTACCGGCATAGGAAGACGCATCGTAGAACCGGCTTTCAATCGCCGATTTAATCTGCGCGGCATAGCCGTTGATTTCAGCCCCTGTCGCACCGTTACTCTTAGTGTTACCACTTCCGGTCGGCGCTGCGTTGTTTCCTTTCGCGCCACCGCCCGTTTTCGGTGCATTCTTACCGGAGCTTAAATCCCCCAGCAGATCGTCAACCCCTGCAGCGGCCGCGGCTTTCTCAGCGGCAGCAGCCTTTTTAGCAGCCGCTTTTTCAGCAGCTGCTTTCTTATCGGCAGCGGCCTTCTCAGCTGCAGCTTTTTTATCAGCAGCGGCTTTTTCAGCGGCGGCAGCTTTTTCGGCAGCAGCCTTCTCAGCCGCAGCGGCTTTCTTCGCAGCCTCGGCAGCCGCTTTCTTCTCTGCGTCCTGAGCGGCTTTCTTCGCGGCTTCGGCTTCAGCTTTCTTCTGTGCGTCAGCAGCGGCTTTCTTCGCGGCTTCCGCTTCGGCTTTCTTCTGGGCATCCGCAGCGGCTTTCTTCGCGGCTTCGGCCTCAGCTTTCTTCTGGGCATCGGCAGCCGCTTTCTTCGCCGCTTCTGCCGCTAATTTTGCCTGGGCATCAGCCTGCGCTTTGGCATCCGCTGCGGCTTTTGCTGCCGCCTCTTCCGCCTGCTTTTGCTGTTCCTGCGCTTTCTTCGCGGCCTCTTCGGCTTGCTTCTGCTGTTCCGCCTGCGCTTTCGCGGCTTCCTGCGCCTGCAAACGTTCTTTCTCAAGCTGCTTCAAACGCTCCTGCTCGGCGGCCTGCTTTTCACGCAGCTCTTCCGCCTGCTGTTGCGCCTGTTTTTCACGCTGCTCTTCAGCCCGTTTGGCACTCGCCTTCTGCTGTTGTTCGCGATTATAGTTTTGCACTACCGCACCGGGATCCACCATTACGGCGTCAATGGAAGACCCTCCACCGCCGCCTGCTGATGCATCAATATGCTCGTCGAACGAACTCCAGATCAGCGCTGCAAAAAGAATAACGTGCAGCACTGCGGAGACGATTATCGCTCGCTTAAGCTTGTCGTTCTGTTCGGTTGCCTTTGACACTATCGGTTCCCAAAAACTACGCGGATGATCAAATAGGTTGAGTCATTAAGCCAACTGACTTAACACCCGCACTATGTAGCAAGTTCAGCGCTTTAATAATTTCATCGTAGGGTACGTCTTTCGCGCCACCGATTAAGAAGACCGTTTTCGGATTTGACTCCAGGCGACGCTGCGCTTCGGCAATAACCTGCTCAGGTGGCAGCTGATCCATACGATCTTTCTCTACCACCACGCTGTACTGCCCTACGCCGGAAACTTCAATGATGACCGGAGGATCGTCATTGGTGCTCACCGCCTGTGATTCTGTCGCATCCGGCAGATCGACTTCCACACTCTGGGTAATGATGGGCGCTGTTGCCATGAAGATCAGCAGCAGTACCAGCAGAACGTCCAGCAGTGGCACGATATTGATTTCGGACTTGAGCTCGCGACGACCTCGTCCACGCGATCTGGCCATGGTTTACCCCTTGTTGCTCTCGGTGCTGGTAAACGCCTGACGGTGCAGAATCGCAGTGAACTCTTCCATAAAGTTGTCGTAGTTCAGTTCCAGTTTGTTCACGCGCTGGTTCAGACGGTTGTAAGCCATTACCGCCGGAATTGCCGCAAACAGACCGATAGCGGTCGCAATCAGTGCTTCAGCGATACCCGGTGCAACCATCTGCAACGTCGCCTGCTTCACCGCGCCCAGCGCGATAAAGGCGTGCATGATCCCCCACACGGTACCAAACAGACCGATATACGGGCTGATAGAACCCACGGTGCCGAGGAAAGGAATGTGCGTTTCAAGATTTTCCAGCTCGCGGTTCATGGAGATACGCATCGCACGCGATGCCCCTTCCACGACGGCTTCCGGCGCATGATTGTTTGCCCGATGCAGACGAGCGAACTCTTTGAATCCGCTATAGAAAATTTGTTCGGAGCCGGTCAGGTTTTCACGGCGTCCCTGGCTCTCCTGATACAGGCGAGAAAGTTCAATACCCGACCAGAACTTATCTTCAAATGCTTCCGCTTCACGGCCAGCTGCATTGAGGATACGCGTTCTCTGGATAATGATGGCCCAGGATGCGATTGAAAAACCAATCAAAATCAACATGATAAGTTTAACCAGAAGGCTTGCCTTCAGGAACAAATCAAGGATATTCATGTCAGTCACTGCTTAAACTCCGCGACAATAGACTTAGGAAGCGCACGAGGCTTCATTATGGTTGGATCAACACAAACAATCAGTACTTCAGCTGAGTTCAGTACGGTGTTCTCTGCGTTGACTATCCGCTGCGTGAAAACCAGTGAGGTCCCGCGCATTGATGTAATTTCAGTTTGGACTTCGAGCATATCGTCGAGTCTGGCAGGCGCAAAATACTCAAGCGTCATCTTGCGTACCACGAAGGCAACTCGCTCAGCCAACAGCACCTGTTGACTAAAGTGATGATGGCGCAGCATCTCTGTGCGTGCCCGTTCATAAAAAGCAACGTAGCTGGCGTGGTAAACCACACCACCGGCATCGGTATCTTCGTAATAGACACGAACCGGCCATCGAAACAGCGTTGTATTCACTTTACATCCCAGTAATGCAACAAAAGTTAGAGCTTTTAAACTTCGCTACTATACGCGCGGGGAAGATGGTTTGGAATGGGGGAAAGTAAACGGAGAGTAAATTTTTATGGGCTCGGGTAAGCCCATAACGTTAACGGACATTTCTTATTCAGAAGAAGAAGAAAATCAAACCGGCGAGAAGCACCAGATCGGCAATCAGCGGGCAAAAAATTCCCTGCCAGTGAACGGCTTTCGGACGAAAGCCCACGCCGTGGATCACCCCGGCACACACTGCCCACATGATGAGGAAGCCGTGCCAGATCTCAAGCTCGCTGGTCTTTGCCGCAAAGCGCGACGGGTCCCAGAAGATACAGCCTGCCAGCAGTAATGCCATCACTAAAGAAAGCGCCCGTAACGGGCGCTTATCCATTACCGCGTAAAGCTTCGCGATAATATTCATCAGTGTTTTTCTTCACCCGCTTTGGTCGCTTCGACGTGCTCAAGCGCCAGGGCAGTGATGACACCAAAAGCACAGGCAAGAAGCGTCCCTAAAATCCATGCGAAATACCACATATTCAGCTCCTTACTTAGTACATAGAGTGGGTGTTGCTTTCGATATGTTCTTTGGTGATACGACCGAACATTTTCCAGTAACACCAGATGGTGTATGCCAGAACAATCGGAACGAACACGCAAGCAACGTAAGTCATTAAGTTCAGCGTCATATGGCTGGAGGTTGCATCCCACATGGTCAGGCTAGCATTCAGCATGGTGCTGGATGGCATGACGAATGGGAACATGGCAATACCCGCCGTCAGGATGATGCATGCCAGCGTCAGTGAAGAGAACACGAATGCCAGAGCACCTTTCTCCAGACGAGACGTCAGCACGGTCAGCAGCGGCAGCAGCACGCCCAGAGCCGGGATCGCCCACAGCGCAGGGGTATTGTTGAAGTTCACCAGCCATGCACCAGCCTGACGCGCCACTTCTTTGGTCAGCGGGTTAGACGGTGCCGAGTGGTTAATCGCAGACGTCACCACGTAGCCATCAATACCGTACACCACCCACACGCCTGCCAGAGCGAAGCAAACCAGCGTCACCAGTGCCGCCACCTGAGCAGTAGCACGGGAACGCAGGTGCAGTTCACCCACAGTACGCATCTGCAGGTAAGTTGCGCCCTGAGTGATGATCATCGCCACGCTCACCACACCGGCCAACAGGCCAAACGGATTCAGCAGTTGGAAGAAGTTACCGGTGTAGTAAAGACGCATGTATTCATCGAGGTGGAACGGTACGCCCTGCAGCAGGTTACCGAATGCCACACCAATCACCAGCGGTGGAACGAAGCTACCAATGAAGATGCCCCAGTCCCACATGTTGCGCCAGCGGGTATCTTCAATCTTGGAACGGTAGTCGAAACCGACCGGACGGAAGAATAAAGAGGCCAGCACCAGAATCATCGCCACATAGAAGCCGGAGAACGCAGCCGCGTAGACCATCGGCCAGGCAGCGAACAGCGCGCCGCCTGCGGTGATCAGCCACACCTGGTTACCGTCCCAGTGAGGGGCGATGGAGTTAATCATGATTCGACGCTCGGTGTCATTACGACCGAGGAAACGGGTGAGCATCCCCACCCCCATGTCGAAACCATCCGTGACGGCGAAACCGATCAGCAGAACGCCAACCAGCAGCCACCAGATAAAACGCAATACTTCATAATCGATCATTTGATGACTCCTGTCTTAGCGTGCCGGCTGAGTAGTCGCAGTGGACTGCTCGTAGTGATAGCGACCGGTTTTCAGGCTGCTTGGGCCAAGGCGCGCGAACTTGAACATCAGGAACAGTTCAGCCACCAGGAACAGGGTGTACAGACCACAGATCAGCAGCATGGAGAAGATCAGGTCGCCTGCCGTCAGGGAAGAGTTCGCGACCGCCGTTGGCAGCACCTCACCAATCGCCCATGGCTGGCGGCCATACTCCGCTACAAACCAGCCGGATTCAATCGCGATCCACGGCAGTGGAATACCGTACAGCGCGGTGCGCAGCAGCCATTTTTTCTCGCCGATGCGGTTACGAATCACGGACCAGAAGGACGCCGCAATGATCAGCAGCATGATGATGCCGCAGCCCACCATGATACGGAATGCGAAGTACAGTGGCGCAACGCGTGGAATCGAGTCTTTGGTCGCCATCTGAATCTGTGCTTCCGTCGCATCAGAAACGTTCGGGGTATAACGTTTCAGCAACAAACCGTAGCCCAGGTCTTTCTTCACGTCGTTAAATTGATCGCGAACGGCCTGATCGGTAGAGCCGGCACGCAGCTGTTCCAGCAGCGAGTAAGCCTTCATACCGTTACGGATACGCTCTTCGTGCTGAACCATCAGCTCCTTCAGACCCGTTACCTGCTTATCGACAGAACGGGTTGCGATGATACCCAGCGCGTAAGGAATTTGGATGGCGAAGCGGTTTTCCTGCGCGTCCTGATCGGGAATACCGAACAGCGTAAAGGCAGCAGGCGCCGGTTGGGTTTCCCATTCGGCTTCGATAGCGGCCAGTTTGGTTTTCTGCACGTCACCCATTTCGTAACCGGATTCATCACCCAGAACGATAACGGAGAGGATTGCAGCCATACCGAAGCTTGCAGCGATAGCAAAGGAGCGCTTGGCAAACGCGAAGTCACGACCGCGCAGCATATAGTAGGAGCTGATACCCAACACGAACATCGCGCCGCACACGTAGCCAGATGCCACGGTGTGAACAAATTTAACCTGAGCAACCGGGTTCAGGACCAGCTCGGCAAAGCTGACCATCTCCATACGCATGGTTTCGAAGTTGAAGTCAGACGCGATCGGGTTCTGCATCCAGCCGTTCGCCACCAGGATCCACAGCGCGGACAGGTTCGAACCTAATGCCACCAGCCAGGTTACGGCCATGTGCTGGACTTTACCCAGACGGTCCCAACCGAAGAAGAACAGACCTACAAAGGTGGATTCGAGGAAGAAGGCCATCAGACCTTCAATGGCCAGCGGCGCACCGAAGATATCCCCTACATAGTGGGAATAGTAAGACCAGTTAGTCCCGAACTGGAACTCCATGGTCAAACCGGTTGCCACGCCCAGCGCGAAGTTGATACCGAACAACTTGCCCCAGAACTTGGTCATATCTTTATAAATCTGTTTGCCGGAGAGGACGTAAACCGTTTCCATAATTGCCAGCAGGAACGCCATACCGAGCGTCAGCGGCACAAACAGGAAGTGGTACATCGCGGTCAAGGCAAACTGTAAGCGCGACAGTTCGACTACGTCTAACATTATGACTCCTTGCTCATCGCATGAAGACTCCGAGAGTGAACCCCGTCAGAAAGAGATTCACACGCATGCCCCAATACAAATTATTCGCATCCTGGTCGTCGTTATTACCCTGGAGAAGGATAAAAACGATGACGACAGGTTACAAATAGGTTAATAAAAAACTCAAATTGATCCCGCAAATATAATACGCTGCAAAACCCTTACAATAAACAGGTTTTTATTGAATCACATTTACGTTTTTCGACGGCGATCAATTTATAGCAAAATTACCACTTTTCGGCCATTTTGATCGGGGACAATTTAGCGCTTTTCGGCATCTTTTTCCAAGCATTAAACTTTGATTTAAATCAAAAACCAGTCTTGATGTTAATCATGTTTAGCTGCGGTGAGAATGGTAAAAACCATGTTAATGATATGTGCATGCAAAGATGCGATTGGTTATCGAAGACCAAAAAAAATATAAAC
>NZ_JADBQO010000039.1:0-81048 GCF_014895875.1 Enterobacter cloacae complex sp. P12RS
TCGCTGCGACGCGGGGTGTGCATATTACGCTTTCCCGCTTCAGAGTCAAGCGTTTATTTTGCTTTTCTCTGCTGACCCGGCGGCGTGTGTGCCGTTGTTCCGTGTCAGTGGAGGCGCATTATAGGGAGTTATTCTGAAGTGACAAGCACAAAATACAAAAAACTTTTCGTTCGCTCACTTTTCAAACTTAACGCTTATTTAAGTCGCGAATCGCCCGCTAAATGGGCAATTTCCCGCGCAAAACTGGCCACCTGCGACCAGTCGGTATAAACCACTTCTTTACGCGTATCGGTTTCGCCACCCGTCATCTTCATTATCAGGCGGATCATGAAGCGGTCATACCAGCGGTAGCGAGGATAGCGCAGCGCACCGGCAAAGACGGCGCACAGGTCTGGCTGCCACGGCGAGCCGAGCAAAAACTTGCGCGTGTAGCTGTTGGTCTGTGGCGTACGTTTCTCAGCTTTACGGGCAACCAGATTGACCGAGTAAAACGCGCCCGGCAATGTGTTGAGTACCGCCGTATGCTTCTTCACAAAGCGATCCAGCGCCGGATGGAAGTGTCCGTAACGAATGGAGGCGCCAATCACCACGCGATCGTACTCCTGCCAGGCAATCTCCTCCGCGCGATTCAGGTTCACCACATCCGAGTAAATGCCCAGCTCTTTTAATTCCGACGCCAGATACGCGGCAATCTCACGCGTTTGTCCGTCTCGCGTAGAGAAAAGAATCAGTGTTTTCATCAACGGCTCCTTATTCGCGCCAGAATGTTGGGGTGAACAGCACCAGCAGCGTAAAGACCTCAAGACGACCAAACAGCATATTGGCAATAAGGATCCATTTCGCAACCGGGTTCATGCTGGCAAAGTTATCCGCCACAACCCCCAGGCCAGGCCCGAGGTTGTTCAGTGTTGCGACGACGGACGCAAAGGCGGAGAAATCATCCACTCCCGTCGCGATGATAGCCAGCATGCTGACGATAAAGACCAGCGCATACGCCGAGAAGAACCCCCACACCGCTTCGAGGATACGTTCCGGCAGCGCGCGGTTCCCCAGCTTAATGCTGTAAACCGCATTCGGGTGGACCAGACGCTTCAGCTCACGGTTTCCCTGCTTAAACAGCAGCAGAATACGAATTACCTTCAGGCCACCGCCCGTCGACCCGGCGCAGCCGCCGATAAACGCGGAGCACAGCAGAAGTACCGGCAGGAACAGCGGCCAGCGCGCGATGCTGTCCGTGGTAAACCCGGCGGTCGTCGCCATCGACACCACCTGGAAAAACGCCTGATTGAGCGTGGTCAGCGCCGAGTTGTAAACATCATGGAACCACAGCACCAGGGTGCAGATGACGACCAGGGTAAGCTGGACGCCAATGAACATGCGGAACTCAGGATCGCGCCAGTACACCTTCAGACTACGTCCGCTCAGTAAAGAGAAGTGCAGGCCGTAGTTACAGCCGGAGATCAGCAGGAAAATCGCAATGATGGTGTTAATCGTTGGGCTGTCGAAGTACCCCACGCTGGCATCGTGGGTGGAGAACCCGCCGATAGCAATTGTCGCAAAGCTGTGCCCGATAGCATCGAAGGCAGGCATCCCGGCAAACCACAGCGCCAGCGCGCAGGCTACCGTCAGCAAAACATAAATCAGCCACAGGGTTTTCGCCGTCTCGGCAATACGTGGACGCATCTTGTTGTCTTTCAGCGGCCCCGGCATTTCAGCCCTGTACAGCTGCATCCCCCCGACGCCCAGAATCGGCAGGATGGCCACCGCCAGGACGATGATCCCCATCCCCCCGAACCACTGCAGCATCTGGCGATAAAAGAGAATAGCGTGGGGTAACGAATCCAGCCCCACCAGCGTCGTCGCACCGGTGGTCGTTAAACCGGAAAACGATTCAAAAAAGGCATCCGTGATGCTGAGGTTAGGCTGCTCAGAGAAGATAAAGGGCAGCGAACCGACGCTTCCCAGCACCGTCCAGAACAGGACCACAATCAGAAAGCCTTCGCGAGATTTCAGCTCACCTTTCTGACGACGGTTCGGCCACCACAGCAGCGAGCCGATCGCCAGCGCGACAAAGAAGGTCTGGGTAAAAGCCCGCCCCGCGCCGTCCCGGTAGATAAGCGCCACCAGTCCAGGGAGAATCATCGTCCCCGAAAAGAGTATGACCAGCAGTCCAACGATTCGGGTTATGGCACGAAAATGCATCTCTGCCGCTTCCTTTGGTATTCAAAAAGTGAGGTGGGGATTATTCTTCAATCGGCAGCAATTGCAACGAACCGCGACTGAAATCAGCCAGCTTTGCTGAAAAAGCAGCCAGTTCTGCCTGAGGAAGCGCCACGCGTAATTGCACCATTGCCTGGTAATCACTGTGCGCAATCACGCCGTTAAATTGTTTGAGCAGTGTTTCAATGCCCGATAGCTGAGCGTAATCGCACAATAAAGTATATTCGGTGAGCGGCGTTTTGCGGGTGGTCGTCAGGATATTCAGTGCCTGCTGAACGCCGCCGCCATACGCTTTTACCAGCCCACCCGTACCTAACAGGATGCCGCCGTAGTAGCGCACCACCACGGCGGTAATTTCACCCACGCCGCTGCCCATCAGCTGGGAGAGCATGGGTTTACCGGCTGTGCCCGCCGGTTCACCGTCGTCGGAAAAACCGAGCTGTTGCGAATCGTCCGGCGGCCCTGCCACCCACGCCACGCAGTGGTGACGTGCGTCAGGGTGCTCCGCGCGAACGGACTCAACAAACGCTTTCGCCGCCTCTACGCCGTCGGTGTGCGCCAGCAGCGTAATAAAGCGGCTTTTCTTGATTTCCTCAACAAAGGTGACCGGTTCAGCCGGTATCAGCCAGCTTTCCATCAGGCCAGCTTCAGGTCTCGCGTCATATTCTCGATACCGTTCTCGTGAACCACCACGTTATCTTCAATACGAATGCCGCCAAACGGTTTCAGCGCGTCGATTTTTTCCCAGTTGAAGTGCTTGCTGAACTGCCCTTCACGCCACGGCGCCAGCAGGGATTCAATAAAGTAGATCCCCGGCTCGATGGTCAATACCATGCGCGGCTCAAGAATACGGGTGCAGCGCAGGTAAGGATATTTAGACGGTGCCGCCAGGTGCGTACCGGTATCATCCTGCATGAAGCCCGCAACGTCGTGAACCTGCAGGCCCAGCGGGTGGCCGATACCGTGCGGCATGAATGGTCCAGTCAGGTCGTTTTCGACCATCGCCTCTTCGCTCATGTCTTTCACAATCTGATGCTTACGCAGCAGTTTAGCAATGCGCTGATGGAACTGGATGTGGTAATCCACGTAGCTGGTTCCGGCCTTCATGGTGCCAATCAACGCCAGCTGTTCGTCGTTTACGTCCTTAATAAGCTGCGCAAAATCGGTATCCGCATTCGCCGCCCAGGTGCGGGTCAGATCGGCCGCATAGCCGTTGTACTCTGCGCCTGCGTCCAGCAGGAAGCTGCGCATCTCAGACGGAACCTGATGATCCAGTTTGGTGTAGTGGAGAACAGACGCATGCTCATTCAGCGCGACGATGTTGCTGTACGGTACGTCGGTGTCACGATGACCGGTTGCGGTCAGGTAGGCCAGGTTGATGTCGAACTCGCTCATGCCTGACTGGAACGCTTCGTGCGCGGCGCGGTGACCATTCACCGCCGTTTTTTGCGCTTCACGCATGCAGTAGAGTTCATAGTCGGTTTTATACGCGCGGTAATAGTGCAGGTAATCCAGCACGCCTTTCGGATTGAGTTTGTCTGCCGGAATATCCAGACCGAGCGCACGTTCAGGTACAGGGCCAATGTAGCCGATGTTGCCGCGCGCCGCTGGCAGCTGGCTGCCAATGCCGTCCGCTTTTGGCAGGGCGATCACCTCAATTTCTTCGGTCCAGAAAGAGGTCGGCAGCGGTTCAACGTTGTGCCAGTAATCAACCGGCAGGTAGAACCACAGTTTCGGCTTGTTCACGCCGTCCACCAGAAGCCAGCAATTCGGAACCTGTGTCACCGGCACCCAGGCTTTAAACTGCGGGTTAACCTTAAACGGATAGGCGTGGTCATCAAGAAAAGTATTCATCAGCTCGCCGGAGTGGATCAGAAGAGCATCCAGCTTGAAGCGGGCCAGTACATCGCGGGTACGTTCCTGTAGGGTAACGATATGATTTTTATAAAGCGAAGCCAGTGAGTCCATCATTCTTCCTTTCGTTTTTTTGACCTCAAGTCATCGCATCTTAGCACACCTCACTCCGGCTGCGTGATTTCCACCGACCGTGATCAACGCAGCAATTTCTTAATGAGTAATTTGCATTTTATTAACATAAATTCCACACTCCGTCTCATCTGGTATGACCAGATCCACTTGCTGGATTCAGGAGACTGACATGCTTTACAAAGGCGACACCCTGTACCTCAACTGGCTGGAAGATGGCATTGCCGAACTGGTGTTCGATGCCCCCGGCTCAGTGAATAAGCTTGATACCGCGACGGTGGCCAGTCTTGGCCAGGCGCTGGAAGTACTTGAAAAGCAATCTGAATTAAAAGGGCTGCTGCTGCGTTCTAACAAAGCGGCCTTTATTGTCGGTGCCGATATCACCGAATTCCTCTCGCTGTTCCAGGTTCCGGAAGAACAGCTGAGCCAGTGGCTGCACTTTGCCAACAGCGTCTTTAATCGTCTGGAAGATCTGCCTGTTCCAACGATCTCTGCCGTGAACGGCTACGCGCTGGGCGGCGGCTGCGAGTGCGTGCTGGCGACCGACTACCGTCTGGCGACGCCGGACCTGCGTATCGGCCTGCCGGAAACCAAGCTGGGCATCATGCCGGGCTTTGGCGGTTCCGTGCGTATGCCGCGCATGCTGGGCGCCGACAGCGCCCTGGAAATCATTGCCGCCGGTAAAGACGTGGGTGCAGAACAGGCGCAGAAAATCGGCCTGGTCGACGGCGTCGTGAAACCAGAGAAGCTGGTTGAAGGTGCACTCGCTATTCTGCGTCAGGCGATTAACGGCGACCTCGACTGGAAAGCCAAACGCCAGCCGAAGCTGGAGCCGTTAAAGCTTAGCAAGATTGAAGCCACCATGAGCTTCACCATCGCCAAAGGCATGGTGATGCAGACGGCGGGTAAACACTACCCGGCGCCAATCACGGCGGTGAAAACCATTGAAGCGGCAGCCCGCTTTGGCCGCGACGAAGCCCTGAAGCTGGAAAACCAGAGCTTTGTTCCACTGGCGCACACCAATGAAGCCCGCGCGCTGGTTGGCATCTTCCTCAACGATCAGTTCGTGAAGGGCAAAGCCAAACAGCTGACCAAAAACGTTGAGACGCCAAAACACGCGGCGGTACTCGGCGCCGGTATTATGGGCGGCGGCATCGCTTACCAGTCGGCCTGGAAAGGCGTGCCGGTAGTGATGAAAGACATCAACGAGAAATCTCTGACGCTGGGCATGACCGAAGCCGCCAAGCTGCTGAATAAACAGCTTGAGCGCGGAAAAATTGACGGGCTGAAGCTCGCAGGCGTGATCTCAACCATCCAGCCTGTGCTGGAATACAGCGGTTTCGACCGTGTGGACGTGGTGGTTGAAGCGGTCGTTGAGAACCCGAAAGTCAAAAAAGCGGTGCTGGCGGAAACGGAAGACAAGGTTCGCCCGGACGCCGTCCTGGCCTCAAACACCTCCACCATCCCCATCAGCGAACTGGCGAGCGTGCTGAAGCGTCCGGAAAACTTCTGCGGAATGCACTTCTTCAACCCGGTACACCGTATGCCACTGGTCGAAGTGATCCGTGGAGAAAAAACCTCTGACGAAACCATCGCTAAAGTCGTGGCGTGGGCAAGCAAGATGGGTAAAACGCCGATCGTCGTTAATGACTGCCCTGGCTTCTTCGTCAACCGCGTGCTGTTCCCGTACTTCGCCGGCTTCAGCCAGCTGCTGCGCGACGGCGCGGACTTCCGCAAAATCGACAAAGTAATGGAAAAACAGTTCGGCTGGCCGATGGGCCCGGCGTATCTGCTGGACGTCGTCGGCATTGATACCGCCCACCACGCGCAGGCCGTCATGGCGGCGGGCTTCCCGCAGCGCATGCAGAAAGATTATCGCGATGCCATTGACGCCCTCTTTGACGCCAACCGCTTCGGACAGAAAAACGGCCTGGGCTTCTGGCGTTATAAAGAAGACAGCAAAGGCAAACCGAAGAAAGAAGAAGATGCGGCGGTGGATGGCCTGCTGGCCGACGTATGCCAGCCGAAACGCGACTTCACCGACGACGAAATTATTGCCCGCATGATGATTCCGATGATCAACGAAGTGGTCCGTTGCCTGGAAGAAGGCATTATCGCCAGCCCGGCAGAAGCGGATATGGCGTTGGTATATGGCCTGGGCTTCCCTCCGTTCCACGGCGGCGCGTTCCGCTGGCTGGATACGCTCGGCAGCGCCCGCTATCTCGATATGGCGCAGCAGTATCAGCACCTCGGCCCGCTTTATGAAGTGCCGGAAGGGCTGCGTAACAAAGCGCGCCATAACGAACCCTACTATCCAGCAGTTGAACCAGCCCGTCCGGTTGGTGCGCTGAAAACGGCTTAAGGAGTCACAATGGAAAAGGTTGTCATTGTTGATGCGATTCGCACCCCGATGGGCCGTTCAAAAGGCGGTGCGTTCCGTAACGTGCGCGCGGAAGACCTCTCCGCGCACCTGATGCGTAGCCTGCTGGCGCGTAACCCGGCGCTGGACCCAGCAGCGCTCGACGATATCTACTGGGGCTGCGTGCAGCAAACGCTGGAGCAGGGCTTCAACATCGCCCGCAACGCGTCGCTGCTGGCGGAGATCCCGCATTCGGTTCCGGCCGTTACCGTCAACCGCCTGTGCGGTTCGTCGATGCAGGCCCTGCACGACGCGGCGCGCATGATCATGACCGGCGATGCGCAGGCCTGTCTGGTCGGCGGCGTTGAACACATGGGCCACGTGCCGATGAGCCACGGGGTCGATTTCCATCCGGGCATGAGCCGCAACGTGGCGAAAGCCGCAGGCATGATGGGCCTGACCGCCGAGATGCTCTCCCGCCTGCACGGCATCAGTCGTGAAATGCAGGATGCTTTTGCCGCGCGCTCTCACGCCCGCGCCTGGGCCGCCACGCAGTCCGGTGCCTTCAAGAATGAGATCATCCCGACCGGGGGCCACGATGCAGACGGCGTACTGAAGCAGTTCAGCTACGACGAAGTCATTCGTCCGGAAACGACGGTCGAAGCGCTTTCTACCCTGCGTCCGGCATTTGATCCGGTCACCGGTACGGTAACGGCAGGGACGTCGTCGGCGCTGTCCGACGGTGCCGCCGCGATGCTGGTGATGAGCGAAAGCCGCGCCCGCGAGCTGGGCCTGACGCCACGCGCTCGCGTGCGTTCGATGGCGGTGGTGGGCTGCGATCCTTCAATCATGGGTTACGGCCCGGTTCCGGCCTCGAAGCTGGCGCTGAAAAAAGCGGGCTTAACTGCCAGCGATATCGATCTGTTCGAGATGAACGAAGCGTTTGCCGCGCAGATCCTGCCGTGCATTAAAGATCTGGGGCTGATGGAGCAGATCGACGAGAAGATTAACCTCAACGGCGGCGCGATCGCCCTCGGTCACCCGCTGGGCTGTTCCGGGGCGCGTATCAGCACGACGCTGATTAACCTGATGGAACGCAAAGATGCCCAGTTTGGTCTGGCAACGATGTGTATCGGCCTGGGTCAGGGTATCGCGACGGTGTTTGAGAGAGTGTAAGTAAGGAAAAGTATCTCAAAGCCAATGACGTCAGAACAAGGCGGCAAGCGAGCGAATCCCGATGAGCTTACATTAGTAAGTGATTCGGGTGAACGAGCGCAGCCAACGCAGTTATGGCGTCATTGGCGAAGAGAGACAGTTTAGTTGCCGTTCTTCCCGCCTGTCAGGGGCGGGTTTTTTATTTAAATGAAGGCAAACGCATCGCCAAACAGGCGATCTTCACGCGCATCGCGTTCGTTACAGAACAGGTCGCGGGCAATTTTCGCCATCTCGAAACGGCCTGCAATGTAGATATCATGTCCCGCCAGCGTGCCGTGATCCTGCAGTACCGCCGTCAGCACCGTCCCGCTACGTCCACGCCAGCCCTCTTCCGGCTGCTCGACCACTGGCTCAATGCGCAGGTTAGGATGGTTAACGCTCAGCGCTTCCAGTTCAGACAGGTCGTACAGGTGCTTCTCTTCACGGCCGCCCCAGTAGATGGTGATGTCACGGTCTGGATTACGCGCCAGCGCGGTCAACAGAATAGAGCGCACATAGGAGAAGCCCGTACCGCCCGCGATCAGAATCAGCGGACGGTCTTCGTCATCACGCAACCACGCGTCGCCGTGAGGAATGTCGACCACAATCTCACGCTCTTTCAGGATGCGGTCCATCACGGCCATCGCGTACAGGTTAAGCTCAGACGCACCAATATGCAGCTCAATAAATTCCTGCTCTGCTGGCGTAGAGGCCATAGAGAAAGGACGCTTATCACGCTCATCCATCACCACCATCAGGTACTGGCCGGCACGGAATGAGAATGCCGCTTCAGGAACCAAACGGACGCGATATACGGTGTCGGTAATAGCATCTACCGACGTCACTTTACAGCTTAAGGTTGTCATTCGCTCTCTCTGTCGGGAAGTCTATAGGGCTTAACGGTCAGCTCAGGGTTTACCGTTATTCATTATGGCCAGTTCGTCCCAGATCGCGTCAATTCGCGCGGTCACAGCAGGATCTTTTTTGATCGGGCGACCCCATTCACGGTCGGTTTCGCCAGGCCATTTATTTGTGGCATCCAGTCCCATCTTGGAGCCAAGACCGGAAACCGGCGAGGCAAAATCCAGATAATCTATCGGCGTATTTTCGACTAACACCGTATCACGCGCAGGATCCATTCGCGTGGTTATCGCCCAGATAACGTCGTTCCAGTCACGGGCGTTAACGTCATCATCGCAGACAATAACAAATTTGGTATACATAAACTGGCGCAGGAAAGACCATACGCCCATCATCACGCGTTTAGCATGTCCGGGATACTGCTTCTTCATCGTGACCACCGCCATGCGATACGAGCATCCTTCAGGCGGCAGATAAAAATCAACGATTTCCGGGAACTGCTTTTGCAGGATCGGCACAAATACTTCGTTCAGCGCCACGCCGAGCACCGCCGGTTCATCCGGTGGGCGGCCAGTATAGGTGGAGTGATAAATCGCATCTTC
Source organism: Enterobacter cloacae complex sp. P12RS (assembly GCF_014895875.1). Lineage (NCBI taxonomy): Bacteria > Pseudomonadati > Pseudomonadota > Gammaproteobacteria > Enterobacterales > Enterobacteriaceae > Enterobacter > Enterobacter cloacae complex sp. P12RS. The sequence goes on from NZ_JADBQO010000039.1 coordinate 9,223, forward strand.
ACGCTGAGTAACATGCGTGACGGTAAACACCGGGAAGTTATCCACTTCGTTGTAATAGCCGGTATGGTCGCCGTATGGGCCTTCTGGCGCCATTTCACCCTGCTCAATGTAACCTTCCAGCACAATTTCGGCGCTGGCCGGCACTTCGAGATCGTTGGAGATACACTTCACGACCTCGGTTTTAGTCCCGCGCAGCAGGCCAGCAAACGCATATTCAGAGAGCGTATCCGGTACGGGCGTGACCGCCCCCAGAATGGTGGCCGGATCGGCACCTAACGCGACAGACACCGGGAACCGTTCACCCGGATGTGCAGCACACCACTCCTGGAAATCCAGCGCGCCGCCGCGGTGCGACAGCCAGCGCATGATGAGCTTATTCTTGCCAATTAGCTGCTGGCGATAAATACCGAGGTTTTGCCGCTCTTTATGCGGTCCGCGCGTCACGGTCAGGCCCCAGGTTATCAGCGGCGCAGCATCTTCAGGCCAGCACTGCATGATAGGGATTTTGGTGAGATCCACCGCATCGCCTTCCAGCACTTTCTGCTGACACGGCGCGCCGCGCAGGCGTTTGGTGGGCATGTTCAACACCTGCTTAAACTGCGGCAGCTTATCGAACAGATCGCGGAAACCTTTCGGTGGCTCAGGCTCTTTCAGAAATGCCAGCAGTTTCCCCACTTCACGCAGCGCGGTAACGTCTTCCTGCCCCATTCCCAGCGCGACACGACGCGGGGTGCCAAACAGGTTGCACAGCACCGGCATTGAGTAACCTTTTGGATTTTCAAACAGTAATGCAGGGCCACCGGCACGCAGGGTGCGGTCAGCAATTTCTGTCATTTCCAGATAAGGATCAACAGGAAGTGTAATGCGTTTCAGTTCACCCTGCTTTTCCAGCAGCGTCAGGAAGTCGCGGAGATCGTGGTATTTCATGCAGTTAGTCATGGCCTCTCTGTAAGCGCTTCATTATACGGCGTAAGCCTGCTTGATGCTGTAATTTTGTTAAATTAGCGTGAACTTATCCGCTGTGTTCGAATTTCCCCCATTATAATCAACTTAGCGATCCCTCCAGGGTTTTGATATGCTTGCGCCCCGAACTAAGGGAAAGAGTGATTATGCAGGCCTGGTATTTACTGTATTGCAAACGCGGGCAACTTCAGCGCGCGCAGGAACATCTTGAACGTCAGTCTGTAAATTGTCTGACACCCGTGATCACGCTTGAAAAAATGCAGCGCGGGAAGCGCACAACCGTCAGTGAGCCTTTATTCCCGAACTATCTGTTCGTGGAGTTCGACCCTGAGGTGATCCACACCACTACCATCAGCGCAACGCGCGGCGTCAGCCACTTCGTTCGTTTTGGTGCCCACCCGGCAATCGTTCCGTCGACCGTCATTCATCAGCTGTCTGTTTATCAACAGCCTGAAGGGATCACCGACCCGGAAACCCCTTACGCGGGTGATAGCGTCGTCATTACCGAAGGCGCATTCGAAGGCCTGCAGGCGATTTTCGCCGAGCCGGACGGTGAGGCGCGCTCCATGCTGTTGCTCAATCTGCTGAACAAGCAGGTGCTGCAGAGCGTGAAAAACACCGACTTCCGCAAAGTTTAAACGTTTATCCCGAACAGGCGACGCACGTTGTCATCCGTCTGCGCGGAAAGCCAGTGCGGATCCTCTCCGCGCCAGTGCGCTACGCGCTCAACAATGTGCCCCAGCAAGGCGGGCTCGTTTCGCCGCGATGCCGGTTTGGGCTTCATATCTCGCGGCAGCAGGTATGGCGCATCGGTTTCAAGAAGCAAACGGTCTGCCGGGATTATCGGCAGCAGCTCGCGAAGCTCAAGCCCGCGGCGCTCATCACACACCCAACCGGTGATCCCCAGATACAAACCGCGGTTCAGGCAATCCAGCGCTTCCTGGCGAGACCCGGTGAAGCAGTGGAGCACTGCGCCGGGCAGTTTATCCAGCCACGGGTCCAGCAGTGCGAGAAAACGTTCATGCGCGTCGCGACAGTGCATAAAGACGGGCATTTCAAGCTCTGCCGCCAGCGCAAGCTGGGCAGTGAACGCCTTTTCCTGTTCTTTAGGCGTGGAGAAGTTGCGGTTAAAATCGAGCCCGCACTCGCCAATAGCCACCACCTCTGCCGTTTTTGCCAGCGTGCGCAGGGTTTCTGCGCTCTCCGCCGTCCACTGGCTGCTGTCATGAGGGTGGACGCCGGCGGTTGACCAGCAGTGTTGATAGCGTTGCGCCAGCAGCAGCGCCTGCTCGCTCTCATGCAGGTTGGTCCCGGTCAGGAGCAGCCCTTTTACGCCAGCCTCAAAAGCACGCGCAACCACCTCGTCACGATCTTTCGCAAACTGCGAGCTGGTCAGGTTGAGTCCGATATCAAACATGCGATTCCCCATAGAACAACCGCCCTGACGGGCGGCTGGTTTTACTCTTCAGTGGTCTTTTCGGACGCATCGTCTTCATCGTCCGACCGGCGTCCTTTTCCCACGTAGAAACGCGAGAAGAATACGCCAACCTCAAACAGGCAGTACATCGGTATTGCCAGCAGCGTTTGTGAGAAGACGTCCGGCGGCGTCAGCAGCATGCCGACTACGAAGGCGCCCACCAGAATATAGGGACGCTTCTTACGCAGGTCATCAGGGGTGGTTACCCCAACCCAGCAGAGCAGCACAATGGCCACCGGCACTTCAAACGCCACACCGAACGCCATAAACAGCGCCATCACAAAGCTGAGGTAGCTGGCGATATCCGTCGATACCTGAACCCCTTCCGGCGCGGTATGCGTCAGGAAGCCAAAGGCCAGCGGGAAGACAACGAAGTAGGCAAACGCCATGCCGATATAGAACAGCAGCGAACTGGAGACCAGCAGCGGGATCACCAGTTTACGTTCGTGCCTGTACAGTGCTGGCGCCACAAATGCCCATACCTGATAAAGGATGACGGGTGCAGACGCAATCAACGACACCCAGAAGGTGAGCTTAATAGGGGTGAAAAACGGTGATGCAACGTCTGTTGCAATCATCGTTGCCCCCAGCGGCATCTGCTTGATCAGCGGCGCAGAAACCACCTGATAAATATCGTTGGCGAAATAGACCAGGCACAGGAATATGAGGAATACCGCAATAATGCAGTTTAACAGGCGCTTACGCAGCTCAATAAGGTGCGTAATAAGCGGTTGAGTATCATCTACTGCCATAGTTACGCTTTATCACTCGACGAGGGGGATGATTCGGAAACGGGCGCGGCGGGTTTCGCTTCAGCCGCTTTTACCACCGGCTCTTCCGGCTGCGCCTGTTTTTTCAGTTCAGTTTCCTGCGGCGTTTGTTCAGGCGCTGCGGCCTGGTGCTCCGCACTCGCTGGCGTCACGCCCTCACGCTGCGCTTCGCTGTCCTTCACCACCGGGTTATGAATAGTGTTCGCTTCATCGCTCGCTTTTTCAGGATCGTTAACGCTGTAAGAGCGCTTCATGGATTCCGCCGCTTCGCGCAACTCATCCATTGAGGCTTTCAGTTCCGGCGTCAGGTTATCCATGCTCGCCTTCTCAACCTTTTTCAGGCTTTCCTGAAATTCCTGCAGCTTAAGTTCCTGCGCCAGCTCGTTCTGAACGGTCGAAGCCAGCGATCTTAGCGCTCGAACCCAGCCCACGACGGTTTTCACCGCTACCGGCAGACGCTGCGGCCCCAGCACGATCAGACCAATCACAAAGACCAGCAGCAGCTCACTAAAACCAATGTCGAACACGACTTACACCTGCTCTTTATCGTGGCGTTTAGCGTCTTCCTTTTTGGCATCTTCTTGCTTATCGGAGATGGATTTAGCAGTAAAGTCAGCGTCCTGGCTGGTTTTATCCTGCTTGCTCTCATCATCGCTCATTGCTTTCTTGAAGCCTTTGATAGACGCGCCCAGATCGGAACCAATAGAACCGAGCTTTTTGGTGCCAAACAGCAGCACAACGATGACGGCAATAATGACTAATTGCCAGATACTGATACCACCCATACATATTCCTCAGGGATAGATGATTAATTGGTCAGGTCGCATTATACGTATGCGACCTGTCGATGGCGATGCAAACTCAGCGCGTTTTTCTCCATCCTGCAAGCCAGACAACAACCCCGCCAGCCATCAGCCAGGCGGGCATCATCTGCCAGTCAGGACGGTTGATCAGCAGCAACGTACCGCTCAGCAGCAGCGTTGCGCCAATGCCAAAGAGGTAGCGTGACTGTCCCTGGCGCACACGGCTGGACTGAAGCTCGCGGGCGATTTTATCCATGCTGTGCTGAAGATTCTTGCTCTGACGCAAACTGTCGTAAACCAGTTCAGGAATTTCAGGCATTTTTTCGATCCAGAACGGTCCTTTCTCTTTCAGCGAACGCACCAGCGCTGGAAGGCCAACCTGATCCTTAATCCAGGATTCCAGGAAAGGTTTAGCCGTCTTCCACAAGTCTAACTGAGGATAGAGTTGTCGACCTACACCCTCAACGTAAAGTAATGTTTTCTGAAGTAAAACTAACTGTGGCTGAACTTCCATATTAAAGCGGCGGGCCGTATTGAACAGGTTTAACAGCACGTGTCCAAAAGAGATCTCTGCCAGCGGTTTTTCAAAAATCGGTTCGCAAACGGTACGGATAGCAAACTCGAACTCTTCGACGTTGGTGTCTGGCGGAACCCAGCCGGAATCCACATGCAGCTCGGCCACCTTACGGTAGTCGCGGTTGAAGAAGGCGATGAAGTTCTCAGCCAGATAACGTTTATCTTCTTTATTCAGCGAGCCCACAATTCCGCAGTCGATACCGATGTATTTCGGATCCTCAGGATGCTCATAGCTCACGAAGATATTGCCCGGATGCATGTCCGCATGGAAAAAACTGTCGCGGAATACCTGGGTAAAGAAGACCTGCACGCCACGTTCGGCCAGCAGCTTCATGTTCGTTCCCTGCTTCTCCAGGGCCACCACATCCGAAACCGGAATACCGTAGATGCGCTCCATGACCATCATGTTCTGGCTGCAATAGTCTGAATAGACTTCAGGCACGTAGAGCATCGGGCTGTTTTCAAAATTGCGGCGCAGCTGAATGGCGTTTGCCGATTCACGCAGCAGATTAAGCTCATCAATCAGCGTTTTTTCATATTCCCGCACCACTTCCATCGGGCGCAGTCGACGGCCGTCCGGCAGCAGACGCGGAACCCAGCGCGCCAGACGATAAATTAGCTTCATGTCGGCTTTGATGATCGGCAGGATATCCGGGCGGATCACCTTGATCACCACCTCTTTGCCGTTCTCTTTCAGACGCGCAGTGTGCACCTGAGCGATAGAAGCCGACGCCAGCGGTTCTATTTCGAAATCGTCAAACCAGGTTTCAACGGGAAGGTTACCCATCGCCTCCTCGATCTGTTTCTTCGCTCTCACCCCGTCAAACGGGGCGACACGGTCCTGCAGCATCGCCAGTTCATCGGCAATGTGCGGCGGGAAGAGATCGCGGCGAGTTGAGAGCATCTGTCCGAACTTAATCCATACCGGGCCGAGCTCCTGCAGCGCCAGACGCAGGCGTTCACCCAGCGGCTGACCTTTATGGCGATTTGGCATCCAGAACAGCGTCCGCCGCCAGATCCTGAGCGGCAGCGTGATACGCATTTTGGGGATGAGCTCGTCGAGCCCGTAACTCAAAAAGGTGTGGATGATAAAATAGAGGCGCCGAATTTCACCAGGCGTCATTTGCCCTCCAGTTTTTCCAGCCGTTTGCTTAGGGCATCAACCGCACGTTCAACCGCGGCCGTCTCTTCTGCGAACCACGCAACTTCCAGCGGCCCGGGCGCCATGCGCCACTCTTCGGTCAGCACTTCTGCGGCATAACGCTGTTGGCGTTGCAGATTTTTGCGCAGGAACGCCGTGCCGCCATGAATAACTTTCCCGATCCCTTCAGCGGCGATGTCGCCAATAAAAGGCGCCAGCAGCTCTGCCGGGTCAAACTCAGCCAGATCGCTGAGCGCAACGAAGTTCTGCACGACCTGGATGTCGCCTTCCACTTCCAGCTCACCGCTGCGGATAAGCGCCGTTAATTGCTGGCGATCGCGCAGTTTTGGCAGCACGCTCATATGGGTAATGACCGAGCAATCAGCTTCACCTTCCCACTCACCCAGAACGTCAAGCTGACGTTCGCTGAACACCAGCACGAGCGGCGTCGAGAACTCTTTTAACACAATGCGCAGTACCTTCCCGTTTAGCCGCTGACGTGCGGCTTTCAGCGCCGGAGCGCGATACAGGAAGGCATTCAGCACATTCTCGATGCCTGCGGTGACTAAGGGTTTAAAGGGCACGGGACACCTCCACTCAGAATTTGTAACCGCGATGCAGCGCGACGACACCCGCCGTCATGTTGAAGTACTCAACGTTCTCAAATTCCGCATCCTGCATCATGGCTTTTAAGGTGTCCTGATCCGGATGCATGCGAATTGATTCCGCCAGATAGCGATAGCTTTCCGCGTCGTTTGCCACCAGTTCGCCAATACGCGGCAGCACGTGGAAGGAATATGCGTCGTAGGCTTTGCTCAGCGGGTCGATAATCGGTTTAGAGAACTCGAGCACCAGCAGGCGTCCACCCGGCTTCAGCACGCGGTACATGGAACGCAGTGCTTTTTCTTTATCGGTGACGTTACGCAGACCGAAGGAAATCGTGATGCAGTCAAAAGTATTGTCCGGGAACGGCAGCGCTTCGGCGTTGGCCTGCACGTATTCCACGTTACCCACCACGCCGATGTTACGCAGCTTTTCGCGTCCCATTTTAAGCATGGAGTCATTAATATCAGCCAGTACAACGCGACCGGTTTCGCCCACCAGACGGGAGAATTTCGCCGTCAGATCGCCCGTACCGCCAGCCAGATCGAGAACCGTTTGTCCACGACGCACACCGCTGCAGTCGATGGTGAAGCGCTTCCACAAGCGATGAATGCCGAACGACATCAAGTCATTCATCACATCGTACTTCGCCGCCACGGAATGAAATACGTGGGCCACCATGTCAGCTTTCTGCGCTTTGGCTACAGTCTGAAAGCCAAAGTGCGTCGTGTCTTGTGAATCGTCAACCATCTCAGAGCCTGCTAATCAGTCAAATGTTCGTGAAGTGTAACAGATTGGGCGCAATTGCCCTACGATTCAACCACCGCGAAAGAAACGCGCTGGCTGCTCGTCTGGCGATAAATCCGCCGCTAAATCGTTGTCCTGGCTGGGTGAATTTTGTTCATCCCCGCCCTCACGCAGTCGGAACTCTTCGTCCTGCGCTGTGGCCTGTTCGACCAATTCCGGATTAATCTCGCGTTTAACCTCCACTCCCAGGCTGCGGAATGCTTCAGCCTGCGCAAGCAGGTTGCCACGCCCGGAGGAGAGCTTTTTCATCGCCTGGCGGTAGTTATCCTGCGCACGATCCAGGCTTTGCCCGACGGAGGACATGTCGTCCACGAAGAGGCGCATTTTGTCGTACAGCTTGCTGGCGCGGTCGGCAATCTGCTGCGCGTTACGGCTCTGGTGCTCATAGCGCCACAGGTTCGCAATGGTGCGTAAGGCCACCAGCAGCGTGGTGGGGCTGACCAGCATAATGTTATTTTTCAGCGCTTCGGTGATCAGTTCGGGCTGTCTGTCGAGCGCCAGCAAAAACGCGGGTTCGACCGGGATAAACATCAGCACGTAGTCCAGCGAGCGCAGCCCCGGCAGTTGCTGATAATCCTTTCTACCCAGCAGGCGAATATGGTTACGCACGGAGGCAATGTGCTCCTGCAGCGCCGATTCGCGCGTATAGTCATCTTCAGCGTTGAAGTAGCGCTCATAGGCCACCAGCGTCATTTTGGCGTCAATGACCACATCTTTGCCCTGCGGCAGACGCACAATCACATCCGGCTGCATTCGCGAGCGGGCATCGTTTTCGATACTCACCTGCGTTTCGTATTCATACCCTTCCCGCAGGCCAGAGGCCTCCAGCACGCGGGTGAGCACCACTTCCCCCCAGTTACCCTGGGTTTTGTTATCGCCTTTCAGCGCCCGCGTCAGGTTGACCGCTTCCTGCGCCATCTGGGCATTCAGCTGTTGAAGATTGCGGATCTCATGCGCCAGCGTGTGGCGTTCGCGGGCTTCCTGACCAAAGCTGTCCTGTACCTGACGGCGAAAGCCGTCCAGCTGTTCGCGCAGCGGCGTCAGCAGGCTGTTCAGGCTCTGGCGATTTTGCTCATCAACGCGGCGGTTGCTGTGCTCGAAAATGCGGTTGGCGAGGTTCTCGAACTGCTCGCTGAGGCGCTGCTCGCTGTTGATCATCTGGCGGATTTTGTCTTCGGCATGCAGCTGGGTGGATTCAAGGCGGGTAGTCACTTCGCGGAGATCGGCCTCCAGCGAGGTGTTGATATCACGCAGGTTACGCAGTTCGTTATTGAGCAGTTCACACTCGTCGCGCCAGTGGTCGCTTAGGGCAAGCTGCTGTTTTGCGGCGCTTAAATCGGCGACGATCTCTTCGCGTTCAGCCAACTGCTCGGCCTTCTGCTGTACATGCTGATAGCTGGATATCAGCCAGCCTATCGCCACGCCCGCCAGCGCAATTACCGCATAAATCAGGATTGAGATATCCACAATGCCCCCTGCATCAACGTATTACCCGCACAAAATAAGATTGTGCTGTATAAACGTCCAGTTTGAAAGGGTTTTCCTGCGAGGCGCTACGCAAAAAATAAAGGCCGAACGCGTCGGCCTTTTATCTCAGAGAGGAGGACTAGATCAGGCGGCGAGCCGCTTCAACCACGATTTTCACCGCGTGACTTTCTGTCTGCTTCATGGTTTCGGCGTTCGGGATCTCCTGCTGGGTACGGTTGACGATAACGCCCGCCACCATACCGGCACGCAGACCCTGGCTTGCGCACATGGTCAGCAACGTTGCGGATTCCATCTCGTAGTTCATCACGCCCATGGATTGCCACTCTTCCATTGAGCCTTTGAAGCGGCTCACTACGCGGCCTGAGAAGGTGTCGTAACGCTCCTGGCCCGGATAGAAGGTATCAGAAGAGGCAGTTACGCCCACATGAGTGGTTGCGCCCACGGATTTCGCCGCTTCAACCAGCGCGGTGGTGCACTCGAAGTCAGCCACTGCCGGGAATTCCATCGGTGCAAAGTGCAGGCTTGCGCCGTCCAGACGCACGGATGCGGTCGTCACCAGCACGTCGCCGACGTTAATGTGCGGCTGAATCGCGCCGGTGGTGCCGATACGCAGGAAAGTACGAATGCCCAGCTGCGCCAGCTCTTCCACGGCAATAGAGGTAGACGGGCCACCGATACCGGTAGAGCACACAATCACCGCTTTGCCATCCAGCTCTGCGCGCCAGGTGGTGAATTCACGATGGGCAGCCAGCTTGACCGGCTTATCCATCAGCGCGGCGATCTTTTCCACACGCTCTGGGTCGCCAGGGACGATAGCGAGCGTAGCCCCTTGTAAATCATTTTTAGTGAGGCCGAGATGAAAAACATCAGACTTAGACATAGGTGACTCCTCTGTGGGTCGGTTAGTCAGAAGAAGTAAAACGGTACTTTACAGAAGCGGTAAGCATAATTTCGTGACACATCTCACCATGAATGAAAATGATTGCATTGAATTTCCATCAAAAAGTGATTCACATCACATTAACAAGTTATATCGTCGGGTGCTGCACAAAAGATAGACCGTTTAAGGCACTGTGAGTTGTTAACCTGGTGTCTATATTTACCTTTGCGCTAACTCATTGGTACGGAGAATGCCATGACTGAAAAAACCGGATTTGCACCTGCTGCGGCTCCGCATGCTTCAACCATCGTCTCAACCTCAGAAGAGGCCATTACGGCGGGCGAGACCTCCATCCCCTCTCAGGGGGAAAATATGCCTGCATATCACGCGCGGCCAAAGTCAGCAGACGGCCCGCTGCCCATCGTGATTGTGGTTCAGGAGATTTTCGGCGTTCACGAACATATTCGCGACCTCTGCCGCCGCCTGGCGCTGGAGGGTTATCTGGCCGTTGCGCCAGAGCTCTACTTCCGTCAGGGCGATCCGAATGACTACAGTGATATCCCGACGCTCTTCAGCAACCTGGTCAGCAAAGTGCCGGACGCGCAGGTGCTGGCAGACCTAGACCACGTCGCCAGCTGGGCGGCGCGCAACGGCGGCGACCCGCACCGCTTAATGGTCACCGGTTTCTGCTGGGGTGGACGCATTAGCTGGCTGTATGCCGCGCATAACCCGCAGCTGAAAGCCGCCGTTGCCTGGTACGGCAAACTGGTGGGCGAAAAGACGCTGAACTCACCGAAGCATCCGGTTGATATCGCTACCGATCTCAATGCCCCGGTGTTAGGGCTATATGGTGGCCAGGATACCGGCATTCCGCTTGATACCGTCGAGACGATGCGCCACGCGCTGCGGGCGGCGAACGCGAAGGCCGAAATCGTGGTGTATCCCGATGCCGGACACGCGTTTAATGCCGATTATCGTCCGAGCTATCACGCGGAATCCGCGAAAGATGGCTGGCAGAGAATGCTGGCATGGTTTAGCCAGTACGGTGGGAAGAAAGCATAAAAAAAGCCCGGTGGCGACTGCGCCTTACCGGGCCTGCGTGTCATCAAGCCTGACGCAAATTCTGCGCCGCCTTCACCATGTTGGCGAGCGCCGCACGTGTCTCCGGCCAGCCGCGGGTTTTCAGGCCGCAGTCCGGGTTTACCCACAGGCGTTCTGCCGGGATACGCTGGGCAGCTTTCCTCAGCAGCGCTTCAATCCACTCCACGCTCGGCACGTTCGGGGAGTGAATGTCATATACGCCCGGCCCAATTTCGTTCGGGTAGTCGAACTCTTCAAACGACTCCAGCAGCTCCATGTCTGAACGCGAGGTCTCGATGGTGATCACGTCTGCATCCAGCGCGGCAATCGAATCCATGATGTCATTAAATTCGCAGTAACACATATGGGTGTGGATCTGGGTGTCGTCCTTCGCCACTGCGGCGTTGATGCGGAATGCTTCCACGCCCCACTGCAGGTAAGCATCCCAGTCGCTGCGGCGCAGCGGCAAACCTTCGCGCAGCGCCGGTTCGTCAATCTGGATGATGCCAATCCCCGCCGCCTCCAGATCCGCCACTTCATCACGCAGCGCCAGGGCGATCTGTTTGGCGATGGTTTCACGGGTCACGTCTTCGCGCGGGAACGACCAGCAGAGAATGGTCACCGGGCCGGTCAGCATGCCTTTTACCGGCTTGTCGGTCAGGGACTGGGCGTACTTCGCCCACTCCACCGTGATCGGTTCCGGACGGCTGACGTCGCCAATGACCACCGGCGGCTTCACGCAGCGGGAGCCGTAGCTCTGCACCCAGCCGTTCTGGGTAAAGACGAAGCCGTCCAGGTGTTCACCGAAGTATTCCACCATGTCGTTACGCTCGGCTTCGCCGTGTACCAGCACGTCCAGCCCGAGGCGTTCCTGCTCGATAATCGCCTGCTTGATGTGTTCCGCAATGCCGGTGCGGTAATGATTCGCGTCCAGATTGCCCTTTTTGAAGTCCAGACGCAGGCCGCGGATCTCGGTAGTTTGCGGGAATGAACCGATGGTCGTGGTCGGCCACGCGGGAAGATTGAAGCGGGCGCGCTGGGCTTCGGCACGTACCTCGTACGGGCTCTGACGCTGGCTGTCCCGGGCGGTGATGGCCGCCAGACGTTTTTCTACCGCCGGGTTGTGCACGCGAGCCGAGTGACGACGCGCCTGAATCGGTGCGCTCCAGTCGGTAATCGCCGCCGTGTCGCCGCTGTTGAGCGCGTCGCGCAGCAGTGCCAGCTCTTCACATTTTTGCAGGGCGAAGGCAAACCAGCTTTTCACTTCAGGGTCGAGACGGGTCTCCACGCTCAGATCGATCGGACTGTGCAGCAGCGAGCAAGATGAAGCCACCCATAGCTCACGTTTGCCGACGATGTCTTTAATTTGGGCGTATTTTTCGGTCAGATCGGCGCGCCAGACGTTACGGCCGTTGACCAGACCGGCGGAGAGTAACCACTCCTCAGGCACGCGCTCGTGCAGCTCTGCGACATCGTCCTTACCGTGAACCAGGTCAACGTGCAGGCCCTGAACCGGCAGCGCGGTGATAGTGCCGAGGTTCGGCGTCACGCCCTCGAAATAGGTGGTCAGCAGCAGCTTCACCTGTCCGGCGAGCGCGTCATACGCCGGTTTGAAGGCATCGAGCCACTCCTGCGGCAGCTCCAGCACCAACGCGGGTTCGTCGATTTGCACCCACTGAATGCCGCGCTTGCCCAGCTCAATCAGCACCTGCTTATAGACCGGCAGAATATCGTTCAGCAGGCTGAGGCGGTCAAATTGTTCGCCCTTCACTTTACCCAGCCACAGGTAGGTTACCGGCCCCAGCAATACGGGCTTCACCTGGTGGCCCAGCGCCAGTGCTTCATCCACTTCGTCCAGAAGCTGCGTCCAGGCCAGCGTAAACTGCTGACCTTTGACGAACTCCGGCACCATATAGTGATAGTTGGTGTTAAACCACTTGGTCATTTCCGCCGCTGCCGCTGGCTCACCCGTTGGCGCGCGGCCACGGCCGATGCGGAACAGGGTGTCGATATCCACCGATCCATCTTTGTTCTGATGACGAGCCGGCACGTTGCCCAGCAGCAGGCTGGTCGTCAGAACATGGTCGTACCAGGCGAAATCGCCCACCGGCAGCAGGTCAATACCCGCCTGTTTTTGCTGATCCCAGTGACGGGCGCGCAGCTCCCGCCCCACCGCCAGGAGTTCTTCACGGGTGGCGTTGCCCGCCCAGTAGCTTTCTTGCGCTTTTTTCAGCTCGCGACGCAGGCCAACGCGAGGAAAACCGAGAGTGTGAGTGCGGATTGTCATGGTATGCCCCTTGTGAAATTTGTTATTTAGACGTCCAGATGTTTACACATCTATAATTGGCAGGTACTGTATATTCCTCAAGCGCAAAATGTTCATGGCGGAGTGAAGGACTTTCATGATCGAGATTAAACACCTGAAAACGCTACAAGCGTTGCGGAACTGCGGTTCGCTCGCGGCGGCGGCGGCCACGCTGCACCAGACCCAGTCCGCCCTTTCTCACCAGTTCAGCGATCTGGAACAACGCCTCGGATTTCGTCTTTTTGTGCGTAAGAGCCAGCCTTTGCGCTTTACGCCGCAGGGTGAAATTCTTCTTCAACTGGCGAATCAGGTACTGCCGCAGATCGCCAGCGCGCTGCAGGCGTGTAACGAGCCGCAGCAGACCAAACTGCGGATCGCCATTGAGTGCCACAGCTGTATTCAGTGGCTGACCCCCGCGCTTGAGAACTTTCGCCAGAAGTGGCCGCAGGTGGAGATGGACTTTAAATCCGGCGTGACGTTCGACCCGCAGCCCTCGCTCCAGCAGGGCGAGCTGGATCTGGTGATGACGTCCGACATCCTGCCGCGGAGCGGCCTGCACTATTCGCCGATGTTTGATTTTGAGGTGCGTCTGGTGCTGGCGCCGGACCATCCGCTGGCGGCCAAAACGCGCATTACGCCGGAAGATCTGGCGACAGAAACGCTGCTGATTTACCCGGTTCAGCGCAGCCGCCTGGATATCTGGCGTCATTTCCTGCAGCCGGCAGGCATCAGCCCGCAGCTGAAAAGCGTGGATAACACCCTGCTGCTGATCCAGATGGTGGCGGCCAGCATGGGTATCGCGGCGCTGCCGCACTGGGTGGTGGAGAGCTTTGAACGCCAGGGTCTGGTGGTCACCAAAACCCTGGGGGAAGGACTGTGGAGCCGGCTGTACGCCGCCGTGCGCGATGGCGAGCAGCGTCAGCCGGTTACGGAGGCGTTTATTCGCTCAGCGCGGAACCACGCGTGCGACCATCTTCCGTTTGTGCGGAGCGCGGAGCGACCCAGCGGCGATGGACCCACAGTGAAGCCAGGATCACCGCCCCCCCAATAAGGAAGCTCGGCCAGTGCGGCTGTTCCTGCCAGATGGCAAGGTTCACCAGCAGCCCCGCCGGGACGTGCACGTTGTTCATGATCCCCAGCGTACCGGCGTCTACCTGCGTAGCGCCGTAGTTCCACATAAAGTACCCCAGCCCCGATGCCACCACGCCCAGCCAGACCAGAACGCTCCACTGCACAGTGGTGGTCGGCAGCTTTTGCGGGTTGCCGAGCATAAACCACGCCGCCACCGCGACGATCGCCGCGCCCATATAGAACCACGCAAACGCGTTGTGCTGCGGCATCGGGCGGGTTTCCATCAGGCGCTTGTATCCCACCATACCAATGGCAAAGCTGATGTTGGCAAGCTGGACGAACATCAGCCCTGTCCAGAAGTGATCGCTCACTTTATCGTAGCGAATGATCGCCGCGCCAATAACCGCCAGCGCGGCGCTTAGCAGATATCCCCAGCGCAGACGGCGCCTGCTGAGTAGGTCGTAGATCAGGGTGATATAGAGCGGCGTCAGCACGGTAAAAAGCAGGAATTCGGAGACGGACAGGTAGACGTAAGCCCGGAAGCTGAACAGATACATGATGCCAAGCTGCATCGCCCCCACCAGCATGTACAGCAGAATGGTTTTCAGCGATTGCCCGCGCGTGCGCAGGAACGGCAGGAACACCAGCGCCGCCAGCCCGACGCGCATCAGCACCGAGAAGTAACTGTCGACCGAACCGGCAAGGTATTCGCCAATCAGGCTAAAGGAGAAGGCCCACAGGATAGTGGTGATAATGAGTAGCGCCACAATGCTTGTCTCTCAGAAAGAAGGACAGGCATTGTAGCGAACTCTTTAGTTGACAACTGAACAATAAACAACCAAATGAAGATTATTCAAGGAACAGTTTGCGCAGGTATTTCGGTACCGCGTTGTCTGCGTTGGTGCCGATGACTTCCAGCTCCGGATGCAGATCCTTCAGGCGCTGGTGCGCGTTTTCCATGATGCAGCCTTTGCCCGCCATAGAGAGCATCTCAGCGTCGTTCATGCCGTCGCCAAAGGCGATACAGTCTTTAAGCGCGAAGCCCAGACGTTTCGCAACCGCTTCGAGCGCGTGACCTTTAGAAACGCCACCCGCCATCACTTCCAGACAGGTCAGGGTGGAGAAGCTCACGTTGACGCGATCGCCCCAGCGGGCGTTGATCGCCTGCTCAAGCGGCAGCAGCTCTTCGTGGCTGTCGCAGGTGAAGAACACCTTGCTGATCCCCTCTGGATCCAGCAGGCCCGGCTCATACAGGGAGTAGTTGAATACCGCTTCCTTGAAGAAACGCATTTCATCCGGGCGGTGGCGGTTCATGAACCATTCGTCGTCACGGTATACGTTGGTGACGATAGCCGGATTGTTATGCACCACGCCGAAGAGATCGGCAGCAATATCGCGATCCAGGTTATGGGTGAAGATCAGGTTGCCGTCGGTATCATGCACGCGCGCACCGTTGGAGGTGATCATGTACGACTTGATCTCCAGATTATCGCGGATCTGCCCCACGTCCACGTGGTGGCGGCCGGTAGCGAACACAAAGTTCACGCCACGGGCGGTCAGAAGCTTTAAGGTCTCTTTCGCATAAGGCGACAGGGTGTGGTCGGGGGAAAGCAGCGTGCCATCTAAATCAGATGCAACAACCTGGTACATAGGAAAATTTAACCTCAATAGAAAATCAGTTATGCCGGTCGAAAAACTCGACGATGGCGTTAAGCGCGACTGAGCGCATAGCGTCCTTTTCAAAAAGGATCTCATGGTACGCGCCGTTGATGACCAGCGGTTTACCCCCTTCACAAGGGTGACCGGCGGCAGCGCGCAGTTCACAATAGCGGTCATGCATGCGGTTATCCACCACACGCTCTTCTTCCGCCTGAATCAGAAGCGTCGGCGTGTCATCATCGCCTACGCCTGCCAGCACCTGCTCACCGGCCAGAATACCCTCACGCACCCAGTGCCAGGTCGGGCCGCCGACGCGCAAGCGCGGTTCATCGGCATAAAAGCGCAGGTTGCGGCGATAGCGCTGCCGACTGTGGGTTAAGACGTTGATGGCGAACGGCAATGCGCGCCAGCGTCCGGTTCCGATGGCATAGCCTTCACGAATGCGCTGATGGCCCTCAGCCCAGTCGAGAAGATGGCGCACCATCCAGTCGGGAAAACGAATGACAATACCGTACATCGGCGCGGTGAGCGCAATGGCGTCGCACTGGTGCTCATACCGCTGCAAAAACAGCGTCGAAATGGCGCCGCCCATGGAGTGCGCAAGGATGTACCGCTTGCGCCAGGGGCCGGGCTGAACTTCCTGCTGCCAGAACGCGGCAAAATCGTCGACATAATCGCTGAAGTGATCCACATGCCCGCGGTGCGTATCCGGCAGCATGCGCCCGGACAGCCCCTGTCCACGGTGGTCGATGATCAGCACGTCAAACCCCATGTTGACCAGATCGTAGGCCAGTTCGGCATATTTAACGTAGCTTTCGATACGCCCGGGGCAGACCACGATCACCCGGTCATTTTTTTCATTGCGGAAGCGAACGAAGCGCACCGGGATGCCACCGACGCCCGTAAACTCGTCTTCCTCACGCTGCCGCCAGAAATCTGTCAGCGGCCCCATTGAGAAAGCAGCAAACGCGTTTTCTCGTGTTTCCCAGTCCTTTTTCTGCTGAAACATTGGGTTTCCACTCACGTAATCCAGGGAATATCGTTTTTTTTCGTCACTGGTCACAAAATGACTCAACAATAGCGTATTGTGGCATAAAAATAGACGGTTCGGGAGCTTCAAATGACCTTCGAGTGGTGGTTCGCCTACCTGCTGACATCCATTATCCTTAGCCTTTCGCCCGGCTCTGGTGCCATTAACACTATGACCACCTCCATCAACCACGGCTATCGCGGTGCGGCGGCGTCCATTGCCGGTTTACAGACCGGGCTCGGCATTCATATTGTGCTGGTGGGGATTGGTCTGGGGACGTTGTTCTCTCGTTCGGTGCTGGCGTTTGAAGTGCTGAAGTGGGCCGGTGCGGCGTATCTGATTTGGCTCGGTATCCAGCAGTGGCGCGCGGCAGGCTCGATTGACCTGAATACGCTCTCCAGGACGCAAACGCGCGGCCATCTGTTTAAGCGCGCGGTGTTCGTGAACCTGACGAACCCGAAAAGCATCGTGTTCCTCGCCGCCCTGTTCCCACAGTTTATCGTGCCACATCAGCCCCAGGTGATGCAGTATGTGGTGCTGGGCGCGACAACCATCATCGTCGATATCATCGTCATGATTGGTTACGCGACGCTGGCGCAGCGGATAGCGGCGTGGATCAAAGGGCCTAAGCAGATGAAGGCCCTGAATAAAGTCTTTGGTTCGCTGTTTATGCTGGTTGGCGCGCTGCTTGCGTCAGCGCGTCATGCTTAGCGAGAAATGATGAGATGAATGCCGAAGCCGGCGAACAGCGCGCCGGCAAAGCCGTCGATCCACTTCGCGATGCGCTGATAGCCGCGGCGCATCGCCGGTAAGGCGAACAGGCTGGCAACAATAGTGAACCAGGCGAACGTCTCAACAACGATCAGCAGGAAGATCCCCCAGCGCGCGCCTGCGCCGACGCTGTCACCCACAAACAGCGAGAACACGGATCCGAAATAGATAATCGCTTTCGGGTTTGCCAGGTTAGTCAGGAGCCCTTTTACAAAGCTGCGGCCGCCCGTTGCCAGCTCTACCTTTGGCTCTTCCGGTTTTTTCTCTTCTTTCTTCAGCGCCCCGCGCAGCATCTGGTAGCCCATCCAGCACAGGTACAGCCCGCCGCCAACCATAATGATGTTATGCAGCCACGCCATCTTCGCCAGGATCAGGTTCAGACCGAGCAGCGCGACCGCCGCCCAGACCATAACGCCCATGGTAATACCGAGCACGCCCATCATCGCTTCTTTGCGGGAGCGGCTGACGGCAGTTTGCGACACGAAGAAAAAGTCTGGTCCAGGGCTCATCAGCGCAACGATGTGCACTAACGCCACGGTGAGAAATAGCATTAACATAATTAGCTCGCGGGGAAATAATTCAGTGAGTCATCATCCTGGCACTTTTTCGCCCGTCTGACTACTCCTCATCATCACCATCGGCGTGAGAGCGGATAAGCGCCATAAACTCTTTACCAAAGCGCTCCAGCTTGCGCGTCCCCACGCCGTTGACGCTGAGCATCTCGCTGGCGCTGAGCGGCATCTGTTCCGCCATCTCAATCAGCGTCGCGTCGTTGAACACCACGTATGGCGGGATGTTCTCTTCGTCAGCGATAGCTTTACGCAGCTTGCGAAGCTTGGCAAACAGCTTGCGGTCATAGTTACCGCCGTAGGATTTCTGCATCACGCGCGGCTTGAGGGCAACCACGCGCGGCACGGCGAGCTTGAGCTCAACATCACCGCGCAGCACCGGACGCGCTGCTTCGGTCAGCTGTAGCGCGGAGTGCTGGGCAATGTTCTGTGTGGCAAAGCCGAGGTGGATCAGCTGACGAATAATGCTGACCCAGTGCTCGTGGCTCTGGTCTTTACCGATGCCGTAAACCGGCAGCTTGTCGTGCCCCATGTCGCGGATACGCTGGTTATTGGCACCGCGCAGTACTTCCACCACGTAGCCCATCCCGAAGCGTTGATTCACGCGGTAAATGGTCGAGAGCGCTTTGCGCGCGTCCATCAGGCCATCGTACTGCTTTGGCGGATCCAGGCAGATATCGCAGTTGCCGCACGGCTCCTGTCGCCTTTCACCAAAGTAGTTGAGCAGCACCAGACGGCGGCAGGTTTGCGCTTCAGCGAAGGCACCCATCGCGTTGAGCTTGTGGCGCTCAATGTCCTGGAGTTGTCCCTGCGGCTTCTCTTCCAGACAGCGGCGCAGCCACGCCATATCGGCCGGATCGTAAAACAGCATCGCTTCCGCAGGCAGGCCGTCACGGCCGGCGCGGCCGGTCTCCTGATAGTAGGATTCGATATTGCGCGGAATGTCGAAATGCACCACAAAGCGCACGTTGGGCTTGTTGATGCCCATCCCGAACGCCACCGTCGCGACGACGATTTGCAGGTCGTCGCGCTGGAATTTCTCCTGCACGTCGGCGCGGATGTGGTTCTCCAGCCCGGCGTGATATGCGGCGGCGCTAAAGCCACGGTTTTGCAGACGCGCGGCGGTGTCTTCCACCTTCGCGCGGCTGTTGCAGTAGATGATGCCGGACTTGCCGCGCTGCTCCTGAACGTAGCGCAGGAGCTGGTCCAACGGCTTGAATTTTTCCATCAGCATGTAGCGGATGTTCGGGCGGTCGAAGCTGCTGACCTGAATATACGGGTCGTTCAGCCCCAGCAGGCGAACAATGTCCAGACGCGTGGTGTCATCCGCCGTGGCGGTCAGAGCCATAAACGGCAGCTCGGGGAAGCGCTGACGCAGCTGGCCGAGGGCAGCGTATTCCGGACGGAAATCGTGTCCCCACTGGGAGATACAGTGCGCTTCATCCACCGCCAGCAGGACCGGGTTCCAGTGCGCGAGATGGTCGAGGAAGTTATCGAGCATCAGGCGCTCTGGCGCGATATACAGCAGGCGGATCTGCCCGGTGCGGCATCCAGCCATCACCTCTTGCTGCTGCTCGCGGGTTTGCGTTGAGTTCAGGCAGGCCGCCGCCACGCCGTTGGCGAGCAGCTGGTCAACCTGGTCTTTCATCAGGGAAATGAGAGGCGATACCACGACCGTAAGGCCGTTAAGCACCAGCGCGGGCACCTGATAACAGAGGGATTTACCGCCGCCGGTCGGCATCACCACCAGGCAGTCTCGGCCTTCCAGCACCGTTTCAATGATGGTTTCCTGGCCAGGGCGGAACTGCTGGTAGCCAAAGGTTTCATGCAAAACCTGTTTAGCCAGCGACTCCTGATTCAATACTTCCGCCTGCGCCACGTTAACCCCATTTGCGAAAAATAAAACAGGCGCTATTTTCAGCGCCTGAGAGAGAAACTTCAACGTTTAACGCAAAAACATTCGAGCAGCTTAGAGAATATCGTTCAGCATTACGCCCACGCCAACACGAGTCTGATTGAAGTTGTAGTCGATCAGCGACTCGCCGTAGCCGCTATACACCTGGGTATAGAGACGCACGTGCTTCGTCACCGGGTAGCTCAGACCGAGCTCCGCACCGCCGTAGCCGGTGTTCCAGTTGTACTGCCCCTTCGCGCTCAGCACGGCTTCACCTAACTGGTAGCCAACTTTGAGCTGGTAGTAGCCCATATATTTGGTGATATCCGGGTTGTCATCGGTGCTGCCGAGCACATACCACGGCTTCACTTCCACCATCCAGTTACCGTTCTGCGCCATCAGGCGCGTATAGGCGCGGTTCCAGCTACGGGAGGTTGGATCGGAACGTCCGTTAGAATCATGGTTAAAGCCCACTTCGACGTCGCGCAGCGTCCAGCCAGCAAATTCATAATCCGTTGCGAAGCCGAGGAAAAGCTGCGGCTCATAGTTGGTTTCACGGAACGGTGAAGATTCCCCGCTGTTGGAGAGCTGCCACCAGGATTTCTGCGTATAAGACGCGCCGAGCACTGAGTTTGGCCCCAGAATACCGCGCCAGAACGGGAACGCGAGGCTAAGCTGGAACTTCACCTCATCCTTACGCGCATTATCAGACCAGTTATAGGAGCTTATCGCTTCTTTGTTGAGATCGCTGGTTTGGGTATAAATCACGTAGTTCGTGTCATACGGGTAGAGCGTGAACGGATTGTCATGCTCCTGCAGCATATTGGCGATAATGCTGCCCTTAACGGCAGGTTTATCATGGACTTCTTTAATCGTCGCTTCCTGCGCATATGCTGTGAGGGGCAGCGCAACCGCCGCCAGTAACCAGGCCAGATACGTCCGCATCGGTGGTGTTCTCCTGCAAAGAGTAAAATTACCTGAATAGTTATGAGGCGAACATTCTACAGACTTCTGCGATAACTGCTGCATCCTCGTTTCTGAAAGTGGAATTCCTTATTGCTGAAGCATAAAATCAACATTTCATTAACAATAAGGATGTAATGTCTCATGTCAGCCATGCTTACCGCCGAAGAAGTGTTAAAACTCGTGGGCGAGATTTTTGTTTACCATATGCCGTTTAACCGTGCACTGGGTCTTGAGCTGGAGCGTTACGAGAAAGAGTTTGCCCAGCTGAGTTTCAACAACCAGCCGATGATGGTGGGTAACTGGGCGCAAAGTATTCTGCACGGCGGGGTGATTGCCTCCGCGCTGGACGTGGCGGCAGGCCTGGTCTGCGTGGGCAGTACGCTGACGCGCCATGACACCATCAACGAAGATGAACTCCGCCAGCGTCTGGCGCGCATGGGCACCATTGATTTACGCGTCGACTATCTTCGCCCGGGGCGCGGAAACCGCTTTACTTGCACCAGCAGCCTGCTGCGTGCCGGGAACAAAGTTGCCGTTGCCCGCGTTGAGCTGCATAACGAGGAGCAGGTTTATATCGCCAGCGCAACCGCCACTTATATGGTGGGTTGAGGCGGCAAATTCGGGTAAAATTGATTCACTTTTTTGTCACGGATTTTCCCGATGGATGCTAAACAGACGCGGCAGGGCGTTTTACTCGCCCTTGCCGCTTATTTTATTTGGGGTATCGCCCCGGCGTACTTCAAATTTATCGCCTATGTTCCGGCCGACGAGATCCTCACTCACCGCGTCATCTGGTCGTTCTTCTTTATGATCGCGCTGATGAGCCTCAGCCGTCAGTGGTCCGGCGTCAAAACGCTGCTGCAAACCCCTAAAAAGGTCTTCCTGCTGGCGCTTTCTGCGGTGCTGATTGGCGGCAACTGGCTGCTGTTTATCTGGGCGGTGAATAACCACCACATGCTCGAAGCGAGCCTGGGGTACTTCATTAACCCGCTGGTGAATATCGTGCTGGGGATGATTTTCCTCGGCGAACGCTTCCGCCGGATGCAGTGGGTGGCGGTGATTCTCGCCTTCTGCGGCGTGCTGGTGCAGCTGTGGACGTTTGGCTCGCTGCCGGTTATCGCCCTCGGTCTGGCGTTCAGCTTTGCTTTTTACGGCCTGGTACGTAAGAAAATTGCGGTGGAAGCGCAAACCGGGATGCTGTTTGAAACCCTGTGGCTGCTGCCGGTGGCGGCGATCTATCTGTTCGGTATCGCCGACAGCGCCACCAGCCATATGGGCAGCAACCCGTGGTCGCTGAACCTGATGCTGATGGCGGCGGGCGTAGTGACCACCATTCCGCTGCTGTGCTTCACCGGTGCGGCAACGCGCCTGCGCCTCTCCACGCTGGGCTTCTTCCAGTACATTGGCCCGACGCTGATGTTCCTGCTGGCGGTGGTGTTTTACGGCGAAGTGCCGGGTGCGGATAAGATGGTGACCTTCGCCTTTATCTGGGTGGCGCTGGCAATTTTCGTCGCCGATGCGATTTATACCCAGCGCAGAACCCGCAGAGGAATGTAGGTGTTTTGTAGGGCGGGTAAGCGCAGCGCCACCCGCCAGATTTTACAGCCAGTTCCGGCGCTTAAAGTACAGATACGGCGCCAGCCCGGCGAGGATCATAAAGATAATCGCCCCCGGGTAGCCAAAGCTCCACTTCAGCTCCGGCATAAACTCGAAGTTCATCCCGTAGCTGGACGCCACCAGCGTTGGCGGCAGGAACACCACGGACACTACCGAGAAGATCTTGATGATGCGGTTCTGCTCGATGTTGATAAAGCCCATCGCCGCCTGCATCAGGAAGTTCACCTTCTGGAACAGAGATTCGTTGTGCGGCAGCAGAGATTCGATATCGCGTAAGATCTCACGCGCCTGCTCCAGCTGACCGCCCGGCAGACGCGCCTTGCGCACCAGGAAGTTCAGCGCGCGCTGGGTATCCATCAGACACAAACGCACCTTCCAGCCGATATCTTCCAGCTCTGCCAGCGTCGAAAGCGCTTCGTCGTACTCATCCCCCTGATGGCCTTCCATGATCACGCGGCTCAGCTTTTCCAGATCGCTGTAGATGTTTTCAATTTCGTCCGCCAGCTGTTCAATTTTAGTCTCGAACAGATCGAGCAGCAGCTCGTAAGCGTTGCCGTCCACCATCGCCTGGCTGCGGGCGCGCATGCGGTAGAGACGAAACGCCGGCAGTTCGCGTTCACGCAGAGTAAACAGACGACCGTCGCGAATGGTAAACGCCACGGTGGAGTTGCCCGCGTGATCTTCCGCATCTTCAAAGAAGAAGAAGGAGTGAATGTGCAGGCCGTCTTCATCTTCAAAGAAACGCGCGGAGGCTTCGATGTCTTCCAGTTCCGGGCGGGTTGCCAGGCTTTGCCCCAGCTCAGATTGTACGCGAAGGCGTTCATCGTCGTCCGGCTCGACCAGATCCACCCATACGGCATCAATGAGGGGCTGTGACTCTTCGGCTTCAAGCCGAGTCAGTCGGTTATTTTCGAGTTGAAATGCGCTCAACATGACCGGGACTCCCAATGCAAAAAATATCGGACAGTTCGGTGGGCACACAGAAACAAATTGGGTTTCAGACCATTAAACAGCCTGACTCAGCGCGACGGGAATAATGCAGTCGCTGACAACCACTAAGGCCATCAGCATGAGGAGATAGCCTTAGGAGTTGTTCCTGGATGACAGGGAATTGAGCCAGTATCTACTGGGTGTGTCCAAGGCGAATGTCCTCTTAGCGTAATCGTGCGCGCATGTTACGCCAGCAATAACTGTGGCGTCAACACGCAACGGAACGCTGAAGGGCATTAATTGACCTTCACTGTATAAGGCTAGCAGATTATTACAAAATAATGATATTTTTCTGAATGTTAGACTGTTTCCAGCTTCGCGTAGGCCGCCACCAGCCATTTGATCCCCTGCCCCTGGAACGCGACCTGCAGGCGGCTGTGCTCGCCGCTGCCTTCCAGATTCACAATGGTGCCTTCGCCAAACTTCGAATGGCGCACGCGCTGGCCCAGCTTGTAGCCGGTGTCGGTTTCAGAGATCGGCGAGCCCATGCGCGGATGGCTAACCGGACGGCTGATGCTGGCGCGCAGACGCACCTCTTCCACGCACTCTTCCGGCAGTTCACCGATAAAGCGCGACGGACGGTGATAGACCTCTTTACCGTACAGGCGGCGGGTTTCAGCGTAGGTTAGCGTCAGCTTCTGCATCGCTCGCGTCACGCCCACGTAGGCCAGACGACGTTCTTCTTCCAGACGCCCGCCTTCATCGAGCGACATCTGGCTTGGGAACATGCCCTCTTCCATGCCGACGATAAACACCTGCGGGAATTCCAGACCTTTGGCGGAGTGCAGGGTCATCAGCTGAACCGCGTCCTGCCAGGTGTCCGCCTGCCCTTCACCCGCCTCCAGTGCGGCGTGAGAGAGGAACGCCTGCAGCGGCATCAGGTCTTCGTCTTCTTCGTTGTAGCTGAACTGGCGCGTTGCCGTGACCAGTTCCTCTAAGTTCTCTATACGGG
The DNA here is from genome assembly GCF_014895875.1 of Enterobacter cloacae complex sp. P12RS. Classification (NCBI taxonomy): domain Bacteria; kingdom Pseudomonadati; phylum Pseudomonadota; class Gammaproteobacteria; order Enterobacterales; family Enterobacteriaceae; genus Enterobacter; species Enterobacter cloacae complex sp. P12RS. The sequence continues at coordinate 33,635 of NZ_JADBQO010000039.1, forward strand.
TCTGCCCCTTTTCGCCTTTTTCCTGCTCGTACATGGTACGCAGCCCGGAGTCTTTAATCACCCGGTCGGTCTGCACGTGCAGCGGCATGTCGGCGGTTTCCTGCGCCAGGGCATCAATTAATTCCAGGAAGCGCTGGAGCGCGCTGGCGGCGCGTCCGGCGAGGGCCTTTTCCTGCAGCAGCTCGCGGCACGCCTGCCACAGCGTCAGCTGGCGATCGCGCGAGGCCTGACGCACCACGTCCAGCGTACGGTCGCCAATCCCGCGGGTCGGCGTGTTCACCACGCGCTCAAACGCCGCGTCGTCGTTGCGGTTGGCGATCAGGCGCAGATACGAAAGCGCATCTTTGATCTCCTGACGTTCGAAGAATCGCATGCCGCCGTAAATGCGGTACGGCATGCTCACCTGCAGCAGCGCCTCTTCCAGCACGCGCGACTGGGCGTTGCTGCGGTAGAGAATGGCGCACTGCTCCAGCGCGCCGCCGTTGTCCTGCCAGGTTTTGATGCGGTTCACCACGAAGCGGGCTTCGTCGAGCTCGTTGAAGGCGCAGTAAATCGAGATCGGTTCGCCGTCGACGCCGTCGGTCCACAGCTTTTTGCCCAGACGCCCGTTGTTGTTCTCAATCAGGGCGTTGGCCGCGCTCAGGATGTTGCTGGTTGAGCGATAGTTCTGCTCCAGACGGATGGTTTCCGCGCCGGGAAAATCGTTGAGGAAGCGCTGGATGTTCTCCACCTGCGCGCCGCGCCAGCCGTAGATCGACTGGTCGTCATCGCCCACGATCATCACCTTGCCGGTATCTCCGGCCAGCAGGCGGATCCACGCGTACTGGATGTTGTTGGTATCCTGGAATTCGTCCACCAGGATGTTGGTGAAGCGTTCGCGGTAGTGTTGCAGGATATGCGGTTTGTTGAGCCACAGCTCGTGGGCGCGCAGCAGCAGCTCGGCGAAATCCACCAGGCCGGCGCGGTCGCACGCTTCCTGATAGGCCTTATAGACGTTCTGCCAGGTCTGCTCGACCGGATTACCGAAGCTCTGAATGTGGTGCGGACGCAGCCCTTCATCTTTCTGACCGTTGATGTACCACATCGCCTGACGCGGTGGCCACTGCTTCTCGTCGAGATTCATCGCCTTGATCAGGCGCTTCAGCAGGCGGAGCTGATCTTCGCTGTCGAGGATCTGGAAATCCTGCGGCAGGTTAGCGTCCATATGGTGCGCGCGCAGCAGACGGTGCGCCAGGCCGTGGAAGGTGCCAACCCACATGCCGCCCTGGCTGGTGCCCATCAGCTGGGCGATACGGTGACGCATCTCCGCCGCCGCCTTGTTGGTAAACGTCACGGCCATAATCGAGTACGGTGAGCAGTTTTCCACGCTCTGCAGCCAGGCGATACGGTGAACCAGCACGCGTGTCTTACCACTCCCCGCCCCAGCCAGAACCAGCAGGTTGGTGCGCGAGGCGGCAACCGCGTCACGCTGTTTGTCATTAAGGCTGTCGAGCAGGTAAGAAACGTCCATTGGCACCGTCACGTCATGTCGGGCAGGCAAATGTTTCCACTCGCCAAAACCCTGTTAATTTATACAGAACAATTGATGATTATATCAGCGTCGTGAGGGATGCCAACCGCGAAATTTCCACGTGCGGCAGAAGACGGCTGTCTGTTGCGGTCATCAGCTCCGCATTTTCTGGCTTGATCCAGCAGGCCTGCATGCCGCAGCGGATGGCACCGGCCACGTCTGTGGTCAGGTCATCGCCCACGTGCAGGATCTCACCCAGCGGCAGGTTAAGCTTCTCCGCTGCCAGATGGTACATGTCGCTGAACGGCTTCGCGCGCCCGTGCGGACCCGCGCGCAGCACGAATTCAAAATAATCGCTGAGGCCAAACAGCTCCGGCTGGGCATTGCCGTTGGTGATGGCCACCAGCGGCCACTTTTCGGCAAGCTTCGCCAGCGTGTCGTGGGTTTCCTGCGGCACGTCGATACGGCTGCGCCATTTGGCGAAGTTTTCCATTGCCGCTTCGGCACCGACGGCGGCATCCTGTGCGCTCAGACCCGCGTTCAGCATCGCCTGCTCAACCGCACGGCGACGCCATTCGGTCACGTCGTGGTAAATGTCCGGCTCGGTCTCCCGCAGCGACTGGCGCAGCTTCTGGAAATCCTTGTTTTGCATCGCTTTCAGCGCAGGATGGTAGTTCTGCACAAACGCCAGTGACTCTTGCTCGGTACGCAGGATCACCTCGCGGTTGTCATAAAGGGTGTCATCAAGGTCAAACGTCAGGGCTGAGATCTGACCGAGTGGGCGGTAAAAACGCATTATTTCCCCCGTTTGGCGCGTGGATGCGCCGCGTCATACACCGAGGCAAGGTGTTGGAAGTCTAAGTGGGTATAGATTTGAGTGGTCGACAGATTCGCGTGGCCAAGCAGTTCCTGTACGCCACGCAGATCGCCGCTCGATTCCAGCATGTGTGTCGCAAAGGAGTGGCGCAGCTTGTGGGGATGCACGTGGCTGTTCAGCCCCTGCTTGATGCCCCACTCCGCAAAGCGCTTCTGCACGTTACGCGCGGAGATCCGCTTGCCGAGCTTTGATAAAAACAGCGCATCCTCTTCCGCGCCAAACAGGCCGCGCAGATCCAGCCAGTGCTCAATCCAGGAGACGGCGTTGCGGCCAATCGGCAGGCGGCGCTCTTTGCTGCCCTTGCCCATCACCCACACTTCGCCGGATTCCAGATCGAGATGCTTTAAGTCGAGGTTCACCAGTTCGGAGAGACGCAGGCCCGCGCCGTACATCACCTCAAGCATCGCGCGGTCGCGCACGGCCAGCGGATCGTTTAGATCGATATCCAGCAGGCGGTTTACGTCGTCGACGCCAATATTTTTCGGCAGATGGCGCGGGGCTTTCGGCGTGGCGATCCCTTTTGCCGGGTTGGCTTTCAGGCCGCCCTGGCTGACCAGCCAGTCGAAAAAGCTGCGCAGGGCAGAGAGCCGGAGCGCAAGGCTCGCCGGGCTAAGATTTTTTTTACGGCTACGCACGACGAACCCGCGTACCGTGGCGGCGTCACATTGTTGCCAGCTTTTCAGGCCGATTTCTTCGGCAATCTGCATGATGGCATCAAGCTGACGCTGATAGTTAAGCAGCGTAATGGGGCTGAGCTGACGCTCAACGCCCAGATAGCGCAGAAACCGCGAGACGTCAGTGGCGAGCAGTCCGTCCGTCATACGCGCTCAATCCAGCGCTCCAGCAGCTCGGGCAGCATCAGGGCGATCTCCTGCAGCAGGTGCGTGGCTTGCCCCTGCTCATAGTGGTGCGCGTCGCGGCTGGTAAATAATATGACCCCCAGGTCGCCATCGCGCCCCATCAGCGACATCGCCACCGAGCCAATCGCTTTGGCTTCCGGTAACACCACCAGCAGTTCGGGTCCGTTCAGCGGCCCCAGATAGTGATGCTCATGACCCAGGCGCTGAATGCGCAGCGGCTCAAACGCCTGACGGCTGAGCGCCAGATGGGTAAAGCCGGACGGCGCGCCGATGCGCCAGCGGTCAGGAAACAGACGAATCGTTGCGCCCGCCAGCCCCAGCTCACGCGCCCAGCGGTGGAAGCGGCTGAGAAACTCTTCAAGGCTGTGCGCCGAGGCCAGACGCGCCTGCAGGTGCAGAAGGCGATAGAACAGGCTTTCGTTGGTGCTGGCCTGCTCCATCAGCAGCGTCATGTTCTCTTCAAGCTGGTTGATGTGGTTACGCGCGCGCGCCATGTGCCATTCGACCAGCGACACGGTCCCGCGAACCGGATGCGGCACGCGCATTCGTTCGACGACGCGTGCATTGCGAATAAAAAACTCAGGATTGTTCAGCAGATAATCAACAACAGCGCTATCGTCCAGTTCCGTCACTGTTTCCTGCAGTTCTTCCCCTGGTTGTTTCATAGATGGATAAACCCGTCATAAACATGTGTCGCCGGGCCAGTCATGTACAGTGGATGACCCGCTCCTTTCCAGGCGATATCAAGACGCCCGCCCGGTAATTCCACGCGAACCTCTTCTGCCAGTAACCCCTGGGAGATACCGACGGCCACCGCCGCACAGGCGCCGCTTCCGCAGGCCTGGGTTTCGCCCGCGCCGCGCTCGTAAACCCGCAGACGGATGTGTTCACGCTTCACCACCTGCATAAAGCCGATGTTCGCCCGCTCCGGGAACCGCTCGTGGCTCTCCAGCACCGGACCGAGCGTTTCGACCGCCGCGGTTTCCACGTCATCCACCTGAATCACGCAGTGCGGGTTACCCATCGAGACAACGCCGCACAATACTGTCTGCTCGGCCGCCCGCATAATATAGGTCTTTTCCGCTTTGTTTGCGCGAAACGGCACGGCGGAAGGCTCGAAGTTAGGCTCGCCCATATTGACGCGCACCAGCTCATCGTCGGTAACGCTGAGCACCATACGACCGTTGGCGGTACTGACGCGGATATCGCGCTTATTGGTGAGCCCTTTCAGGCGGACAAAGCGGGCGAAACAGCGCGCGCCATTGCCGCACTGGTTAACCTCACTGCCGTCAGCGTTGAAAATACGGTAGTGGAAATCGAGGTCAGGATCGTAGGGCGGCTCAACCACCAGCAGCTGATCGAACCCCACGCCCACGTGCCGATCCGCCAGGCGGCGGATCAGTTCCGGGGAGAAAAACACATTCTGCGTTACCGCGTCGACGACCATAAAATCGTTGCCAAGGCCATGCATTTTAGAGAACTGCATCATTTGCTCCATTGCGCGGGTACAGAACGTTGTCGTCAGAGGTTAACCTGAGTCGGACCGCCGTTATCGCCACGATCGTTAGTCTTTGGCGTGGAAGACTCGATGCCGCTGTTAACCGGTTTTGTCGGCGGCGGCGCGGTTTTATCCGCAGGCGGGAAGTAGAGTGGTCCCTTCAGTCCGCAGCCGGTCAGGCTAAACAGCGTGATGAGAACGGCAAGCGTTCGGAAAGCGTTTTTCATTATAAAGTTGCCCGTAAGTTCAAATCTGTTTCTATCATCGCAGGAGAAGACACAAAAGCAAGAGTTTGCCGCTTTCCTGCAACGGGAATTATTTAGCGTTATACTGCCGCCATCACGAAAAACAGGAACAAAACCATGAACGACAGTGAATTCCATCGCCTTGCCGACACCCTGTGGATGACCATCGAAGAACGTATCGACGACTGGGACGGCGACAGCGATATCGATTGTGAAATCAACGGCGGCATTCTGACCCTGAGCTTCGAAAACGGCAGCAAAATTATTATTAACCGTCAGGAGCCGCTTCACCAGGTGTGGCTGGCGGCCAAACAGGGCGGCTATCACTTTGATTTGAAGGGTGACGAGTGGGTTTGCGATCGCAGCGGCGAAACGTTCTGGGATCTGCTGGAACAGGCGGCGACCGCGCAGGCGGGCGAGGACGTGAGTTTCAGGTAGTTTTGTTGCCCGGTGGCGGCTACGCCTTACCGGGCGAAAAGCCTCAGGAAAAATACTGCTGCAACAGCGGTGCGGTATCCTGATTCGCAGGCGCCGCAGGGGTAATTGCCTGCGTACGGAACGGGATCACCTGCGCTCGGCCATCCACGTTCACAATCTGGTAGAACTGCGGTAGGTTGAAGTTGATAAAGCTGGAACCGTAGGTGAAACGGTCATGCGAGGAAGAGTAGAAGCGGCTGACGTCGCGCACCAGCTCCTCTTTGCTGCCTTCACAGTGGTGATACACCTCGGCGCGGTTGGTCTCATCCAGAATGTAGATGTTGAACCCGGCATCGTCGCCCGACTCTTCAAAGAAGAACTGAATAATCCCTTCACTGGCAAAGCCATCCACCACCTGCGGCAGCTTGACGTGGTTGGTTTCCACCTGAACCGACAGGCCGTGCAGCTTGTTGTGTGAAATCGCGCCGTAGAACTCGATAGCGTTTTCCAGCTTCTGCACCGACACGTTCAGACGCTCGAAGAACAGGCCCCACGTCTGCCCGGAGACGCGCAGCGCTTTAAAGCGCCCGGTTTCCTGGCGGGTGCTGGAGAGACGCAGTTCGATGCATTCAGACACCAGCTGCTGCACGCGGGTACGAATTAAACCGCGAAGGTGCTGGCTGTAGCAGAACACTTCGACGCTGTCCGGCGGTGCGGCATCCTGGTGCATCTTGCCGAGAATGGTTTTCAGCGCTTCAATCATCGCCTGCTCGCCGTTGAAGTGCAGGGTACGCACTTCGTTCCACGAGTTGCGGTACAGCAGGTCTACGCTGCCCACCAGGCAGTTTTGCTGCTCGCCAAAGCTGAAGACGTCCAGCTTGCGGAAGTCAAAATGGACCACCTGATTGCGGAAGGCCGCCGTCGGGTCGTACTCCAGGTTGACGATGATCGCCAGGTGACGGATCTCGCACGGGCTGTAGAGCGCTTTTGGTGTGGGGGCAGGCAGACGCAGCGGGAAGTGGTGCGAGACATCCGCCACCATCTCCTGCAGCTTGGCTAAATCGACAACCTCATTGCCCTTGATAAACAGGCGCGTGCGCGAGGTCAGCAGGCCGTTAAACCAGGCCCACGCCACCAGCTTGTTCAGATAGCGGTTATATTCCAGCGGCTGATGGCTGATAATCGAATCCATGCTTGGCGCACGGTTGTACAGATACCACCCGGTGCGGTTTGCGCGGCCCGGCGGCACATAGATAAAGGTCAGGTTCGGTTCTGACAGGTCAGGCGAAATCTGCGGGTTAACCAGCGTCACTTTACCCGGCAGCGCTTCAAACGCGGCGTACAGCTTGCGGGTCAACACCCCGATATCCTGCGGGCTGGCGGAGACGCTAAGGTTATTGCGGCGCGCAAAGCGGATCAGGTTACGGTAGCTTTGCATCATCGCGTCGAGCAGTTCGTTGTGCGCTTCACGCACCTGATCGATCTTCCAGTTGGCGCGGTTATCAAGCATGGACAGACGCGCTTCGTCCCATCCCCACTCTTTTACTAACTGACTGACCACTTCACGACGCCAGCCCACGCAGGCGCGCTCGCGGCTCAACTTCTCACAGACTTTGAGATAGAAACATCGACGCACCAGGTCAAGACGCGTGGTGTCATCAATGGCTTTCAGGTATTCGGTTACGCGCTCCAGCATCATGCAGTAGGCGTCGAGCCCGTAGGAGACAATCTCGCCATCGTGCAGGCGCTGCTTGATATCTTTCGCCAGCAGGCGCGGCGTAGGGTATTCCCACGAGTAGGCTTCCAGCAGCAGCGTTTTCAGCACCGCTTTGTACGGTGAATCAATGCTCTTGTAGAGCTGCCAGAGGCTTGCGCCAAAGTACTCTTCGGCGGACAGGGAGCTGAGGCCGCCCAGATCCAGCCATTCGTTTGGCGTCAGTACGCCCTGCGCGTAAAGCGACATGACGTAGTCGTCGTAATGCTCTTCTTCTTCGCACGGGACCATATTCCACAGAATACGCTTCCCGGCCAGGCGAACGGCAGTACGGTAAAATTCATCCAGCAACAGGATGTGCTGAGTCGAGCCGCAGTCCTCACCACCCAGACTGCCGCTTTCATTATGGCGGAAACGGTTTTCATCAATCAGGAAGAAGCTCACTTCCACGCCAAGCGAGGCCGCCCAGCTTTCCAGCAGGCTGCATTTACGCTGCAGCAGCTGGCGCTCTTCGTTATCGAGCCAGGATTGATGGCAGACCCAGATATCCAGGTCCGAAGAACAGCTCTGCCCTACCGATGAGGTGCTCCCCATCGAGTAAACGCCGGTAATCGGCAGTTCACCTTTCGGAGAAACCTGAGGCGGCATGCCGCGGTAGAGTTCCAGCTCGTTCAAATAATGCTGTTGGGTTTCATCAGGCGTGAAGAGGCAAATGCCCTGGGGAACGTTACCATCAAGGTAGCCAGGCATCAGCGGGTGGTGATAGTGCAATAATGTCGGCAGCAGACTGTATACCTGCTGGAAAGCAGGGCCCATGGCAGCAAGCGCGCGATCCACACGCAGTTGATTTATGGCATCCAGTCTCTGTTTCAGAGTCTCAATATAGAGGTACAAGACGTATCGCCTGATGTTTCCGGGTGTCGTAAGCTATTCAAAACACGAATAACAGCGAGCCCGCAGTATTTCAAAAAGATAACCGTTACCCTTTTTTCGCCCTTGTCATTATGGTGGTACCGACGAAAAAATGGTCTAAAACGTGATCAATTTAACACCTTGCCGGTTGACCGTAAAGAAAGATGCGCTACATACAAGTGTAGCACCGTTCTGTACGTGTAAATTCCTGAATACGGCTATGGCTGACGAATACGCCGCCTTGTCCCTCTCACGCTTCATCAACCGTAAAACTGCCATCCCAGAGTCAACAATGTTAGGATGGTTAGCGATTGATAATGACGGTAACAAGCATGTTAGACAATGTTTTGAGAATTGCCACACGCCAAAGCCCTCTCGCGCTCTGGCAGGCACATTATGTTAAGCAGCGCCTTGAAGCCTGCCACAGTGGATTGCGCGTCGAGCTGGTGCCGATGGTCACGCGCGGTGACGTGATTCTGGATACGCCGCTGGCGAAAGTGGGCGGCAAGGGCCTGTTTGTCAAAGAGCTGGAACTGGCATTGCTTGAGAACCGCGCCGATATCGCCGTACATTCGATGAAAGACGTGCCCGTCGAGTTCCCGGAAGGGCTGGGGCTGGTGACCATCTGCGAGCGCGAAGATCCGCGTGACGCGTTTGTCTCGAACCACTATGACTCGCTCGACGCGCTGCCGGCGGGTAGCGTGGTTGGCACGTCCAGTTTACGCCGTCAGTGTCAGCTGGCGGAGCGTCGTCCTGACCTTATCATCCGCTCGCTGCGCGGTAACGTTGGCACGCGTCTGGGCAAGCTGGATAACGGCGATTACGATGCCATTATTCTTGCCGTTGCAGGCCTGAAGCGCCTGGGGCTGGAGGAACGCATTCGCGTGGCGTTGCCGCCAGAGCTGTCGCTGCCGGCCGTCGGCCAGGGCGCCGTCGGCATTGAGTGCCGTCTGGACGATGCGCGCACCCGCGAGCTGCTCGCTCCGCTGAACCATGACGAGACCGCAACCCGCGTAAAAGCCGAGCGGGCGATGAATACTCGCCTCGAAGGCGGGTGTCAGGTGCCGATTGGCAGCTATGCTGAATTAACAGACGGTGAACTGTGGCTGCGTGCGCTGGTGGGCGCGCCGGACGGTTCACAGATGGTGCGCGGCGAACGTCGCGGCAAGCCGCAGGATGCCGAAGCGCTTGGCGTGTCGCTGGCGGAAGAGCTGCTGAATAACGGCGCGCGTGAAATTCTGGCCGAGGTCTATAACGGAGAACCCCCTGCATGAGTATTCTTGTCACCCGCCCTTCTCCCGCAGGAGAGCAGTTAGTGAGCCGTCTGCGCGCACTGGGGCAGGTGGCCTGGAGTTTTCCGCTCATTGAATTCTCCCCCGGTCGGGAGCTTTCTGCGCTCGCCGACCAGATGAATACCCTGCAGGAAGGCGACCTGCTGTTTGCGCTATCGCAGCATGCCGTGGAATTTGCCCATGCGCAGCTGCAACAGGCGGGGACACGCTGGCCGACCGCTCCGCGCTATTTCGCTATCGGCAGAACCACCGCGCTGGCCTTACATACCGTGAGTGGAACAGACGTTCGCTACCCGTTGGATCGGGAAATCAGCGAAGTCTTGCTACAATTACCTGAATTACAAACTATTGCCGGAAAGCGCGCGCTCATTTTGCGCGGCAACGGTGGCCGCGAACTACTGGGTGAAACGCTGCGGGAACGCGGGGCTGACGTCACGTTTGTTGAGTGCTACCAGCGCTGTGCGAAACACTACGACGGTGCTGAAGAGGCGATGCGCTGGCACGCGCGCGGTATTAATACGCTGGTGGTCACCAGCGGTGAAATGTTACAACAGCTTTGGTCGCTGATACCGCGTTGGTATCGCGAAAACTGGTTACTCCGCTGTCGGCTTCTGGTCGTCAGTGAGCGTCTGGCGAACCTCGCCCGGGAACTGGGCTGGCAGGATATTCGGATCGCTGATAACGCCGACAACGATGCGCTGCTGCGCGCATTACAATAACTCTCAAATGGGAAGCCATAATGACGGAACACGAAAAATCCTCCGCCGTGGTTGAAGAGACCAGGGAGACTGTGGAGACAACGCCACAGCCAGAGACGACTGAGAAAACCGCTGAGAAGAAAAACGGCAGCAATAAAACCAGCCTCGCGCTGAGCGCGATTGCCATCGCCATTGCGCTGGCAGCAGGCGTCGGCCTGTATGGTCTGGTAAAGCAACAGAGTGCTAACCAGACGGCCACCAGCGATACGCTGGTCAATCAGCTTACCTCCCTGCAAAAAGCGCAGGAAACGCAGAAAACCGAGCTGGAAGCGGTGATTAAGCAGCAGGCCGCCGCGCTTGCCGAGGCGAACAGCAAACAGGAAGAGCTGACCAAACAGCTGGGCGAAGTACAGCAGAAAGTCGCCACGATCTCCGGCACCGATGCCAAAACCTGGCTGCTCTCGCAGGCCGATTTCCTCGTCAAACTCGCCGGGCGTAAGCTGTGGAGCGATCAGGACGTGACCACCGCCGCCGCGCTGCTGAAAAGCGCCGATGCGAGCCTGGCCGACATGAACGACCCGAGCCTCATTACCGCGCGCCGTGCGATTACCGAAGATATCGCCAGCCTCTCCGCCGTTTCACAGGTGGATTACGACGGCATTATCCTCAAGGTGAACCAGCTTTCGAATCAAATAGATAACCTGCAGTTGGCGGATAACAATGACGACGACTCCCCGATGGACTCTGACGGTACCGAGCTGTCCAGCTCCCTGAGCGAATGGCGCATAAACCTGCAGAAAAGCTGGCAGAACTTTATGGACAGCTTCATCACCATCCGCCGTCGCGATGAAACCGCCGTACCGCTGTTAGCGCCGAATCAGGATATCTATCTGCGCGAAAACATCCGTTCCCGCCTGCTGGTCGCGGCGCAGGCCGTGCCGCGCCATCAGGAAGAAACGTACAAACAGGCGCTGGATAACGTCTCGACGTGGGTACGCGCCTACTACAACACCGATGATGCAACGACCACCGCCTTCCTCGAAGATATCGACAAGCTGAGCCAGCAGAACATCACCATGAACGTGCCGGATAAACTGGCCAGCCAGCCGATTCTGGAGAAGCTGATGCAGACGCGCGTGCGTAACCTGCTGGCGCAGCCGGGCGTTCCGGCCGGGCAGACCGGCACAGCGGCGGCACCAGCGCCTGAAAGCGCGCCACAGGGAGAGTAATGATGCTAAAAGTCCTTTTACTCTTCATCCTGCTGATCGCCGGGATCGTCCTGGGCCCGATGCTTGCGGGTCATCAGGGATACGTCCTGATCCAGACCGATAACTACAACATTGAAACCAGCGTAACGGGTCTGGCGATCGTTCTGATCCTCGGCGTCGTGGTCCTGCTTGCCGTTGAATGGATCCTGCGCCGTATTTTCCGCACCGGTGCCCATACCCGCGGCTGGTTCGTTGGCCGTAAGCGCCGCCGCGCCCGTAAGCAAACGGAACAGGCACTGCTAAAGCTGGCCGAAGGCGATTACCAGCAGGTTGAAAAGCTGATGTCGAAAAACGCCGATCACGCGGAACAGCCGGTGGTGAACTATCTTCTGGCCGCCGAAGCGGCGCAGCAGCGCGGTGATGAAGCCCGCGCTAACCAGCATCTGGAACGCGCGTCAGAACTGGCGTCTGGCGACCCGATCCCAGTGGAAATTACCCGCGTCCGCCTGCAGCTCGCGCGCAATGAGAACCACGCGGCGCGCCACGGCATTGACCGTCTGCTGGAAATCGCACCGCGTCATCCGGAAGTCCTGCGCCTTGCGGAGCAGGCCTATATTCGTACCGGAGCGTGGGGCTCGTTGCTGGACATCATTCCGTCGATGGCGAAGGCCGAGGTGGGTGATGATGAACATCGTGATGAACTTCAGCGTCTGGCATGGATTGGCCTGATGGATCAGGCGCGCGCCGACCTGGGCAGCGAAGGCCTGAAAACCTGGTGGAAGAATCAGAGCCGGAAAACGCGCCAGCAGGTCCCCCTGCAGGTGGCCATGGCGGAACATCTTATTGAATGTGACGATCATGACACCGCCCAGGAGATCCTTCTCGACGGCCTGAAGCGCCAGTACGACGATCGCCTGGTCATGGTGATCCCGCGCCTGAAAACCAATAACCCTGAGCAGGTCGAAAAAGTGCTGCGCCAGCAGATCAAAACCGTCGGTGACCGTCCGCTGCTGTGGAGTACCCTGGGCCAGTCGCTGATGAAGCACGGCGAATGGCAAGAGGCGAGCCTGGCCTTCCGTGCGGCACTGAAACAGCGTCCGGACGCGTTTGACTACGCGTGGCTTGCCGATACGCTGGACAAACAGCATAAGCCAGAAGAGGCGGCCGCTATGCGGCGCGATGGGCTGTTGCTGACGCTGCAAAATAACGGTAACCCGCAATAAATAAAAAAGGAGGCCAGACGGCCTCCTTTTTTTATCGCCTTTCTCCTGCTACATTCTTTACACCCACATCTGCAAACGAACCCGCCAATGTAACGATGTCTTTTCATTAACCTTTTTTCACACACGCGCACTTTCTGCAGCGTGGATTAAATCGTTTTTGAAAGGAAATCTTCATGAACTCGCTTTTGTATGCGCTTATTGAAGCGCTGCGCTGCCACCGCTGGCTGCGCCTGCTTGCCTGTGCTTTTATCTTTTCTTCGCTGGGAAATGGTTTAACCCAGGTCGTGGTCTTTGGTTTACTGTTAGCGTGGTCGGCCCCGCCCGCCCTGCTCACCCTCGCTTTTCTTTTCGCAACGGTTCCGGGATTCATCGGCAGCGCGATCGGCGAAAAGCTGTGCTCGCGCTATTCTCCAGTATTCCTGCTGATACTGACCGAGGGGCTGGGATTGCTCGCCCTACTCTTCCCCCTGCTCGGTGCGGGTTATCACAGCATTGCCTCGCTACTCGCCGTGCAATCCACCGAAGCGCTGCTCAGCGGGATGAGCTGGCCCGCGCTGACATTGCTCTTTAAACGCGGACTTAGCGAAACAGAGCTGCCTGCTGCAACCTGTCTGGAAAATGTGATTTTTGCTTCTCAGGTGTTATTAGGTACTGGACTCGGCGTAGTGCTATTCAAGCAGACCTCCGTGTTTACCTTACTGGCTATTGATGCCGCCAGTTTTCTCGGGTCGCTGCTGCTGCTGTGGCTGGCTGGGCGGCGGTTTTCTGCGCCATTGCTACCTCTCGCCGGTGAAGAGGCAGCCCCCGCGCCACTGCGCTGGCGGACGTTGACCGTTCGGCAAAAGCGCAGCCTGCTCATTTTGCCGGCGCTGGCGGCCGTCGGCTCACCGGCTATGGCGCTACTTCCGGCCCTGGCGCAGCAGCTCCATCCTCAGGATGCGGCGGGCCTTGCTCTGCCTCTGCTTTTCGCAAGGAGCATGGGGCAACTTTGCGGCCCCATGCTGCTAAAAAAAGAGAGCCTGACGCGCTTTGCCGTCCACACGCCGCGAATCATCGTTTGTCTCGGTATTTTTCTTGCCGCTTATGGAATGCTGCCGTTGTTGTCCGGGTGGATGGCATGTGCGCTGGGGATGATCTTTATCGCGCATCTGGCCTCAAACGTTCTCTTCGCAGCCGGCACGTTTAGCGTACTCAGCAGTTTTCATATCACGCAAACCGCGTCAGCCAGCGGTAAAGCCTGGCGCTGGCAAACGCTCAGCGCCTCGCTTTTCACCGGCATTACAGCGATAGTGGCTGTTGGGCTTGGCTCAGTGCTGGCGCTCTATACGGTCTCGTCAGCCGCCCTGCTATTGGTCGCCCTGATCATGCGTGGGTATCGGGAATAAGACATAAAAAAACGCCTGCTATAAAAGCAGGCGTTAAAACAGGTCTGTAAGACAACATATTTGGTGCTTCACTCAACGTTATGTCCATGGTGTCTGATGAGGCCGAAGCGACATCTGTCAGTGGACGATAAGCACCGTAAATGGCTCTGCGTCATTCCTGAGTTTATGAGGCACTAAGGCGAACATAAGAGATGGAATGAGCATCTACGCGTATATTATTGCACGTAACGTGCCAGATTTACACGCAGAACTTTTACATGGCGCAACATTTTAAGATAAAAGGAAATTCTGCTGTTAAGTAGCCTCTGAAGCTTCATAGCGTATCGACAAAAGCAGAAATATGTCGCCAGGAAGAGACAGTAAATCCCATAAATAATTATTTAACTTATTTTCAATGACTTGCATGTCACTGAATCGCGACAATGATAAAGGGTATTCTCTGGAGATAACGACAGGGGAGAAAACTTACAGAAAACAAAAAACCCCGCCGAAGCGGGGTTCAAAATTGGTCGGCGAGAGAGGATTCGAACCTCCGACCCACTGGTCCCAAACCAGTTGCGCTACCAAGCTGCGCTACTCGCCGATGTACTGCTTTTTTGAATTTTTAGTTCAATTCATTTAAAAAGTCGTGGTGCGAGGGGGGGGACTCGAACCCCCACATCCGTAAGGACACTAACACCTGAAGCTAGCGCGTCTACCAATTCCGCCACCTTCGCAATTCACAACTCTTTCAATAATGGGGTGGCTAATGGGATTCGAACCCACGACAACTGGAATCACAATCCAGGGCTCTACCAACTGAGCTATAGCCACCACTGTATTCTTTCACGCGGTACTGACTACTTCTCAGACCACCGCAGCTCTAGCGCCGGGAACTAAAATGGCGCGCCCGACAGGATTCGAACCTGAGACCTCTGCCTCCGGAGGGCAGCGCTCTATCCAGCTGAGCTACGGGCGCTTAGCGCCGTTGCGGGGCTGGATATTACGTACCTCCGTCCCCGCTGTCTAGTGCTTTTTTGAAAAAAATGCGCGTTTGGTTATGGTTTGCACATTTTGCCGCTTATTCCTCCACTTTCTGCGTAGTGGCACGGCGACCCAGGCCAAAAAGCTTATACGCGGCCGTCACTGCCGCCAGGAAGATCAGCCCGACAAACAGCGACATGCGGGTATCTTCATTAAAGTACATTCCAATTAATACGCAAATCAGGAACGCCATCGTCAAATAGTTCGCATACGGGAAAAGGATCGAGCGGAACGGATGGCTGGCGATCGCTTTTTTATGCGCATGGCGAAAACGCAGCTGGCTGATGAGGATAACAAACCACGGCACCATGCCCGGCAGCACGCTGGCGCTGTAGACGTAAACAAACACGCGCTGCGGATTAGGGATGATGTAATTCAGGCAGGAGCCAATCAGCAGGATGACAATGGAGACCGCGACGCCCGCTACCGGCACGCCAGCACGCGATACTTTACTCATTGCCGCAGGCAGCTGGTTATTTTTCGAGAGCGCGTAGAGCATACGGCCACAGCTGTACATCCCGCTGTTACAGCCTGAAAGCGCTGCCGTCAGGACCACAAAGTTGATGATACCCGCTGCTGCTGTAATCCCAATCTTCGCAAAGGTTAATACGAACGGGCTCCCCGTCGTGCCGATTTCGTTCCACGGGAAGATGGTCACAATAACGAAGATTGCGCCCACGTAGAAAATCAGGATGCGCCACAGCACTTTGCCCACCGCGCTACGCAGCGTAACCTGCGGGTTTTTCGCTTCCCCGGCGGTAATCCCGATCAGCTCCACGCCCTGATACGAGGCCACAACAATACACAGCGCCGTCAGGAAGCCCTTCCAGCCGCCGGCGAAGAAGCCGCCGTGTTCAGTCAGGTTGCCAAAGCCGATGGCGTGTCCGCCGTTGCCAAAGCCATAGAAAATCACGCCCAGGCCAATAACAATCATCACGATGATGGTGGTTACTTTGATCATCGCAAACCAGAACTCGATTTCACCGTAAAGGCGCACGGCGGCCAGGTTTGCCAGCGCCACCAGCCCCACGGCAATGAGTGCCGGTATCCACTGGACCATGTCCGGGAACCAGAACTGGACATAAACCCCTATGGCGGTGATTTCAGAGATGCCCACCGCCATCCACATAAACCAGTATGACCAGGCCGTCAGGTAGCCGAAGAACGGGCTCATATAACGGTGTGCGTAAACGGCGAAGGAACCGGTCACCGGCTCCAGAAAGAGCATTTCGCCCATTGAGCGCATGATGAAGAAAACAAACAGCCCGGCGATGATATACGCCAGTAATACGGAAGGGCCTGCCCATTTGAGGGTGCTTGCGGAGCCCATAAACAGGCCAACGCCGATAGTGCCGCCCAGCGCTATCAGTTCGATATGACGAGCTTCCAGCCCACGCTGTAGCTCCGGTTGTTTCTCTGCCATAGATCCTCGATTGTGTTTGCTGTTTCCCGGCTTAATACCGGTTATTGTTTTTTAGGGGTACTAAAATACGGTGCGAATGGTTTCTTAAAATCGGCCAAATGGCAAACGATGCATTAAAAAAATGAATGCATTGCACAAATTATCAGCAGCTTTGCAGGTGAGTTGCAGCGCGAACAGCATATCGCGCTACATTTTGATTACATTTTACCGGTATAGTGCCAGGTGAGGTAGCGAAGCAGTCGAATCTGTCGTTTAATGCGGGTGGGTTGGGAGAGCAGGCGGTAGAGCCACTCCAGCCCCATATTTTGCCAAATCTTCGGCGCGCGCTTCACGTGGCCGGTAAAGACATCGTAGGTGCCGCCGACGCCCATATAAAGCGCATCCGGGCAGACCAGACGGCAGTCGCGCATCAGGATCTCCTGGCGCGGGGACCCCATCGCCACGGTGACGATTTTTGCCCCGCTGTCGCGCACGCGGGCAAACAAAGCCTGCTGGTCTTCAGGCTTGAAGTAACCATTCTGGCTGCCAACGATATTAACATTCCATTGACGACGCAGTTTCTCTTCGGTCTCGGCCAGCACCTCAGGCTTACCGCCAATCAGGAACACCGGCGTACCCTCCGCGCCAGCGCGGGCCATAAGCTGCTCCCAGAGATCGGCACCCGCCACGCGAGATACATTAGCGTCAGGATATTTTTTACGGATAGAGCGGACCACGCTGATACCGTCCGCGTATTTAAATTCAGCCGCTTCTATCAGGCTTTTGACTTCGGCGTTATCTTCCACCGCCAGCATCTTTTCCGCATTGATAGCGACCAGCGTACCGGATTTCATCTGCCCGTCGGCGAATAGAAAATCCAGCGCGTGCTGCATGTCGCGCCAGCCAATCAGCTGCAAACCACGAAGCGCATAGCGCGGTGCAGAAGTTTTATCAGTCATTACTTTCCCTACTCAGACTTGCGACAGCGTTGTGCTGCCCTGTGGCTCACGCTTGTGCACAAGCCCTGCGCTGTCGAACAGCCAGTACAACAGTTTGGCCAGTAACAGGCAGATGCCAAAAACGACCATGAAGAACACCACGCGCGAAACGAACGAGTCCAGCCCCTCGCGCGCCAGAACGATCATATTGAAAATGGCACCAAAGCAGAAACTGTGCAAAATGGCCGCTTTATAGCGGTTGGTCTCTTCGTTACCGCGCACGTAAAGCCAGTCAAACCACTTAATAATCAACCCTACGACAAACGCGCCCGGCAGGATAAACCAGCCTCCCCCCATCACCACCAGGGAACCAATCAAGGTTGGCGAGATCGCCAGGCCCGAATGGTTGTTCAGCACTTCCCAGGTAAAATAGTTCGCGGTATTGAGTACTACGCCAGGGCGGTCCGGCCACAGCCAGCTCGGGATAAAGACGTAGAAATCGCGCACAATCGGCGCCAGCCCCTGGAAATCAATCTTGTCGTAGTTTTGCAGCAACAATGCCAGGTTTTCCCACGGCGAGAAGGTGTCGCGCGTCAGGTAGAGGAACGTGTAAAACGCCTCGTCGCCCGCCACGTTCATCCCGTAGCGCTTCAGCGCCAGCCAGAACATCCCCACAATGCCAAATACCCCTGCCGCAACCAGCATCCACAGCGAGATCCAGCCGCGGATGATGCCGATGAAGAGGAAGATAGCGAAAGCGATGATAATGTTGGCACGCGTACCGCCCACGATCATGTAGGTCAGGATACCGAACGCAACCGTACTGACCAGGAAGAACAGCCATGCCTTGCTGTCCTGGCGAAGGAAGAAGATCACCAGCATCGCCGGGATGAAGAAATAGAAGAATCGCTTAAGCGCCACGCCTGAGACTTCAGCCGAAAAAATCTGGCTGTAGGAGTGGAGCTTAAACAGCAGGAAGCCGTTATGCATGAAGAAGATGCCGACGCTGACCAGGGCGATGGTCATGAGCATCACCCACGTCAGATGGGTCTCCACCCGGTTCATGGTAAAGAACGCCCGACGCGGGGCAGCGGCCTGCGCTGGTCGCAGACGCGTTTTATAGGTGACGTAGTAAACACCATAGAAGCAGGTCGCCGCCAGCAGGGCCTGGAGAAGAATTTCCGGCGGCGCGACGCTCACGTCAAAACGGAAGACCAGAATGCTGGTCAGCGGGAAGCCGAAAAAGAAGGTCAGCAGAAACAGCAACGAGAAGAACACGTTAAAGTTGAAGCGCACCCGGCGGAACTCAAACCAGGTGAGCGTGGCGATAAATAGCGTGCTCAGAAGCCAGACAACCAGTAAGCCGCTAAACTGCAACTGACTCATGCGTTGTCTCCTGAAGCGATACGCAGCGCGCGGTGCCACGGCGTGAGGTAATTCGGGCTGAAAAAGTCGATGCTATTTTTATCCACCAGCGTGAGCTGGCGTTGTGCTTCACGTACCACTTCGACATTCAGCGCGTCTGAGGTGAACAACACCGGAATATGCTGCTCGGCCATGTCCTGCCAGAACGGGTTTTCACGATTAAGCACGCACGGTACACCCGCCTGAATCAGCAGACACAGCGTACCAATCCCCTGCTGGCGAGCAAAGATGAAATAGCCCAGATCGCATTTTCGCAGCAGCGCAAGATAGTCATCAAACTCCAGCTTTTCGCTGAGAATGTGCAGATTTTCTTCGCTGAATAACGCACGCCCCTGCTGGCGAACCTCATCAATGTAGGCGTCGTTGTTGGCCGGATAACCCATCGGCACCACCACGTTCACCGTGTCGCCAAACTGCTGGTGTACCGCCCGGAGCGCGGCGACATGTTCGTTACTGCGGTCGCCGGAATTCCCCACCAGCACCGTCAGCTTGCCTTCGCGAACCGCGTCATTCGCCATGGTGTTCAGCGCCGGATCCATACGGGTTGGGAAATAGAGTAGCTCACCGCGCACGTTAGGGTGCTGCTTCGCAAAATAATTCAGATCGCCACGGGTGGCAAAAACGCGGCCCACCCTTCCCTGCGCCATGCGACGCAGCGGATAGAAAAGACGGAATTTCCAGCCGCGCGAGACTTCGTAGAGATCGGCTCCCCAGATATGCCAGCTGCACTGGGAGGGTTTAATTCCCCCGCTGAGCAGAGCCAGCCACAGGCCGGTATTGAACTGCCCGTGGAAAAAGAAACGTTGCTCACGATCCGCTTTGGCTTTGGCAATAACCGCCTTCGCCAGGGTAGCTTTATCCGGCCAGAAGGTGATTGTCAGCGCCGGAAACGCCGCGCTCAGGCCATTATCCTGACCTGCAACCATAAACTCGCGCGCATCAGGATTGCCCGATGCCAGCTCGTCGTTGAAGAACCGCAAAACGGTCTGGTTATGGTGTGGGATATCCGATCCCAGGATGTGAATCAGTGCAGTCATGCGCGTTTACGCCACAATAAAAATACGCCGCAGCAGGCAGCGAAATAAACGATATAGGTTGCCATGTAGGCCTGAGCCGCCCCCAGCGCACCGTGCGCGGGTATCAGCCAGTGCGAAAATGCTGTCAGCAATGCAAACTGGCTAACCTCCGCGAGGATATACAGCCGCAGCGAGGCTTTCGCAATCACCAGATAGCCGAAAACGTAAGCACCCACTTTCAGCACATCACCCACCAGTTGCCAGGCAAAAAGATCGCGCATGGCGGTAAACTTCGCCGAGAACAGCAGCCAGATGGCGACATCACGCAATAACCAGACGGTCAAACTGGCCGCCGCCACTGCGGGTAATACAAAACGCAGGGAGCGGAAAATTTCGCGGGTAATATCCTGCCTGGACGTCAGACGCGATAAGGTTGGCAGCAAATAAACGCTAAAGGAAGCCGTTATAAACTGGAGGTAAGCATCGGAAATACTGCTTACGCCCTGCCAGATCCCTACCTCATCCCAGCTGTAATGCGCCGCCAGCAGGTTTCGCATCATCACGTAGGCCACCGGCAGCGTGACGGAAGTAATGAGCGCCATCAGGGTAAACTTACCCAGCTGGCTGGCAAGCACCTTATCCCATTGCGGTTTCAGGTAGCTCAGAGGGATAACGCCCTGGCGCATCAGCATGAACGCCGCAGGCACAACAACCAGTGCGGGAACCAGCGCCAGCCCAAGCAGTGCGCCTTCATAGCCACCCAGGCGGTAGCAGAAATAATAGGCAATCACGCCGATGACGCTACCCAGGATGAGCGCAAGCGCGTTTCCGGCAGCATCGCGAAAACCTTTCATCAGCGCCAGCAGCAGGTTGGCCCAGGCAATGCCCATCTGGACCAGCGCGACCAGACGCACGAGCCCCTGATAATGGGTGTGCCCGAACAATCCCTGGCTAATGGACGCCGCGGCCAGCAGAAACACAATCGCCAGCAGGGTCGAAAAGCCCGTGACCATTGCCGACGCGGTGCCCACTACCCTGCGAAGCTGAGCCGCATCATCATGATACTGGGCAACGTATTTGGTCACGCCGTTGAAGATTCCGGCACCGGCCAGCACCCCAAGGACGGTAACAAGCTGGCGGAAGTTGCCCGCCAGCCCGACGCCTGAGGGGCCGAATGAGACGGCCAGCAGCTTGACGACCAGCAGTCCGGCACCAATTTTTACAAGCGTGGACGCGGCGGTCCACACCGATGCTTTTGCCAGAGACATATCAGCCGAAATAGCTCAGAAGGGTATTGATCACCGTACGCTGGTTAACTGGCGCGAGGTTGAAGAACAGTGGCAGGCGAAGCAAACGCTCACTTTCTTTCGTGGTGTAACGGTCTTCACCTGCGAACATCCCAAACGCTTCGCCCGCCGGGCTGGAGTGCAGCGGAATATAGTGAAAGACCGCCATAATTTCGGCTTCTTTAAGCCAGGCGATGAGCTGGCTGCGATCGTCGTTATCGCGCAGCTTGATGTAAAACATGTGGGCGTTGTGAACGCAATCGGCCGGAATGGTTGGCAGCTCAATACGTCCGGCTTTTGCCAGCGGCTCAAGCGCATCGTAATAGGTTTGCCACAGGGACAGGCGCTGGAGATTAATTCGCTCTGCCGCTTCCAGCTGTGCCCACAGGTACGCTGCCTGCAGGTCGGCCATCAGATAGCTTGAGCCGATATCGCGCCAGGTGTACTTATCAACCTGACCGCGGAAGAATTGGCTGCGGTTGGTGCCTTTTTCACGGATCACTTCCGCACGCTCAACCAGGGCACGATCGTTAATCAACGTCGCACCGCCTTCGCCACCCGCCGTATAGTTTTTCGTTTCGTGGAAGCTGAAGCAGCCGATGTGGCCGATAGTGCCCAGCGCGCGCCCCTTGTAGGTGGACATCACGCCCTGCGCGGCATCTTCTACCACAAACAGGTTGTGCTTTTTGGCGATTGCCATGATGGTGTCCATTTCACAGGCCACGCCCGCGTAGTGAACCGGCACAATCGCACGCGTTTTGTCGGTGATCGCCGCTTCAATCAGCGTCTCATCAATGTTCATGGTGTCCGGGCGGATATCCACAAAGACGATTTTCGCTCCGCGCAGGACAAATGCATTCGCGGTAGAGACGAAGGTATAGCTCGGCATGATCACTTCATCACCGGGCTGGATATCCAGCAGCAGGGCCGCCATTTCCAGCGATGCCGTGCAGGACGGGGTCAGCAGCACTTTAGCACTGCGAAAACGCTGCTCCATCCACTGCTGACAGCGACGGGTAAAACCGCCGTCACCGCAGAGTTTGCCGCTGCCCATGGCAGACTGCATATAGTCGAGCTCGGTTCCCACGACGGGTGGTGCGTTAAATGGAATCATCTTGTCACCTGTATAACCAGTAGGCGGTGGCGTCGATGTTGGCACCACTCGCAATATAACGTTTAAGCGCGGCGGTGTTGCCCACCTGGGTCGCCACCCGCAGCGTCTCAACCTGCTGCAGCTGCGCCCAGTGCAGCGCCGCCTGCATGAGTTTCTCCCCCATGCCGCGCCCGGCTAATAAGCCAATACGCGCCTCGCGCTCGTTAAGCTTGCGCAGCGAGACAAATCCTTGGATCTGGCCGTTCGCTGCACGGAAAATCAGGCAGACGTGGTCAAAGGTACCTTTGACCGCATTCTCTACCCACTGGGCATAGAAACGTCCGCTATCGTCAGGCGCATACCAGGGCGTGCGAAAGCGGCTCTGCGCAAACGCTCGGGCCGCCATCTGGCGCAGCACAGGAATGTCCTGTTCCGTTGCAATTTCCGCGCCGGACGCATCGTGCCGGGTAAGGGTGATGGAAAGGTCTACCTCGCCTTCAACCAGTTGAAAACCATGTTGCTGGAGCGCGTCAAGCAGGTCGGCACGGTCCGCCGGGATCTTAGCCTGTACGCGCTGCCAGGCGCTGAAGTCAGCGTCCTGCAAAGCTGGCGCATTCTCGCGCCAGCGGACGATCGCCGAGGGGCGAGCAAAAAAAGCGCTTTCCCACTCAAGGGATTCCAGCACGCCGTGAAGTTTACTCAACGCCAGACGCCTTTGGTATCAACCACATACTGTTGACGCACCGCGTCACCGGACGTCGCTTTAAATTCTTTATGGTCCACCAGCAGCACCAGCACATCCGCTGTCGCCAGCGCGTCATCCAGCGCCGTCAGCGTGCAGTG
The DNA here is from genome assembly GCF_014895875.1 of Enterobacter cloacae complex sp. P12RS. Taxonomy (NCBI): domain Bacteria; kingdom Pseudomonadati; phylum Pseudomonadota; class Gammaproteobacteria; order Enterobacterales; family Enterobacteriaceae; genus Enterobacter; species Enterobacter cloacae complex sp. P12RS. Next base: position 56,500 of record NZ_JADBQO010000039.1, read on the forward strand.
CCCCGCCAGTTTTGCCGGCAGTTCATGAATATTTGGCTCGACCACCAGCGTTTCGCCCTTATGCCATTCGGCAATCATCTCAGCAATTTCCATCGCCGGGCTTTCGCGCAGATCGTCAATATTGGGTTTAAATGCCAGACCAAAGCAGGCAATTTTCAGCTCGCTGGCGCGCTTGCCGCTCTCTGCCAGACAATCCGCTACCGTCGCTTTAACCTGGTTGAGCACCCAGTGAGGTTTGCTATCGTTCACTTCACGCGCGGTGCGAATCAGACGCGCCTGCGCCGGGTTCTGCGCCACAATAAACCACGGATCGACGGCGATACAGTGACCGCCTACCCCTGGGCCAGGCTGGAGAATGTTGACGCGCGGATGTCGATTCGCCAGGCGGATTAACTCCCAGACGTTAATCCCCTGATCGGCACAGATCAGCGACAGTTCGTTTGCGAAGGCGATGTTAACGTCACGGAAGCTGTTTTCCGTCAGCTTGCACATCTCGGCGGTGCGGGAGTTGGTTACCACGCATTCGCCTTCAAGGAAAATCTTGTACAGCGCGCTGGCGCGTTCAGAACAGACCGGCGTCATGCCGCCTATCACCCGGTCGTTTTTAATCAGTTCGACCATCACCTGCCCCGGCAGCACGCGCTCCGGGCAGTAGGCGATGTTGATATCCGCCTGCTCACCGGCCTGCTGCGGGAAGCGTAAATCAGGACGCGCATCGGCCAGCCACTGCGCCATCTGCTCGGTAGCGCCGACGGGAGAAGTCGACTCCAGAATTACCAGCGCCCCTTTCTTCAGCACGGGGGCAATAGATTTTGCCGCCGCCTCGACGTAGACCATATCGGGCTCGTGGTCGCCTTTAAAGGGCGTTGGAACGGCAATCAGGTAGGCATCCGCTTCCACTGGCGTCGTGCTGGCGCGCAGGAAGCCGCCATCAACCGCCTCTTTCACCACGCGGTCAAGATCGGGCTCCACAATATGAATTTCGCCACGATTAATGGTTTCTACCGCACGTGCGTTGATATCCACACCAACAACCTGCTTTTGACGGGAGGCGAATGCCGCCGCAGTAGGCAGGCCAATGTAGCCAAGACCAATGACAGAGATGGTAGTAAAACTCATAGCGATACCCGATTGTGTTTAAGTGCTTGCAAGATACGGCCACAAGCCTGCCCGTCTCCGTAGGGATTGTGGGCCCGGCTCATCGCCTGATACGCTTCATCGTCGTGCAGAAGGCGCGTGACCTCTTCGACGATGAGCTGTGCGTTGGTGCCGACAAGACGCACTGTCCCGGCTTTAACCGCTTCCGGACGTTCAGTGGTTTCACGCATCACCAGCACCGGCTTGCCAAGAGAGGGCGCTTCTTCCTGAATCCCACCGGAATCGGTGAGGATCAGCCAGGCGTGGTTCATCAACCAGACAAACGGCATGTAGTCCTGCGGTTCAATCAGCAGGACGTTTTCGACGTGGCCCAGGATGCGGTTGACCGGCTCGCTGACGTTAGGGTTAAGGTGTACCGGATAGACAATTTGCACATCGTCGTTCTGCGCGGCGATTTCAGCCAGCGCGTGACAGATTTGCTCAAAGCCCCGACCAAAGCTTTCGCGACGGTGGCCAGTGACCAGAATGGTTTTTTTGCCGTTATTCAGGAAAGGATAGCGGGCAGCGAGTTCTTTCTGCAGATCGCTGTTTGCCAGCACGCGGTCGCGTACCCAAATCAACGCGTCAATGACCGTATTGCCGGTCACAAAGATCTTGTTATCGGCGACATTTTCACGCAGCAGATTCTGGCGAGAGTTCTCGGTTGGCGCAAAGTGATACATCGCCAGATGCCCGGTAAGCGTACGGTTGGCCTCTTCCGGCCATGGAGAATAAAGATTGCCGGTGCGCAGACCCGCTTCAACATGGCCGACGGGAATACGCTGGTAAAACGCGGCCAGGCTTGTTGCCATCGTCGTCGTGGTATCCCCGTGCACCAGCACGACGTCGGGCTTGAATGACTCCAGGATCGGCTTGAGATCCTGCAGAATGCGGCAGGTTATTTCCGTCAATCCCTGTCCCGGCTTCATAATATTAAGGTCGTAATCCGGGACGATGGAAAAGAGGGTTAGGACCTGATCGAGCATCTCACGGTGCTGGGCCGTGACGCAGACCTTCGCTTCAATATCAGGATCGCTGGCCAGCGCATGAACCAGAGGCGCCATCTTAATGGCCTCCGGCCTGGTGCCAAATACGGTAAGTACTTTCACATCGATTCTCTTCGATTAGGCGATGAAGGCCGCAGCCTTCATCGTAAACGGCGTTCTTAGTTTGTACGACGACGCGTTAACGCCACGCCAGCACCAACGAGTGCACCCACAATACCCCACATGATCATCAGGAATGCGCGGCGCGGACTGTCGCGTTTTACAGGTTCTTCAGGCGTTCTCAAATAACGATAGGTCTGAAAACGCGGGTCCAGGGAGGGACCGACATTAAGCGTGTTAAGCATCGCGCGATTTTGGTCGTAATCGAGGTCAAAATCAGGCCCAACGGCCTGCAGGTTTTCCAGACGCGCCTGCAGCATTGGGCGACCAAGAAGGAACATTTCAGAATCAGGCAATTCATCAGCCGGAACATCCGTCTCAGTGCGGGAAATGTTGTGCTGTTCCGCAATTTTCAGCGCCTGCTGAATGTTATGCACGCGGCGCGCAAAAATGGCGTTTGCCACCTCTTCCTGACGTTTGACCTGCGCCTTCATTTGGATAGTGCGGGCTGCCCAGGCGCCTTTAAGCTCTTCATTCAGATGGCTGGCGGCACGCTGGCTGGCAAACGCGACGTACTGGCGCAACAGGTTGTTTGCATCCGGCGCGGTTTCGGCAATCAGCTTGACGCTGTCGTTGACGTTACGCAGCACGTCGCCTGGCATGAACTGAATATTGTTAATCAGATCGTCCAGCAGCGCGGCATCGGCTTTGGTGTTATCAACCCGACGCTGCTTAAAGTAATCTGTCTGGGACCAGAAATCGCGGCGCGTATCCCACGAGGCCAGCTGCATCACAAACTCTTTGTAGGCCTCATCCATAACGGAAGCCTGGTCCGGGGTGGCAAGGCTGGCTTTAATATCCAGGTTTCGCAGGAACTGCTGCTGGGAGTAGTATCCTCCGAGCATGTTAACCGTGGGTCTGTCCGTGATTGCCGTGGCGCTCCACTCCTGTTTTGCAAAGAACGTGTAGGCTAGCGCTAACAGTGCAAACCCCAGCGCGATCCCCACAATCCAAAGTTTGCCTGCCCATAACACGCGAAACAAACCCCGAATGTCCAGTTCATTCTCTGTTACCACTGATTTCGCTCCCGCCAACGGTTGAGTCATCATAGTCCCGGTTTTACTTAGTTAATGTTGTGTTTTTGCTACTGTTACGTCGCATCCTGCGCTTAATACGTTTAATGAATCGCGCCACCTTCCATGCGCGCTTAATGCAGTAGCCGTAGAGAGAAAATGCTAGCAAGAACAATACCAACATGGCCCACTCAGGCACAAAGTGCGTATATTCCGCCGTCACGCCAATCCCCGCTAGAATAGCAGCCGCCAGCGTAATAAGCACAAATGCCTGCCGGGAAGTGAATCCGGCTCGCATGATCAAATGATGAATGTGCTGACGGTCAGCAGAGAATGGACTCATTCCTTTACGCAGGCGGCGATACATAATCGCAACCATATCCATTAAGGGGATGGCAATAATCCATAGCGCCGTTACCGGGCTGATGGGATGCACATCGCCCTGAGTAGTTTCCAGCAAGATCCAAATGACGGTAAAGCCGATAAGCGTGCTACCCGCATCGCCCATGAAGACTTTATAGCGTCGGCCCAATGCGCCGAGATTTAACAGGATATAAGGCAGGATGGCAGCAATCATGGCGAAACACCACATAGCAAGGCTATATTGCCCATCGAACCATAAAATGAAACCAATGGCGGCAAATGAGACGCAGGACAGGCCACCAAGCAAACCATCAATACCGTCAACCATGTTGAACGCGTTAATCGCCACCCACACGGCAAAAAGTGTCAGGAAATAGCCGAATGGGCCGAGTTCCATCTCCCAGGCCCCGAAAATATAGCCCAGGCTACTCAGGTGCAACTTAGCAAACACCATCATTGCAATAGCGACAGCTGCCTGAACGAAAGCGCGGATTTTGACGCTGATGTCGTATCTATCGTCCAGCGCACCAATCACAACAAGAACTGTTGAGCATATGAGATAAAGCCTGGCATGCGGAATATAGTAATCTGCAATAGCAAAAGTGAAGCAGATCCCCGCAAAAACAGAGATGCCACCGACCAGAGGGATCATGCCTTGATGACGTTTACGGAAGTTGGGTTTATCCACTAAGCCCAGATATTTTGCAACCTTACGTGCCAGAAACAAAAAGCAGGTGGTAAACAAGAAAATACTGGTTAGTTCAGTAAACGTATCAAGTAGGTTCACAATGGATGTTCTCAACAAATGTTAGTCAAGGAAGTATAACCATCAAGGGGCCGCGCCTGAAGTTATAAAGCAAACCTCTTACAATTCCATTTGTTTATTATTCAAGCTATTAATGTTTTTACTGTGCGAATTATCTTATTGTCGCACTGACCGGTCAAAATTGGGAGTAGGCGATACTAGCGTATAGTCCATAAAAGAAAAACGCCACGTAAAAACGTGGCGTCCGCTGGCTTTATTTGCGTTACGAGCGTTTCATCATGTCGAAGAAATCGTCGTTGGTTTTGGTCATCGCCAGTTTGTTAATGAGGAACTCCATCGCGTCAATTTCACCCATTGGATGGATGATTTTGCGCAGGATCCACATTTTCTGCAGCTCTTCCTGGGTGGTGAGCAGCTCTTCCTTACGGGTACCGGAACGGTTGTAATCGATAGCCGGGAAGACGCGTTTTTCTGCGATTTTACGAGAGAGGTGCAGTTCCATGTTACCTGTACCTTTAAACTCTTCGTAGATAACCTCGTCCATTTTGGAGCCGGTATCGATCAGCGCCGTTGCGATGATGGTCAGGCTACCGCCCTCTTCCACGTTACGTGCCGCACCGAAGAAGCGTTTTGGACGGTGCAGGGCGTTAGCGTCCACACCACCGGTCAACACTTTACCGGAAGCTGGCACCACGGTGTTGTAGGCACGCGCCAGACGGGTGATAGAGTCAAGCAGGATGATCACGTCTTTCTTGTGCTCTACCAGGCGTTTCGCCTTCTCGATAACCATTTCCGCAACCTGAACGTGGCGAGATGCTGGCTCGTCGAAGGTAGAAGCAACCACTTCACCTTTAACCAGACGCTGCATCTCGGTCACTTCTTCCGGACGTTCGTCAATCAGCAGCACCATCAGCACGCAGTCTGGGTGGTTGTAGGCAATGCTCTGCGCGATGTTCTGCAGCAGCATGGTTTTACCCGCTTTTGGCGGGGCCACAATCAGACCACGCTGGCCGCGACCGATTGGCGACGCCAGATCCAGGACGCGCGCGGTTAAGTCTTCGGTAGAACCGTTACCACGCTCCATGCGCAGGCGAGAGTTCGCGTGCAGAGGCGTTAAGTTCTCAAAGAGGATCTTGTTACGCGAGTTTTCTGGTTTATCGAAGTTAACTTCATTGACTTTCAACAGCGCAAAGTAGCGTTCACCCTCTTTAGGAGGACGAATCTTACCTGAAATGGTGTCACCAGTGCGGAGGTTGAAACGGCGGATTTGGCTGGGGGATACGTAGATGTCGTCAGGGCCGGCGAGGTAGGAGCTGTCTGCAGAGCGGAGGAAACCAAATCCGTCTTGCAATATCTCCAGCACACCGTCGCCAAAGATATCTTCGCCACTCTTAGCGTGCTGCTTCAGGATGGCGAAAATGATGTCCTGCTTGCGCATACGAGCCTGGTTTTCCAGTCCCATATTTTCGCCGAGAGTGATCAGCTCAGAAACCGGCGTATTCTTTAATTCGGTAAGATTCATAATGGTGTGGGTTCTTAAACTCGGAGTGATTCTCGAACTTAATGTTGTGAATGGTATGGCAGGGTCATCCATGCCTGTTTAGCGGCCATCACCTCATGTCTGTTCGCTGTCTGGTCACAGGGAAAGAACGCAGAACTGAAACGACAAGACGGATTGAGTGACAAGCCCGGAATTTAGCCACTTCACGCATTGTTCATGTCAACAAAGGGAAGTATCGGGTAAAACAAGATTCAAACAATAGATATGTTTAAAACGAAGTCATAGCTAACTTAGCACGACTTCAGCCGGGCGTCCAGAGTTCCACATCATTTAGCCGGGGGCTCTGGACGCACAGCGGAGAAACCTTACGCCAGGTTAGCGTCCAGGAACTCTTTCAGCTGACCTTTGGACAGCGCGCCCACTTTGGTCGCCGCCACTTCGCCGTTTTTGAACAGCAGAAGGGTCGGGATGCCACGGATACCGTATTTCGGTGCGGTGCCCGGGTTCTGGTCGATGTTCAGCTTGGCAACCGTCAGTTTGCCCTGATATTCGTCAGCGATCTCATCCAGAATCGGGGCGATCATTTTGCATGGACCACACCATTCAGCCCAGAAATCGACGAGGATCAGCCCGTCAGCCTTAAGTACGTCCGTGTCAAAACTGTCGTCAGTCAGGTGAATAATTTTATCGCTCATATATAACTCCACAGGAATAAGCCTGGTACGTTGGTTTTGTCTCCACCAACGACGTGTTGATGTCGCATTAACCAACTAAAGGTTGACTTTATTTCACCGGATACGCTTTCGTAAAGCAATAGTAAGCTGATATTCTACCACACTATGAGCAAAACACATTTAACAGAACAGAAGTTTTCCGACTTCGCCCTGCACCCAAAAGTGATCGAAGCCCTTGAAACAAAAGGGTTTCATAACTGCACGCCCATTCAGGCTCTCGCCCTGCCGCTGACGCTGGCCGGTCGCGATGTTGCAGGGCAGGCGCAAACCGGTACCGGCAAAACGATGGCGTTTTTAACGTCAACGTTCCATTATTTACTTTCTCACCAAGCGATTGCAGACCGCAAAGTTAACCAGCCGCGCGCGCTAATTATGGCCCCGACGCGAGAACTGGCGGTACAGATCCATGCAGACGCTGAACCCCTGGCACAGGCTACTGGCCTGAAGCTTGGCCTGGCCTATGGCGGCGACGGCTACGATAAGCAGCTGAAAGTGCTGGAAAGCGGCGTGGATATCCTGATTGGGACCACCGGCCGTCTTATCGACTACGCCAAACAGAACCATATCAACCTCGGCGCCATCCAGGTTGTGGTGCTTGATGAAGCTGATCGCATGTACGATCTGGGCTTCATTAAAGATATCCGCTGGCTGTTCCGCCGCATGCCGCCGGCAAATCAGCGCCTGAACATGCTGTTCTCTGCCACCCTTTCTTATCGCGTACGCGAGCTGGCGTTCGAGCAGATGAACAACGCCGAGTATGTGGAAGTGGAGCCGGAGCAGAAAACGGGCCACCGCATTAAAGAAGAGCTCTTCTATCCTTCCAATGAAGAGAAAATGCGTCTGCTGCAAACGTTGATCGAAGAAGAATGGCCCGATCGCGCCATTATCTTCGCGAACACTAAACACCGCTGTGAAGACATCTGGGGCCATCTGGCTGCCGACGGTCACCGTGTTGGCCTGTTGACCGGCGACGTGGCGCAGAAAAAACGCCTTCGTATCCTCGACGAGTTCACCCGTGGCGATCTTGATATTCTGGTCGCAACCGATGTGGCGGCACGTGGTTTACACATTCCGGCCGTGACGCACGTCTTTAACTACGATCTGCCAGACGACTGCGAAGACTACGTACACCGTATCGGTCGTACCGGTCGTGCGGGCGCAAGCGGTCACTCGATTAGCCTTGCGTGTGAAGAGTATGCGCTGAATCTTCCAGCCATTGAGACCTACATCGGTCACTCTATTCCGCAGAGTAAATACAATCCGGAAGCGCTGTTAAGCGAACTGCCGCCGCCTAAGCGTCTATCCCGCCCGCGCTCCGGCAATGGTCCGCGTCGTTCAGGCGGCGCACCGCGTAATCGTCGTCGTTCAGGTTAATACATTATGCTCAGCTCCACCTCGCTCTATGCGGCAATTGATCTCGGTTCGAATAGTTTTCATATGCTGGTTGTGCGTGAGGTGGCGGGAAGCATACAAACGCTGACGCGCATTAAGCGCAAGGTCCGCCTCGCGGCGGGCCTGAGCAGCGATAATTACCTCTCGCCTGAAGCCATGGAACGTGGCTGGCAGTGCCTGCGGCTCTTTGCTGAGCGTCTGCAGGATATCCCGCATGCTCAAATCACCGTTGTCGCCACAGCGACGCTCAGACTGGCGGTTAACGCCGTAGATTTTATTGCCAAAGCGCAGGAAATTCTGGGGTGTCCGGTTCAGGTTATCAGCGGTGAAGAAGAAGCACGCCTGATCTACCAGGGCGTTGCCCACACCACCGGGGGTGACGATCGCCGTCTGGTGGTGGATATCGGCGGTGCCAGTACCGAACTGGTAACCGGCACCGGCGCGCAGGCGACGTCGCTGTTCAGCCTGTCGATGGGCTGCGTGACCTGGCTTGAACGTTACTTTACTGACCGGAATCTGGGTAAAGAGAACTTCGACGAGGCGGAAAACGCCGCGCGCGCAGTGCTACGCCCGGTAATGGACGAACTGCGCTATCACGGCTGGAAAGTCTGCGTCGGGGCTTCGGGTACCGTGCAGGCCCTGCAGGAAATCATGATGGCGCAGGGCATGGACGAGCGGATCACGCTTGCCAAACTTCAGCAGCTTAAACAGCGTGCCATTCAGTGCGGACGTCTGGAAGAGCTGGAAATTGAAGGCCTGACGCTGGAACGAGCCCTGGTTTTCCCAAGCGGGCTGGCCATTCTGATCGCCATATTCACCGAATTAAATATCCAGTGTATGACCCTGGCCGGCGGCGCGCTGCGCGAAGGTCTGGTCTACGGGATGCTGCATCTGTCGGTGGATCAGGACATCCGCAACCGTACGCTGCGCAACGTCCAGCGTCGTTTTCTGGTTGACATCGATCAGGCTGGCCGCGTATCACAGCTGGCATCACGCTTTGCCGACCAGGTCGCTAACGCCTGGGATCTTGATCATCTGAGCCGCGATTTATTGCTGAGCGCCTGTGCGCTGCACGAGGTGGGGCTCAGCATAGATTTTAAGCAGGCACCTGCTCACGCAGCGTATCTGGTGCGCAACCTGGATTTGCCGGGCTACACGCCCGCACAGAAAAAGCTGCTGGCAACGCTACTGCTGAACCAGACCAACGCCGTCGATCTCTCCTCTTTGCATCAGCAAAATGCCGTACCGCCGCGCGTGGCCGAGCATCTTTGTCGCCTGCTGCGTCTGGCAATTCTGTTTGCCAGCCGCCGCCGCGATGATTTGTTACCCGCCATTAATCTGCTAGCCGATGATGAGAAGCTGACGCTGACGCTGCCGGAAAACTGGATTGAGAATCACCCGCTTGGGGCAGAGATGATCGAGCAGGAGTGCCAGTGGCAGAGCTATGTGCACTGGGTGCTTGAGGTGAAGTAATACGCTGAACACTGCCGGGTGGCGGCTTCGCCTTACCCGGCCTACTCATCATTATCCCTTCTCTTTGGCTTTTGCCAGCATGGCGCGAATGTTCGCCACGTTAGCCTGTCCTTTGTGCATCCGCTCTTCCGCGGTAATCACTTTGCGCTCCTGTTCCCAGATCAGATCGTCCTGCGGCAGTTCCAGCAGGAAACGGCTGGGTTCCGGGCGCACGAGTTCACCGTACTGACGGCGCTCTTTACAGAGCGTGAACGTCAGCTCCTTTTGCGCGCGGGTGATCCCCACGTAGGCCAGACGGCGCTCCTCGTCGACATTATCTTCATCAATGCTGCTCTGGTGCGGCAATAAACCTTCTTCCATACCGACCAAATACACATACGGGAACTCCAGCCCTTTTGACGCATGCAGCGTCATCAGCTGAACCTGGTCGGCCTCTTCTTCGCTCTCGCCGCGCTCCATCATGTCGCGCAGGGTAAAGCGGGTGACCACCTGCGTTAACGTCATCGGCTCATCTATCTCAGAGCCTTCCAGCATTTCGGTCATCCAGCTAAAAAGCTGGTTAACGTTTTTCATACGCATTTCTGCCGCTTTCGGGCTGGCAGAGGTTTCGTACAGCCAGGATTCGTAGTCAATGCCGTGGATCAGATCGCGTACCGCCGCCACGGGCTCGCGCTCAGCCAGGCGCTGCACTTCACCCAGCCAGTGGGTGAAGCGGGTTAAATTATCATACCCGCGCCCCGTCAGCGTCTGGCTCAGCCCCATATCAAAGCTGGCGGTAAACAGGCTCTTATTGCGGGTCATCGCCCATTCGCCCAGCTTTTGCAGCGTCGCCGGACCAATCTCGCGCTTTGGTGTATTCACGATGCGCAGAAACGCGCTGTCGTCATCCGGGTTCGTGAGCACGCGCAGATAGGCCAGCAGATCTTTAATTTCTGGCCGCGAGAAGAACGAAGTGCCGCCGGAAATTTTGTACGGAATGCGGTTCTGCATCAGCATCTTTTCAAAGACGCGCGACTGGTGATTGCCGCGATAGAGGATCGCGTAATCCTTGTATTCGGTTTTATTGACGAAGTGGTGGGCGATCAGTTCGCCCGTCACGCGCTCCGCCTCATGCTCTTCATTATTGGCGCTGAGCACCTTCAGCTCCGTACCGTAGCCAAGTTCGGAGAAGAGACGCTTTTCAAAAACGTGCGGGTTATTGGCAATCAGGATGTTTGCCGCCTTCAGGATACGCCCGGAGGAACGGTAGTTCTGCTCCAGCTTAATCACCTGCAGCGCGAGGAAATCTTTGCTCAGAAGCACCAGGTTTTGCGGGCGTGCGCCGCGCCAGGAGTAAATTGACTGGTCATCATCGCCAACCACGGTGAAGCGCGCGCGCTGCCCCACCAGCAGCTTCACCAGCTCGTACTGGCTGGTGTTGGTGTCCTGATATTCATCCACCAGCAGGTAGCGGATTTTATTCTGCCAGCGCTCGCGCACCTCTTCATTTCGCTGTAAAAGCAGCGTCGGCAAGAGGATCAGATCGTCGAAGTCCAGCACGTTGCACGCTTTCATGTGCGCGTCGTACAGACCATAGCAGTGGGCAAAGATCCGATCCCGTTCGCCTTTGGCGATCGCCGCAGCCTGGGCCGGGGTCATCAGATCGTTTTTCCAGTTCGAGATCGTTGAGATCAGCTGCTGCAACAGCACCTTATCATCCTCGATCAGCCCCTCGGTGAGCTCTTTGAGCAACGCCACCTGGTCGGTGTCATCGAACAGCGAAAAGTTGGATTTCATCCCCAGCGCGGCGTATTCACGTTTAATGATATCCAGCCCCAGCGTGTGGAAGGTAGAGATCATCAGCCCGCGCGCTTCTTTGCGCCCCAGCGTCTGGCCAACACGCTCTTTCATCTCGCGCGCCGCTTTGTTGGTAAAGGTAACCGCCGCAATGTGGCGGGCCTGATAGCCGCAGCCGCGGATCAGGTGCGCAATCTTATTGGTGATGACGCGCGTTTTACCGGATCCTGCGCCCGCCAGCACCAGACACGGTCCGGTTACAAATTCGACGGCTTGTTGTTGTCCGGGATTTAGACGCATAAATGATCGCTCAATGAAAGTCAGGAGGGGAGAATAACAGCGTGGTAGTATAGCGAGCCTAATCCATACCACTCAAGGCACGATCATGGCAAAAACAGCAGCAGCACTGCATATTCTTGTTAAAGAAGAGAAACTGGCTCTGGATCTTCTGGAGCAGATCAAAAACGGCGCCGACTTCGGCAAACTAGCGAAGAAGCACTCTATTTGTCCGTCAGGCAAGCGTGGCGGCGATTTAGGCGAATTCCGTCAGGGTCAAATGGTTCCGGCGTTCGATAAAGTGGTCTTCTCCTGCCCGGTGCTGGAGCCAACCGGTCCGCTGCATACTCAGTTCGGTTATCACATTATTAAAGTGCTGTATCGCAAATAAAAAAGCCGGGTGGCGGCTGCGCCTTACCCGGCCTACATCTTACGTTTTTGTAGGTCGGGTAAGCGAAGCGCTACCCGACAAGGTTGTTAACCTGCTACAGCAATACGTTTCATATCAGTCATGTAGCCGCGCAGTTTGTGGCCCACTTTCTCGATCTGGTGGCTGCGAATCGCTTCGTTTACGTCGCGCAGCTGCGCGTTGTCTACCGCACCTTCCGCAATCGCTTTGCCCAGATCGCCCGTCTGCAGGGTGGTCATGAACTCTTTCAGCAGCGGTACGCAGGCGTAAGAGAACAGATAGTTACCGTATTCTGCAGTATCAGAGATAACCACGTTCATTTCGTACAGACGCTTACGGGCGATGGTGTTCGCGATCAGCGGCAGCTCGTGCAGAGATTCGTAGTACGCCGACTCTTCGATGATGCCGGAATCCACCATGGTTTCGAACGCCAGCTCAACGCCTGCTTTCACCATCGCAATCATCAGTACGCCTTTATCGAAGTACTCCTGCTCGCCGATTTTACCTTCATATTGCGGCGCGGTTTCGAACGCGGTTTTACCGGTCTCTTCACGCCAGGTCAGCAGTTTCTTGTCGTCGTTGGCCCAGTCCGCCATCATGCCGGAAGAGAATTCGCCGGAGATGATGTCGTCCATATGTTTCTGGAAAAGCGGCGCCATAATGGTTTTCAGCTGTTCAGACAACGCGTAAGCACGCAGTTTTGCCGGGTTGGACAGACGGTCCATCATCAGCGTAATACCGCCCTGCTTCAGCGCTTCGGTGATGGTTTCCCAGCCGAACTGAATCAGTTTTTCTGCGTATGCCGGGTCGGTACCTTCTTCCACCAGCTTGTCGAAGCAAAGCAGAGAACCCGCCTGCAGCATGCCACACAGAATGGTCTGCTCGCCCATCAGGTCAGATTTCACTTCCGCAACGAAGGAAGATTCCAGCACGCCAGCGCGGTGACCGCCGGTCGCCGCAGCCCAGGCTTTGGCAATCGCCATGCCTTCGCCTTTCGGATCGTTTTCCGGGTGAACTGCGATAAGCGTCGGCACGCCGAAGCCACGCTTGTACTCTTCACGCACTTCGGTACCCGGGCACTTCGGCGCCACCATCACTACGGTGATGTCTTTACGGATCTGCTCGCCCACTTCAACGATGTTGAAGCCGTGGGAGTAACCCAGCGCGGCGCCGTCTTTCATCAGCGGCTGTACGGAACGCACCACGTCAGAGTGCTGCTTGTCTGGCGTCAGGTTAACGACCAGGTCCGCCTGCGGGATCAGCTCTTCATAGGTACCCACTTTGAAGCCGTTTTCAGTCGCTTTACGCCATGAAGCGCGCTTTTCGGCAATCGCTTCTTTACGCAGGGCGTAAGAGATATCCAGACCGGAGTCACGCATGTTCAGGCCCTGGTTCAGGCCCTGTGCGCCACAGCCGACGATGACCACTTTTTTACCCTGAAGGTAGCTTGCGCCATCGGCAAATTCATCGCGCGCCATGAAGCGGCATTTGCCCAGCTGCGCCAACTGCTGGCGCAAGTTCAGTGTATTAAAGTAGTTAGCCATGGGTGATACCTCGTGATGTTGTGTGTCTTATTGTTCGGTTCGCGTTTCAGCGAGAATGTACCCACATTACAACAGGAAATTTATTGCGGAAATTGATATATTCACAACGTCACATTGCAATTTTTGCAATGTAAAAAGAGGGAGTGGAATCGGTGGATTTACGCGATCTAAAAATGTTCCTGCACCTGGCGGAAAGCCGTCACTTTGGCCGCAGTGCCCGGGCGATGCACGTCAGCCCGTCCACGCTTTCGCGCCAGATCCAGCGCCTTGAGGAAGACCTCGGCCAGCCGCTTTTCGTGCGCGATAACCGTACCGTTACCCTCACGGAAGCGGGCGAAGAGTTGCGCATTTTTGCCCAGCAGACGCTGTTACAGTACCAGCAGCTGCGGCACTCTATTGATCAGCAGGGGCCATCACTCTCCGGTGAGCTGCATATTTTCTGCTCCGTGACCGCCGCCTACAGCCATCTGCCCCCCATTCTCGACCGCTTCCGCGCAGCGCATCCGTCGGTTGAAATTAAGCTCACCACCGGCGACGCCGCCGACGCAATGGAAAAAGTGGTGACCGGCGAAGCGGATCTCGCCATCGCCGGAAAACCCGAAACCCTGCCGGGCGCGGTGGCGTTCTCGATGCTGGAGAATCTGGCGGTGGTGCTGATTGCCCCGGCCCTGCCCTGCCCGGTGCGTAATCAGGTATCGGTAGAAAAACCGGACTGGTCGACGGTGCCGTTTATCATGGCCGATCAGGGGCCGGTGCGCCGCCGCATCGAGCTGTGGTTCCGCCGTCAGAAAATCAGCAATCCGTCGATTTACGCCACCGTTAGCGGTCATGAGGCGATGGTGTCGATGGTGGCGCTCGGCTGCGGCGTGGCATTGCTGCCGGAAGTGGTGCTGGAAAACAGCCCGGAACCGGTGCGCAACCGCGTGATGATTCTGGAGCGCAGCGATGAGAAAACGCCGTTTGAGCTGGGCGTGTGCGCACAAAAAAAGCGGCTGCATGAGCCGCTTATTGATGCGTTCTGGACGATATTGCCGAACCACTAGCCAGCCAGAAAGAACCTGAACGCCGGGTTATGGGTTTCGTCATGACATTCATAGCCCAGTTCGTTCAGGCGCGTTTCGAAATCCGGCTCGTGCTCGCCCAGTTCGAACGCCGCCAGCACGCGACCGTAGTCGGTGCCGTGGCTGCGGTAGTGGAACAGGGAGATGTTCCAGTGCGTGCCCAGCGTGTGCAGGAACTTGAGCAACGCGCCCGGTGATTCCGGGAACTCGAAGCTGAACAGGCGTTCCTGGAGCGGCTTTGAGGGACGCCCGCCAACCATATAACGCACGTGCAGCTTCGCCATTTCGTCGTCAGAGAGATCGACCACGCTGTAGCCGCCTTCATGCAGCAGGCTGAGGATCTCTTTACGCTCCTCCACGCCCCGGCTCAGACGCACGCCAACAAAAATGCAGGCATCTTTCGCATCGGCAAAGCGGTAGTTGAACTCCGTTACCGAACGTCCCCCCAGAAGCTGGCAGAACTTGAGGAAGCTGCCCTTCTCTTCCGGGATGGTCACCGCCAGCAGCGCTTCACGCTGTTCGCCCAGCTCGCAGCGCTCGGAAACGTAGCGCAGACCGTGGAAGTTCACGTTCGCACCAGAGAGCACGTGCGCCAGACGTTCGCCGCGAATGTTGTGCTGGGCGATGTATTTTTTCATCCCCGCCAGCGCCAGCGCGCCGGACGGTTCCGCCACCGCACGCACATCCTCGAACAGATCTTTCATCGCCGCGCAGATGGCGTCGCTGTCGACGGTGACGATATCGTCCAGATACTCCTGGCACAGACGGAAGGTTTCATCGCCAATGCGCTTCACCGCCACGCCCTCGGCAAACAGCCCAACGCGCGGCAGGTCTACCGGATGACCGGCGTCCAGCGCCGCCTTCAGGCAGGCAGAGTCTTCCGCCTCAACGGCGATGACTTTAATCTGCGGCATCAGCTGTTTAATCAGCACCGCCACGCCTGCCGCCAGCCCGCCGCCGCCCACTGGGACGAAGACGCGGTCGAGATGGGCATCCTGCTGCAACAGCTCAAGCGCCAGCGTGCCCTGCCCGGCAATCACCATCGGATGGTCGAACGGCGGCACCCAGGTAAAACCCTGCTGCTGCGCCAGCTCAATCGCTTTGGCTTTGGCTTCGTCAAAGTTCGCACCGTGGAGCAGCACTTCTCCGCCAAAACCGCGCACCGCGTCGACTTTGATGTCGGCGGTAGCAACCGGCATCACGATCAGCGCTTTCAGACCCAGACGGGCCGAGGAGAAGGCAACGCCCTGAGCATGGTTGCCCGCCGACGCGGTAATGACGCCGCGCGCTTTCTGCTCATCCGTCAGCCCGGCCATCATCGCGTAGGCACCGCGCAGCTTAAAGCTGTGCACCGGCTGGCGGTCTTCGCGCTTCACCAGAATGACGTTGTCGAGGCGCGAAGAGAGTTTTTCCATTTTTTGCAGGGGCGTGACCTGCACAGCTTCATAGACCGGCGCGCGTAGCACCGCTCTCAGGTATTCCGCCCCCTCAGGGGCGGCGGATAAGGGTTGTGACTCGGCCATCATTAGCCCCCAAGTTTAGATTTATCGCGCACCGCGCCTTTATCTGCACTGGTTGCAAGGCTCGCATAGGCGCGCAGGGCGAAGGAGACTTCGCGCTGGCGATCTTTCGGCGTCCAGGCTTTGTCGCCGCGGGCTTCCTGCGCTTCACGACGGGCCGCAATCTCCTGGTCGCTCAGCTTGAGCTGAATGCCGCGATTCGGAATGTCGATTTCAATCAGATCGCCATCTTCGATGATCGCGATGTTGCCGCCGCTTGCCGCTTCCGGGGAGACGTGGCCGATGGAGAGACCAGACGTGCCGCCGGAGAAACGACCGTCGGTGATCAGCGCGCAGGCTTTACCGAGGCCCATCGATTTCAGGAAGGTGGTCGGGTAGAGCATCTCCTGCATGCCCGGGCCGCCTTTCGGCCCTTCGTAGCGAATGACAACCACGTCGCCTTCCACCACTTTGCCGCCGAGGATGGCATCTACCGCCTCGTCCTGGCTTTCGTACACTTTCGCCGGACCGGTGAATTTCAGGATACTGTCGTCCACGCCTGCGGTTTTCACGATGCAGCCGTTTTCCGCAAAGTTACCGTACAGCACCGCCAGACCGCCGTCTTTGCTGTAGGCGTGCTCCAGCGAGCGGATGCAGCCTTCAGCACGGTCGTCATCCAGCGTGTCCCAGCGGCAATCCTGCGAGAACGCCTGGGTGGTGCGAATACCGGCCGGACCGGCGCGGAACATCTTTTTCACCGCGTCGTCTTTGGTCAGCATCACGTCGTACTGGTCCAGCGATTCCGGCAGCGTCAGGCCGAGGACGTTTTTCACGTCGCGGTTCAGCAGCCCGGCGCGATCCAGCTCGCCCAGGATACCGATGACGCCACCCGCACGGTGCACGTCTTCCATGTGGTACTTCTGGGTACTCGGCGCGACTTTACACAGTTGCGGCACTTTGCGGGAGAGCTTGTCGATGTCGCTCATGGTGAAGTCGATTTCGGCTTCCTGCGCGGCGGCCAGCAGGTGCAGAACGGTGTTAGTGGAGCCGCCCATGGCGATATCCAGCGTCATGGCGTTTTCGAACGCCGCTTTACTGGCGATATTGCGCGGCAGCGCGCTGGCATCGTCCTGCTCGTAGTAGCGTTTGGTCAGCTCAACGATACGTTTACCGGCGTTGAGGAACAGCTGCTTACGGTCGGCGTGGGTCGCCAGCAGCGAGCCGTTGCCCGGCTGGGAAAGGCCCAGCGCTTCGGTCAGGCAGTTCATGGAGTTGGCCGTGAACATGCCGGAACAGGAGCCGCAGGTCGGGCACGCGGAGCGTTCCACCTGATCGCTCTGCTCGTCAGAGACTTTCGGGTCTGCGCCCTGAATCATCGCATCGACCAGGTCGAGCTTGATGATTTTGTCGGAGAGCTTGGTTTTACCCGCCTCCATCGGACCGCCGGAGACGAAGATCACCGGAATGTTCAGACGCAGGGAGGCCATCAGCATCCCCGGGGTGATTTTGTCGCAGTTGGAGATACAGACCATCGCATCGGCGCAGTGGGCGTTGACCATATATTCCACGGAGTCGGCGATCAGCTCGCGCGACGGCAGTGAATAGAGCATTCCCCCGTGGCCCATTGCGATACCGTCATCCACCGCAATGGTGTTGAACTCTTTCGCCACGCCGCCGGAGGCTTCGATTTGCTCGGCAACTAGCTTACCGAGATCGCGCAGATGCACGTGGCCCGGTACAAACTGGGTGAAGGAGTTCACCACGGCGATAATCGGCTTGCCGAAATCGGCGTCGGTCATTCCGGTGGCGCGCCACAGTGCGCGGGCACCCGCCATGTTACGGCCGTGGGTGGTGGTGGCTGAACGATACTTAGGCATGCTTTATTGACTCCCGTCTGACTATTTAATGGGACGGTGCGTGCCGCCCCACATTTATATTTAGTGATTAACCTGATCCAACCAGCCGTATTTATCTTCTGTTTCGCCGGTGAAGAGGCCGAAGAACGCTTGCTGAATGCGCTTGGTGACCGGGCCACAGCGGCCTTCGCCCACCTGGATACCGTCTACGCTGCGAACCGGCGTGATTTCAGCCGCGGTACCGGACATGAACACTTCGTCTGCCAGGTAGAGGGATTCGCGGGACAGCACCTGCTCGCGCACTTCGATACCCAGATCTTTCGCCAGCTTGATGATCGCATCACGGGTGATGCCCGGCAGCGCGGAAGAGGTGAACGGCGGAGTAAACAGAATGCCGTCTTTTACTTCAAACAGGTTTTCGCCCGCGCCTTCTGAGATGTAGCCGTTCACGTCGAGGGCGATGCCTTCCTGATAGCCGTGGCGGCGCGCTTCGCTGCCGACCAGCAGTGAGGAGAGGTAGTTACCGCCCGCTTTTGCGGCAGTCGGGATGGTGTTTGGCGCCACGCGGTTCCAGGAAGAAACCATTGCGTCGATCCCCTGATCCAGTGCTTCTGCGCCCAGGTAGGCGCCCCACGGGAACGCAGCAATGATCACATCGGTGTTGTAACCGGCCGGCGGGTTCACGCCCATGCCCACGTCACCCACGAAGACCAGCGGGCGAATATAGGCGCTGGTCAGTTTGTTCTGGCGAATCACTTCGCGGCAGGCTTCCATCAGCTCATCAACGCTTTGAGAGACCGGGAAACGATAAATTTTGGCTGAGTCATGCAGACGCTGCATGTGTTCGCGATGGCGGAACACCACTGGCCCTTTGTGAGAATCGTAGCAACGGATGCCTTCAAACACGGAGGTACCGTAGTGCAGCGCGTGGGACATCACGTGAACTTTCGCGTCTTCCCAGCGAACCATCTCACCATTGAACCAAATGTAATCAGCTTTTTTTGTCGTCATTTTTTCGTCCTGTCACGCTCAAGCGCGGATTTGTTGTGATGTGGTTGTGCTCTGGCAGATGGCAACATGGGCAACGTCTACCAGCTTTGATAACTGACTAAACAGTAAGTCGACCGGCCGCGGACTGGCAACGGTTAATTCGATACTGATGTTCTGGGCGTCGGTGGCCGTTTCCATATTCATAGAGCAAATCTGAAAACCACGGTGGCGGACCACACGCAAAACGCGTTCTAACGTTTCCGGGTTGAAGCGAGCCTGCACGGCGACCTGATGTTGCATCATGATAATTTCTCCAGCATTTGTGAGTTACTGGCACCGGGCGGTACCAACGGCCAGACGTTCTCAAGCTCGTCGATTGAGACATGAAGCAGGTATGGCCCTTCGCTTGACAGCATGGTGTCGAGTGCCGCTTCAACCTGGTCTTTACGGGTGATGTGCTGGCCAGGAATGCCGAAGGCGCTGGCCAGGGTGAGGAAATCGGGGTTATCGGTCAGGGTTGTCTCGCTGTAACGCTCCTGGAAGAACAGCTGCTGCCACTGGCGAACCATCCCTAAACGCTGGTTATCGAGCAACACGATCTTCAGCGGTAACTGCTTGCGCTTCACGGTGCCGAGCTCCTGAACGTTCATCATGAAGGAGCCGTCACCGGAGATACAGATCACGGTATCGTTCGGGCGAGCCACCTGTGCGCCTACGGCTGCCGGCAGGCCAAAGCCCATCGTGCCTAAGCCGCTGGAGGTGATGAAGTTCTCCGGGCGGGTGTAGGTCATATGCTGGGCTGACCACATCTGATGCTGGCCCACATCGGTCGTCACCACGCTGTCGGCGGGTTTACGGTCGGACAACTGCTTCAACAGCAGCGGCGCATAGATGGCATCGCCTGGGTGATCGTAACGCCAGGCATGCTCAGCGCGCATGTCTGCGGTGTGCTGACGCCATGCGTTGATATCCAGCGGCTGCTCCAGCGCCGGTAACAGCGCGTTAAGATCGCCCTGCAACGCCACGTGCGCCTGACGCAGTTTGTTCATCTCCGCCGGGTCGATATCCATATGGATCACTTTGGCATTCGGCGCGAAGGTATTCAGCTTGCCGGTGACGCGGTCATCGAAACGGGCGCCTGCGACGATAAGCAAGTCGCACTCCTGCACCGCCAGGTTAGCCGCTTTAGTGCCGTGCATTCCCAGCATGCCGAGGTAGTACGGGTAGTCCGCGTCTACCGCACCCAGACCTTTCAGGGTGCAGGTGGCGGGCATTTGCGTGGTTGCAAGGAACGCGCGAAGCGCCGGAACAGCCTGCGCCATACCCACCCCGCCGCCGACGTACAGCATCGGCTGCTTCGCCTGCGCCATCATCTGACGCGCCTCTTCAACCTCTGCATGCGGAAACGCATCGTCGCTTTTCACGGTGGAGAAATGCGGCTCCAGATCGCCAAGTGCAACCTGGATATCTTTCGGGATATCCACCAGAACCGGGCCAGGACGGCCAGAACTGGCAACCTCGAACGCTTCGGCCATCACGCGCGGCAGCTCTTCGAGGGACTGAACGAGAAAGCTGTGCTTGGTGCAGGCCAGCGATAAGCCGAGGACGTCTACTTCCTGGAAGGCATCGGTGCCGATGAACGGAGAGGCCACCTGACCGGTAATCGCCACGACAGGGACTGAATCGAGCAGCGCGTCAGCCAGGCCGGTGATCAGGTTCGTTGCGCCCGGACCTGAGGTCGCCATGCATACACCGGTTTTACCTGTCGCGCGGGCATAACCAATGGCTGCCATCGCTGCGCCCTGCTCGTGCCGGCACAAGAGGTGTTCCACGCCGCCGTCATACAGTGCATCGTAAATCGGCATAATTGCGCCACCCGGATAACCGAATACGGTTTCGACTCCCTGCGCGCGCAACGCATGTACTACCCATTGTGCCCCATTCATAGTTAGTTCCCCGTCATAAATCTGGAGAAACAGAATTTTGTGCTAGTCGTCATTCTCTGCTCCTCATTTAAGTTTTTTAGTCATAAAAAAACCCCCGGACCTTTCGGTGCGGGGGTCTTAGTTCGTTAAGGCTTGATTTCTAAGCCTTTCCTCGTCCAAGTGCAGCCCCGCACGGTGGGATAATAATCACCACCACGCTAATCACGACCAGGCTAATCACTCGTAGAAGGGCTGTCATTTTCAGTTCTTTTTGCATCTTGTTCGAAGGAATACCTAAAGAGTTATCACAGTTTTTAAATCAAACACAAGATTTATTTATGAAGGATTTGGTTAGCAAGCGAACCAAATTTCATGAACGCATTGTTTTATATGAGGAAATTTGGAAGTGAATATTTTTCATTTTTTTATTGCAGATCTAACCGTTAAAGCGCGCCTTTTTACATTTTGCGAGTGTGCTTCCACGGTGATGCAATGGTTTCAATGCTCCCTGAAAATCTCTGAACAGGCGGCGTAAATACGTAAAAAGACGCTAAACAGAGAAAACAGGCACTGGCATAGTCAGACCAGGAGGTAGTACAAATGTCACTGTCAGTTGTTTATACGCGAGCGGCTCTCGGGGTAAAGGCTCCGCTTATTTCCGTAGAGGTTCATTTGAGTAATGGGCTGCCCGGACTCACGCTTGTCGGGTTACCTGAAACCACGGTTAAAGAGGCCAGGGACCGCGTTCGTAGCGCAATAATAAACAGCGGTTATACCTTCCCCGCAAAGAAGATCACCATCAACCTTGCTCCCGCCGACCTGCCCAAAGAGGGTGGGCGATACGATTTACCTATCGCAATTGCGCTTCTCGCGGCTTCTGAGCAGCTTAATACGACCAGGCTAGGCTCGTATGAGTTCGTGGGTGAACTCGCGCTCACAGGCGCACTGAGAGGCGTTCCCGGTGCGATATCGGGAGCGCTGGAAGCCATACGTGCAGGGCGGCAAATCGTTGTGGCCAATGAAAACGCATCAGAAGTGAGTCTTATTGCAGAAAAGGGATGTCTTATCGCCGGGCATCTTCAGGAAGTGTGCGCCTGGCTGGAAGGCCGCCATGAACTGTCCGAACCGGAAGAGTGCGACGAGGCTATAGCGGATGTGCCAGAAGACCTCAGCGAGATCATGGGACAGGAGCAAGGGAAACGGGCGCTGGAGATTACGGCAGCGGGTGGGCACAATCTCCTGCTGATTGGCCCGCCGGGTACAGGCAAAACCATGCTGGCAAGCAGGCTAAGCGGATTGCTCCCGCCGCTTAATAACCATGAAGCGCTGGAAAGCGCCGCCATCTATAGCCTGATCGGTTCGACGTCGTTGCACAAACAGTGGCGTCGACGTCCCTTTCGTTCGCCGCATCATAGCGCGTCACTGACGGCAATGGTCGGTGGTGGGTCTATTCCGGGGCCGGGTGAGATCTCGCTGGCACACAATGGCATTCTGTTTCTCGATGAGTTGCCTGAGTTTGAGCGCCGCGTGCTGGATGCGCTGAGGGAGCCCATTGAATCCGGTGAGATACACATTTCACGCACGCGAGCCAAAATAAGCTATCCCGCCCGTTTTCAGCTCGTGGCGGCGATGAACCCCAGTCCGACGGGGCATTATCAGGGCAACCATAACCGCTGTACGCCAGAGCAGACGCTGCGCTATCTGGGAAAGCTGTCTGGCCCGTTTCTCGACCGTTTCGATTTATCACTGGAAATCCCCCTTCCGCCGCCGGGCCTGCTCAGGCAGACGGATAAACTGGGTGAAAGCTCCGCGCATGTTCGCGAGCGGGTTATCGCGGCACAGGCGAGACAGTATGCCCGTCAAAACAGGCTGAATGCACGACTGGATAATGCAGGGATCCGACAGTTTTGTTCTCTTAACGTTGAAGATGCGGCTTGGCTGGAGGAGACGTTGACGCGCTTCGGGCTTTCCATACGTGCGTGGCAGCGCTTGTTAAAAGTAGCCAGAACCATTGCGGACGTGGAGGGCTGTACTGATATTGCGAGGAAACACTTGCAGGAAGCGCTGAGCTATCGGGCGATCGATCGTTTGCTTTTGCATCTACAAAAGTTACTGGCATAAAAAAAGGGGCCGTAGCCCCTTTTTTTATTAGTCGTCAGACTCGGTGTAGTCTTCTGCACCTTCCATCTGCGGTTTACCGCCAGACAGCGTATGGAAACGTTTTGGACGCTTAATGCGAGCCATGTACTTGATCCATACACGTTCTGCTTCAGACTGCGGCTCACGCTCACCACGGCACACTGAGACAAACTGCTTTTCATCTTCAGTTGCAGGCTCACGTTTACCCAGATCCAGCTCGTTAAAGGCATAACCATGACGCTCAAGCAGCTGCGCCTCTTTGATGGTGAAATCGCCGTGACGAGAGAACCCGCGCGGATAATGTTTATTGTCGAAAAAACGATTAGTCGTCGTAAAGCTTTCCGCCATCCTACACGCTCCTAATTCTTTGGCCGAGCTATTTATGGCGCGGAGTATTAGTTACGCTTGACAGAGTGTAAAACAAAACATTTAAATCATAACGACAAATTATTTTGCGGAGAAAGATGTGGATACGGAATTGCTAAAAACTTTCCTTGAAGTGAGCAGAACGCGTCACTTCGGGCGAGCCGCTGAAGCCCTTTACCTGACGCAGTCAGCAGTCAGTTTTCGTATTCGACAGCTGGAAAATCAACTGGGTGTGAATCTTTTTACCCGCCATCGCAACAATATCCGCCTCACGCCTGCCGGTGAAAAACTGCTTCCGTATGCGGAGACATTGATGAATACCTGGCAGGCAGCGCGCAAAGAGGTTGCGCATACGTCGAGGCACAACGAGTTCTCGATAGGGGCCAGCGCATCTCTGTGGGAATGCATGCTCAGTCAGTGGCTTACCCGGCTATATCACTCCCATGGCCATTTACAATTTGAAGCCAGAATTGCGCAACGTCAGTCGCTGGTTAAGCAACTTCATGAGCGTCAGTTGGATCTGCTGATCACTACAGAAGCCCCCAAGATGGACGAATTTAGCAGCCAGATTGTTGGACAGTTCGGTCTGGCTCTTTATGCTTCTGAACCCTCAAAGATGAAAGCAGACCTGACCTATTTGCGGCTGGAGTGGGGACCTGATTTTCAGCAACATGAGACGGGATTGATCGCACCTGATGATGTTCCACAGTTAACAACCAGTTCTGCCGAGATTGCCTGTCAGCAACTCCCCTTGCTGAAGGGTTGCACCTGGTTACCAGTCCGTTGGGCAGACACCAAGCCTGGACTGCATACCGTGGTGGATTCCACTACCCTTTCGCGGCCGCTGTATGCGATTTGGTTGCAAAATAGCGACAAGCAATCGCAAATAAAAGATCTATTAAAAATCAATGTAATGGATTGATGCTGAGGCCAGCAGGGACGCTGGCTGCATTTAAGAATGCTGAAATTTCACCGGGTTTCAGGCAAAAAAAAATCCTTTGCCGAAGCAAAGGATTCTATATGGCAGGGGCGGAGAGACTCGAACTCGCGACACCCGGTTTTGGAGACCGGTGCTCTACCAACTGAGCTACGCCCCTAAAGTTTTTTGCCATTAAGCCTGCCATTACTGGCAGGCTTAACGTCTTAATAAGTGGCGGAACGGA
>NZ_JADBQO010000004.1:0-59343 GCF_014895875.1 Enterobacter cloacae complex sp. P12RS
ACTATTAAAGAATATAAAAAGCAATGTATTTCAACGACGCAAAAATGACCACTTGATAAAGCCATGCTTTTGTTATGGCTAAAGTGTATTAATGACCATAATTACCTACCTCTGCTCTCGATTTCTGAGTTAAGATTATTCGATAATATATCCACCGGGAAGTACCTGGTGGGACCACACCTGACAGGAGTATGTAATGTCCAAGCAACAGATCGGCGTTGTCGGTATGGCAGTGATGGGGCGCAACCTGGCGCTCAACATCGAAAGCCGTGGTTATACCGTCTCCGTTTTCAACCGCTCCCGTGATAAGACTGAAGAAGTGATTGCCGAGAACCCAGGCAAGAAGCTGGTTCCTTTCTATACGGTGAAAGAGTTCGTTGAGTCTCTGGAAACGCCTCGTCGAATCCTGCTAATGGTGAAAGCGGGCGCAGGTACCGATGCAGCTATCGACTCCCTGAAGCCTTACCTCGAAAAAGGCGACATCATCATTGATGGCGGTAACACCTTCTTCCAGGACACCATTCGTCGTAACCGTGAATTGTCCGCTGAAGGCTTCAACTTCATCGGTACCGGTGTTTCCGGTGGTGAAGAGGGCGCGCTGAAAGGCCCATCTATCATGCCTGGTGGCCAGAAAGAAGCGTACGAACTGGTTGCGCCTATTCTGACTAAAATCGCTGCTGTTGCGGAAGATGGCGAGCCGTGTGTGACTTATATCGGTCCGGACGGTGCGGGTCACTATGTAAAAATGGTGCACAACGGCATCGAATACGGCGATATGCAGCTGATCGCAGAAGCATACTCCCTGCTGAAAGGCGGCCTGAATCTCTCTAATGAAGAGCTGGCTGAAACCTTTACCGAGTGGAACAAAGGCGAGCTGAACAGCTACCTGATCGACATCACCAAAGATATCTTCACGAAGAAAGATGAAGAAGGTAAATACCTGGTTGATGTGATTCTGGATGAAGCAGCGAACAAAGGTACCGGTAAATGGACCAGCCAGAGCTCTCTGGATCTGGGCGAGCCGCTGTCTCTGATCACCGAATCCGTCTTTGCGCGTTATATCTCTTCTCTGAAAGAGCAGCGCGTTGCGGCTTCTAAAGTGCTGTCAGGCCCACAGGCTAAACCAGCCGGTGACAAAGCTGAGTTCGTCGAGAAAGTTCGTCGCGCCCTGTACCTGGGTAAAATCGTCTCCTACGCGCAGGGCTTCTCACAGCTGCGTGCGGCGTCTGACGAGAATAACTGGGACCTGAACTACGGCGAGATCGCGAAGATCTTCCGCGCGGGTTGCATCATTCGTGCGCAGTTCCTGCAGAAAATCACCGATGCCTATGCTGAAAACGCAGGTATCGCTAACCTTCTGCTGGCACCGTACTTTAAGAAGATTGCAGACGAGTACCAGCAGGCGCTGCGTGACGTGGTTGCCTACGCTGTACAGAACGGTATCCCGGTTCCAACCTTCTCCGCTGCGGTGGCGTATTACGATAGCTACCGCGCTGCCGTTCTGCCTGCCAACCTGATTCAGGCACAGCGTGACTATTTCGGCGCGCATACTTACAAGCGCACGGATAAAGAAGGCGTGTTCCACACCGAATGGATGGAATAAGTTAACTTACTCGCTTTCATCAAACCCGGAGCCTGTCTCCGGGTTTTTTTATGCAAAAAATGCCGCGCATTATTCGAAGTAGTCTGAATCTCATCCCCCTCGTTGTGATTACTCCTGGTTTGCCTTGACAGTGCTGTTTGCCAGGAGGTACAAAGCCCAACAGTTATGTTTATCGCGATGGTCTGCTGGCCATCAATACAGTTAACTAAAAGAAGTCATTAGCGAATGAAAATAACAATTTCCGGAACAGGGTATGTCGGTCTTTCTAACGGCATTCTGATTGCTCAGAACCATGAAGTGGTTGCGCTGGATATCGTGCAGGCCAAAGTGGATATGCTCAATCAGAAGAAATCGCCGATTGTCGACAAAGAAATCCAGGACTATCTCAGCAACAAACCGCTGAATTTCCGCGCCACGACAGATAAAGAAGATGCATACCGCGATGCGGATTACGTCATCATTGCGACGCCTACTGACTACGATCCAAAAACCAATTACTTCAACACCTCAACCGTAGAAGCGGTTATCAAAGATGTTATTGCGGTCAATCCTGATGCGGTGATGGTTATTAAATCAACCATTCCTGTCGGCTTTACCAAAGCCATCAAAGAAAAGTTTGGTATCGATAATATTTTCTTCTCGCCTGAGTTCCTGCGTGAGGGGAGAGCGCTTTATGATAACCTGCATCCTTCCCGTATCGTTATTGGCGAACGCTCTGATCGCGCTGAACGTTTCGCTGCGCTGCTTCAGGAAGGCGCAGTGAAGAAAGATATTCCGGTGCTGTTCACAGACTCCACCGAAGCGGAGGCGATTAAGCTTTTCGCAAACACCTATCTGGCAATGCGAGTCGCGTACTTCAATGAGCTCGACAGCTATGCAGAAAGTCTTGGGCTTAACACCCGCCAGATTATTGAAGGGGTTTGCCTCGACCCGCGTATTGGTAACCACTACAACAACCCGTCATTTGGCTACGGCGGTTATTGCCTGCCAAAAGATACCAAGCAGCTGCTGGCAAACTACCAGGCTGTACCGAATAATCTCATTTCTGCGATTGTTGACGCTAACCGTACGCGTAAAGATTTCATCTCCGATTCTATTCTTGCGCGCCAGCCGAAAGTGGTCGGCGTGTATCGTCTGATCATGAAGAGCGGTTCCGATAACTTCCGCGCCTCTTCCATTCAGGGGATCATGAAGCGCATCAAGGCGAAAGGCGTTGAGGTTATTATTTATGAACCGGCCATGCAGGAAGATCAGTTCTTCAATTCCCGCGTGATCCGCGATCTGGATGCTTTTAAGAAGGAAGCGGATGTCATCATCTCGAACCGTATGGCCGAAGAGCTGGCTGACGTCGCTGACAAAGTCTATACCCGCGATCTGTTCGGTAGCGACTAATTCTCTTACGTTAAAATAAAAAACCCGGCTGATTTGCCGGGTTTTTTATTTTCAGACCTTGTAAAACTCGCGGTACCAGTCAACGAAGTTCTTCACGCCGTCTTTAACCGAGGTTTGCGGTTTGAAACCGATCACGTCATAGAGCGCTTTCGTGTCGGCGCTGGTTTCCAGGACGTCGCCCGGCTGGAGTGGCAACATATTTTTCTCGGCTTTCTTACCCAGCGCCTCTTCCAGCGCGGTGATGTAGTCCATCAGTTCTACCGGCGAACTGTTACCGATGTTGTAAACGCGGTAAGGTGCTGAACTGGTTGCCGGTGAGCCAGTCTCGACGGTCCAGTTTGCGTCAGGATGGGGAATAACATCCTGCAGGCGGATAATTGCTTCAGCGATATCATCGATGTAGGTGAAATCGCGCTTCATCTTGCCGTAGTTATAGACATCGATGCTTTTGCCTTCAATCATCGCCTTAGTAAACTTAAACAGCGCCATGTCCGGGCGTCCCCACGGACCGTATACGGTAAAGAAGCGCAATCCGGTGGTCGGCAGGTTGTAGAGATGCGAATAGGTGTGCGACATCAGCTCATTGGCTTTTTTGGTCGCGGCATAGAGTGAAACCGGGTGATCTACGGAATCGGCAGTGGAGAAGGGCATCTTACGGTTGAGGCCATATACGGAGCTGGATGAGGCATACAGCAAATGCTGAACGTGGTTATGGCGGCAGCCTTCCAGCACGTTGAGGTGGCCAATAAGGTTGGCATCGGCGTACGCATGCGGGTTTTCCAGGGAGTAGCGTACGCCTGCCTGTGCGGCCAGGTGAATAACGCGATCGAACTTCTCGTCAGCGAAAAGCGCAGCCATACCTTCCCGGTCAGCTAATTCCATCTTGTGGAAGGTGAATCGCTCAGATTGTAGCCGTTCCAGACGTGCCAGCTTTAAATTAACATCGTAATAGTCGTTCAGGTTATCAATACCGACAACCTCATGACCGCCCTCAATGAGGCGTTTGCTGACATTCGAACCGATAAAACCCGCTGCACCCGTTACCAGAAATTTCATATCTTTCCTCAAATACCTAACGCTTACAGATGCGATAACGCATCACATAGTGACTATGATAGCGCGAAGGGGGCGAGTTACATAACGCATCTTTCCGATATAACTCATCGGATTCTTATAGAAAAATCCTCAGCAATATATACACTATGCAAACATAATAATTTTCCCCCTTTTTATCTGTTAGGGATTGTATGACGCAAAACAACAATAGTCCGGTCAGCCGAAGCAATGACCCTGAGCACATTGATTTACTTGCATTAATGCTACAGCTGTGGCGTGGGAAGTGGACGATAGCAATTTTTGTTTTTGTTTTTATTGCCATGGCGATAGGATATCTATCAGTCGCAAAGGAAAAGTGGACCTCACGGGCGATTATTGCACAACCAGATGCGGCCCAGATAGCGACTTATTCAAATGCATTGAACATCCTCTACGGCAGCGCTGCCCCTTCGATGCTGGACATTCAAACGCGCGCTATTGGACGTTTTAACTCTTCTTTCTCAGCGTTATCGCAGGCGCTGGACAATCAGGACGTGCCAGAAAAACTGACCATTGAGCCTGCTGTTAAAGGGGAAACGTTGCCATTAACCGTCTCCTATATCAGCACTTCTGCTGAAGCGGCTCAAAAGCAGTTAGCGCAGTACATTCAGCAAGTAGATGAACAGACGGCAAAAGAACTTGCCCTTGACCTCAAGGACAATATCAAGGAACAGATTAAATCCCTGAACGATTCTCTGGTAAGCCAGGAAAAGGTCGCTCAAGAGCAGAAAGAGCTGCGAATCAAACAGATTGCTGAGGCGCTGAAAAATGCTGAGGCGGCGAAAATTACCTCGCCGCGCATTCAGCAAACCCAGGATGTGACTCAGGAAACGATGTTTCTGCTGGGAAGCGACGGTCTGAAATCGATGATTGACAATGAAGCGTCACGCCCGCTGGTCTTTTCTGCTGCTTACTATCAGACCAGACAAAACTTGCTGGATATTCAAAATCTGAACGTAAACCCGGATACTATCCACGTCTACCGTTACGTTATGAAACCAAATCTGCCTGTACATCGTGACAGCCCCAAAAAACCAATCATTCTGACTCTTGCCGTGCTGCTGGGCTTGATGATGGGTTCTGTAGTGGTACTGGCGCGTAACGCACTGCGAAACTACAAACCAAAAGCCTGATTTGCAGATTAAAAAAAACCGGGGAAATTCCCCGGTTTTTTTATTTATGACGCTTTCGAAGATTCTCAATCACCGCCGTCAAATCCAGCTCCTGATCCTGCAGCAGCACCAGCAGGTGATACATCAAATCCGACGCTTCATTCGTCAACTCTTCCCGGTCGTGTACTGTCGCGGCCAGCGCCGTCTCAACGCCTTCTTCACCCACCTTCTGCGCAATACGCTTAGTCCCGCTGGCATACAGCTTCGCGGTATAGGAGCTCTCAGGATCCGCGGATTTACGCTCCGCCAGGAGTTGCTCAAGCTGGTACAGGAACAGCCACTGGTGGCTCGCCTCGCCGAAGCAGCTGCTGGTGCCTTTATGGCAGGTTGGGCCGATTGGGTTTGCCAGCACCAGCAGGGTGTCGTTATCGCAGTCAGGCGTCATGCTGACCACGTTCAGGTAA
Source organism: Enterobacter cloacae complex sp. P12RS (assembly GCF_014895875.1). Taxonomy (NCBI): domain Bacteria; kingdom Pseudomonadati; phylum Pseudomonadota; class Gammaproteobacteria; order Enterobacterales; family Enterobacteriaceae; genus Enterobacter; species Enterobacter cloacae complex sp. P12RS. The sequence goes on from NZ_JADBQO010000004.1 coordinate 5,667, forward strand.
TGACCCGAAGTTTCCCCCTTGGTCCACAGGCGCTGCTTCGTGCGCGAGAAAAACGTCACTTTGCCGCTGTCGATTGTTTTTGCCAGCGCGTCCTGGTTCATGTATCCCAGCATCAGCACTTCGCCTGAGACGGCATGCTGTACAACCACCGGCAGTAATCCGTCAGTTTTTTCCCAGTCCAGCTGCGCCTGTTGTTGCTCTGTTAACATACCCTGATCTCCACGCCCTGGTCGGCCAGGTACGTTTTTAACTCGCCAATATTGATAATCTGTTTGTGGAACACGGACGCGGCCAGCGCACCGTCGACGTTCGCATCGCGGAAAGCTTCCAGGAAGTGTTCCATGGTGCCCGCGCCGCCGGAGGCAATCAGCGGAACGTGGCACACCGTGCGAACTTTCTTCAGCTGCTCGAGATCGTAACCGTTACGCACGCCGTCCTGGTTCATCATGTTCAGCACAATCTCACCTGCGCCGCGCTTCTGCACTTCCTGCACCCAGTCGAGCGTTTCCCACTGCGTCACGCGCGTCCGGCTTTCATCGCCGGTATATTGGTTAACGTGATATTTGCCGGTCGCGGCGTCGAACCAGGTATCAATCCCTACCACTATGCACTGCACGCCAAAGCGATCGGCCAGGCGGGTAATCAGTTCCGGCTCGGCCAGAGCAGGGGAGTTGATGGAAATCTTGTCGGCGCCAAAAGAGAGAATTTTGGCGGCGTCATCAGCAGACTTAATCCCGCCCGCCACGCAGAACGGAATATCAATCACTTCCGCCACGCGCGCGACCCAGCTTTTATCGACCACGCGGCCATCGCTGGAGGCGGTGATATCATAGAAGACCAGTTCGTCAGCGCCTTCATCGGCATAGCGTTTTGCCAGCGGGACGATATCGCCAATGATCTCGTGGTTGCGGAACTGCACGCCTTTCACAACCTGACCATCGCGCACGTCAAGACAAGGAATTATCCGTTTTGCCAGCATTGAATCGCCTCCGTCACCGTAAATTTACCTTCCAGCAGGGCCCGGCCCACAATCACGCCCTGTACCCCCGTTCCGCGCAGCGCGGCGATATCGGCTAAGTCACCGATGCCGCCAGATGACTGGAATGCCACCTGCGGATAACGGGCGCAAACTTCTTCGTATAAAGAAACGTTGGAACCCGCCAGCGTGCCGTCGCGCGAGATGTCCGTGCACAGCACGTGCTTCAGGCCCACAGGGAGATACGTCTCGACCAGCGCTTCCAGCGTTACGCCGGAGTTTTCCTGCCAGCCGCTGACCGCCACCTGCTTATTACCCTGTTCGTCAATGCGCACGTCCAGCGCCAGTACCAGCGCGTCGGCGCCAAAGCGGCGGAACCAGCCCTTCACCGTCTCAGGCTCTTTCACGGCGGTTGAACCGACCACCACGCGCGCCACGCCCGCATCCAGCAGAGCCGCCACGTCGTCTTCGGTGCGCACGCCGCCGCCGACCTGCACGGGCACGTCAACACCAGCAACCAGTTTTTTCAGCAGCGGGATCTGGCGCTTCGCCGGATCTTTCGCGCCCGTTAAATCCACCAGATGCAGCACCTGTGCACCCTGGGCGGCATAATCCTGCAGGCGCGGTAGCGGGTCCTTTCCGTAGTCGCGCTGTTGACCGTAATCGCCCTGATGAAGACGGACAACCGTGCCGTCGATTAAATCTAAAGCGGGAATAATCATCACATCTCCAGGAAGTTTTTCAGCAGCTGCGCGCCCGCGGCGCCAGAGCGTTCCGGGTGAAACTGCACGCCGAAGAAATTGTCTTTCTGCACCGCCGCGGTAAACGCCTCGCCGTAAGTGCACTGGGCGATGGTATTGACGTTCACCGGCATGGCGTAACTGTGCACGAAGTAAAAGTACGCGCCGTCTTCGATGCCGCGAAACAGCCGGTCACCCGCTTTGGCGTACACGCGGTTCCAGCCCATATGCGGCAGAGGCAGGCCGTGGTCGGTCATTTTCGGTACGTCTTCGTCGATAATGCCCAGCAGGTCAACGCCGTTGCTCTCTTCGCTGCGGCGGCCAAGAAGCTGCATGCCCAGGCAAATCCCCAGCACCGGCTGGGTACAGGCCTTGATAAGATCGACCAGCTCGCGGGCGTGGATCTGATCCATCGCCGCCTGCGCGGTGCCAACGCCCGGTAGGAAAAGCTTGTCAGCGCGCAATACAATGTCCGGATCGCGGCTCACCACCGGCTCATAGCCGTGGCGCGCGATGGCCGATTTCACGGAGTTGAGGTTGGCGCATCCGGTATCCAGAATCACCACGTTCATTACAACACTCCTTTCGACGAGGGCAGGGCATCGCCTTCCACGCGGATCGCCTGGCGAAGCGTACGGCCAAAGGCTTTAAACAGGCTCTCCACGCGGTGGTGATCGTTTTTGCCTTTGGTTTTCAGGTGCAGCGTCAGTCCCATGGTGTAGGACAGGGAACGGAAGAAGTGCTCCACCATTTCGGTGCTGAGATCGCCGACGCGCTGGTAGGTGAAATCAGCTTTGTATTCCAGGTGCGGACGACCCGAGATGTCCATGGCGCAGCGCGCCAGGCACTCGTCCATCGGCAGGACGAAGCCGAAACGGTTGATGCCGCGCTTGTCGCCGAGCGCCAGCTTCAGGGCTTCACCCAGCGCCAGGCCGGTATCTTCCACGGTGTGGTGATCGTCAATATAAAGGTCGCCTTTTACCGCGATCTCCATGCGGAAACCGCCGTGGGTGGCAATCTGGTCCAGCATGTGGTCAAAGAAACCGACGCCGGTGTGGATCTTGCTGCCGCCTTCACGGTCCAGCCAGACTTTTACATCAATCTGCGTCTCTTTGGTGTTACGCTCAACGTGGGAATAGCGGTCGCGTTTTGTCAGTTGCTCGCCAATCTTTGCCCAGTTAAGGTCGTTACGATCGTAGCGCAGCCCCGCGATGCCCATGTTTTCCGCCAGCGTAATATCGGTGATGCGATCGCCGATGACGTAGCTGTTGGTTTTATCCAGCATATCTTCGGCCAGATAGCGCTCAACCAGCTTCACCTTTGGCTTACGGCAGTCGCACTCGTCGGCTGGCATGTGCGGGCAAATCAGCACTTCATCAAATACCACGCCCTGAGAGGTCAGCACCTGCATCATCAGGTTATGCGGGCCGTCAAAGTCCGCCTGCGGGAAACTGTCCGTACCCAGACCGTCCTGGTTGGTAATCATTACCAGCTTATAGCCCGCTTTCTGAAGCTTAAGCAGCACCGGGATCACGTCCGGTTCAAAAGCCAGCTTGTCGAAACGATCGACCTGGAAATCGGCTGGTGGCTCCGAAATAAGGGTGCCGTCACGATCGATGAAAAGGATCTTCTGGGTCATACTTTCTCCGCTTTCAGGGCGTCAATGACGCGCTGGCTCTCTGCGCGGGTGCCTACGGTGATACGTAAACAGCCACTCAGGGAAGGTTGTTTATTCTGGTCTCGTAAGATAATGCCCTGATCCCATAAAGATTTAAATACGGCACTGGAGGCGGTGAAGCGCGCCAGGATGTAGTTGGTTTCCGAGTCGAACACCTGCTCGACGCAAGGGATGTCTTTCAGCGCGGTGACAAGGTACTGACGTTCCTCCAGGATCTGCGCCACGCGTTCGCGCATCGCGTTGATACCCTGAGGCGTCAGCGCCTGTGCCGCAATATCGGCAACCGGCGTTGAGAGCGGGTACGGGGCGATCACTTTCAGCAGCAGGTCGATGACCTCTTTATTCGCCAGCGTAAACCCGCAGCGCAGGCCCGCGAGGGCGAAGGCTTTTGACAACGTGCGCAGCACAACGAGATGCGGATACTCTTCCAGCCAGCCCGTCAGCGTCGCCTGCGGGCAGAACTCGATGTAGGCCTCGTCGGCCACCACCAGCGCTTTACCACGGGTCATCTCCAGCAGGGTGCGGATATCCTGCGGGTTAATAATCTGCCCGGTGGGGTTATTTGGGCTGCAGACGAAGACGACCTTCACGCCGTCGAGATTGTCGGCAATGCCCTGTAAATCGAGCTGCCAGTTCTCCAGCGCCTGGACGTTGCGGCACGCCACGCCGAAGGTTTCGGCGCTGACGCTGTACATTCCGTACGTGGGCTGGCAGTACATCACCGCGTCTTTGCCCGGCTCGCAGAACGCGCGGATCAGCAGCTCAATGCCCTCATCCGCGCCGCGGCTGACCAGTACCTGCTCCGGCTTCACACCCGCGTACCGGGCGTAGTTTTCAATCACCGCTTTTGGCTGACATTCCGGATAGCGGTTCAGCGTTTGCTGCGACAGCTCAAACTGCACCGCAGTCGGGAATTCGTTGGCGTTCAGCCAGACGTCCCCGTTTCCGCCCAGACGACGCGCAGACTGGTAAGGCGTCAGGCGGCGGACATTTTCGCGGGCTAATTCTTCAATGTTCATGCTTGCTCCTTCAGGGCGGCAACGCGCAGCGTCACGGCGTTTTTGTGGGCAGTCAGACGCTCAGCGGCGGCCAGGGTTTCAATAGTAGAAGCCAGTGAGGCAAACCCGTCACGGGAGAGTTCCTGCACGGTCATGCGTTTCTGGAAATCCGCCAGGCCGAGGCTGGAACAGGTAGAGGTGTAGCCATACGTTGGCAGCACGTGGTTGGTGCCGGAGGCGTAATCCCCCGCGGACTCCGGTGACCAGTCGCCGAGGAACACCGAGCCCGCGCTGGTGATGCTGTCGACCAGATCGCGCGCGCTGCGGGTCTGAATAATCAGGTGTTCCGGGCCGTACTGGTTGGAGATGGCGATGCACTGCTCGAGATCGCGCGCCACAATCAGGCGGCTGGCCGCTAACGCCTGACGTGCCGTGTCGGCGCGGGGCAGGTCGGCAAGCTGGCGTTCAACGGCTTCGCCCACGCGTTTCGCCATATCGGCATCCGGCGTCAGCAGGATGACCTGCGAGTCCGGGCCGTGTTCCGCCTGTGAAAGCAGGTCGGAGGCCACGAAGTCCGGCGTTGCGCCGCTGTCGGCAATGACCAGCACTTCAGACGGACCGGCAGGCATATCGATGGCAGCGCCGTCGAGACGCTGGCTGACCTGACGCTTGGCTTCGGTCACATACGCATTGCCCGGGCCAAAAATTTTGTCGACCTTAGGAATGGACTCCGTCCCGAACGCCAGGGCGGAAATCGCCTGCGCGCCGCCCACTTTATAGACCGCCTGTACGCCGCAGAGTTTTGCCGCGTAGAGGATCTCATCGGCGATCGGTGGCGGAGAGCACAGCACTACTTTCTGGCATCCGGCGATACGCGCCGGCGTGGCGAGCATTAATACGGTCGAAAACAGCGGCGCTGAACCACCAGGGATATAAAGCCCCACTGACGCCACCGGGCGCGTCACCTGCTGGCAGCGCACGCCGGGCAGGGTTTCGACATCCACGGTCTGCAGCTTCTGCGCGGTGTGGAAGGTATCAATATTTTTCACCGCGACGGCCATCGCCTGCTTGATATCGTCACCGAGACGATTACTGGCATCAATGATTTCCTGCTCCGTAACCTGCAATGCGCCGACTTCCGTCTTATCAAACTTCACGCTGTATTCACGCAGGGCGTCATCGCCGCGGGCTTTAACGTTATCCAGGATCTCCGCCACGGTGCGAGAGATGCTTTCAGAGGCGGAAATTGCCGGGCGCATCAGCAGCTCGCGCTGTTGCTCGTCGCTACAATTATTCCAGTCGATGATTGTGTTGAAGCTCATGGCCATTACTCCATCATCTTCTCAATTGGCAGCACCAGGATGGAGCTTGCGCCCAGCGCCTTCAGTTTTTCCATGGTTTCCCAGAACAGGGTTTCGCTGCTCACCATGTGCATCGCCACGCGCTGCTGATCGCCAGCCAGCGGCAGGATGGTTGGTCGCTCAGCGCCCGGCAGCAGGGCAATCACTTCATCCAGACGCTCGGTTGGGGCGTGCATCATGATGTATTTGGACTCACGCGCCTGAATCACGCCCTGAATACGGGTCAGCAGCTTGTCGATCAACTGCTGTTTGGCGTCGGCCATCTCGCCGTCGCGCTGAATCAGGCACGCTTTAGAGCGGTAAATCACTTCCACTTCGCGCAGACCGTTCGCTTCCAGCGTCGCGCCGGTCGAGACGAGGTCACAGATGGCGTCCGCCAGACCCGCACGCGGTGCAACTTCAACGGAGCCGTTCAGCAGGCAGGATTTAAACTGCACGCCTTTCTGGTCGAGATAACGCTTCAACAGGTGAGGGTAAGAGGTGGCGATACGTTTGCCGTTCAGCGCGGCCGGGCCGTCCCACGCTTCATCAACCGGCGTGGCCAGCGACAGGCGGCAGCCGCCGAAGTCCAGACGACGCAGGGTGAAGTAACGCGGGTCTTCACCCTGCGCGCGGCGGGTCAGCAGCTCTTCTTCCAGCACGTTTTCACCGATGATGCCGAGGTCAACGACGCCGTCCATCACAAGGCCGGGAATATCGTCATCACGCACGCGCAGAATGTCGATCGGCATGTTTTCAGCCAGAGCAATCAGGCGCTGGGTGTGCAGGTTGATTTTGATCCCGCAGCGGGCCAGCAGTTCGCGTGAATCGTCACTCAAACGGCCTGATTTTTGAATAGCTATGCGTAAACGTGAGTTATCTAACATTCTTTATTCCTCGTTAACCTGTTTTAACCTGTCTGAATTTGGTCCAAAAAAAAGCCCCCGGAAGAAGATCTTCCGGGGGCTTTTTCATGCGTTCATGCACCACTGGAAGATCCAAACGTCTTCCAGCACACATCGCCTGAAAGACTAGTCAGGATGATGGTGATGATGGTGGTGTTTAAATTGAACGCGTGTCATATAAATTCTCGATGAATGCTTATTCATTTGATGTCTTTTAACCTAAACCAGTTGTACGACATATTGCAAGGGCTTTTTTTGATCATTAATTCATTTCATATTGATGCTATGAATTGTGTGTTCTGCCGGGCTGGCGTAGCCTTATGAAAGACGAGTGAGAGTCAGGAGAATTCGCATGAAAAAGGTCGCGATTGTCGGTTTAGGATGGCTGGGAATGCCGCTGGCGATGTCATTAGCCGCGAAAGGCTGGCAGGTGACCGGGAGCAAGACCACCCGGGATGGGGTCGAAGCGGCACGCATGTGCGGTATTGATGGCGTTGAACTGCGTCTGGAGCCGGAGCTGGTGTGTGATGCGGACGATCTGGACACGCTGATGAACGTAGATGCGCTGGTGATTACGCTACCCGCACGGCGCAGTGGCCCGGGCGAATCATTCTACCTGCAGGCGATGCAGGAGATTGTCGACAGCGCGCTGGCGCATCACGTCCCGCGCATAATTTTTACCAGCTCGACGTCGGTTTATGGCGATGCTGAGGGCGTGGTGAAAGAGAGTTCCGAGCGCCGTCCCGTAACCGCGAGCGGTCAGGTCCTGAAAGAGCTGGAAGACTGGCTGCATAACCTTCCCGGCACGCAGGTCGATATCGTTCGTCTGGCGGGGCTGGTTGGCCCGGGGCGTCATCCGGGGCGCTTCTTTGCCGGTAAGACGGCACCAGACGGTCAACATGGCGTGAATCTTGTGCATCTTGAAGATGTTATTGGCGCGATTGAGCTACTCTTACAGGCTCCAAAAGGCGGACACATCTATAATATATGTGCACCGTCTCATCCGGCGCGCAGCACGTTTTACCCGCTCATGGCACGCCAGCTTGGGTTGGCTCCGCCGGTTTTTGGTGAGGCAAAGAACGAAAGTAAAGGCAAAATTGTTGATGGCAATCGCATTTGCCATGAGCTGGGGTTTGAGTATCAGTATCCCGATCCGCTGGTGATGCCCATGGAATAAACCCCGCAGCGGAGACAATCGCACACCAGAAGGGGGCGAGCATGAAACCGCTGCTGGATGTTCTTATTATTCTGGATGCACTGGAAAAAGAGGGGAGCTTTGCGGCTGCCTCGGCAAAGCTTTACAAAACCCCTTCGGCCCTGAGCTACACCGTTCAAAAACTGGAAAGCGATCTTAACATACAGATCCTCGATCGCTCCGGGCACCGCGCGCGGTTTACCCGCACCGGGCAGATGCTGCTGGAAAAAGGTCGTGACGTTCTTCATACCGTTCGCGAGCTGGAAAAGCAGGCCGTCAAGCTCCATCAGGGATGGGAGAATGAGCTGGTGATTGGCGTGGATGATACCTTTCCGTTTTCTCTGCTGACGCCGCTCATTGAAGCGTTTTACCAGCATCACAGCGTCACCCGGCTGATCTTCATCAACGGGGTGCTGGGCGGCTCCTGGGAGGCTTTAACCCAGGGCAGGGCGGACATCTTTGTCGGTGCCCTGCATGAGCCTCCCCAGTTGAGTGACTTTGGTTTTGCCCGCCTGGGCGTGCTGGAGCAGGTATTTGCCGTGGCGCCCCATCATCCGCTGGCTCAGGAGCCTGAGCCTCTTAACCGCCGCGTTATTAAGGGGTACCGCGCAATAGTAGTCGGGGACAGCTCGCGCCCCGAATGTGCGGTTTCCTCGCAGCTGCTGGATGAGCAGGAGGCCATTACCGTTTTTGACTTTAAAACCAAGCTGGAGCTGCAAATTAGCGGTCTGGGCTGCGGCTATTTGCCGCGCTATCTGGCGCAGCGCTTTATTGATAGCGGTGCGCTTGTTGAAAAACAGGTGCTTGCGCAAAGCAGTAACGAATCGGTGTGGGTCGGCTGGAATGAACAAACCGCCGGGCTGGCCAGCGCCTGGTGGCGGGACGAAATTTTAGCAAATAGTGCTATCGCTGCAGTTTACTCTCAGGGGAGCGCCGAGAAATCAGCCAGTTAGAAAAAAGAAAATGACCCGGTGCGTTGCAAAGTATTGCCTTTTGTATCCGATGTGGGGCAAAATGCCGCCGCTGCAACCAAATGAATAATCGACGATATAAAAGGCGTCGGTTATTTTTTTTTGCATGTACGAAACGAAACTAAAAACCAAGAGGCCGGGCTTCGTACCGGATAGATATTTACTAAAATCCGACAGTTGTTGTCGCTGAGGAAGAAAGAAATGGGGCAATTTTTCGCTTACGTGGCGGTTATCACCGTAAAGGAGAATAACTATGTCGCATAACGCAACTCCAAACACCTCTCGCGTGGAATTACGTAAAACGCTTACGTTGATTCCGGTTGTTATGATGGGCCTTGCCTATATGCAACCGATGACGCTGTTCGATACATTCGGTATCGTATCGGGCCTCACTGACGGTCATGTGCCGACGGCTTACGGCTTTGCGCTGATTGCGATCCTCTTTACCGCGCTGAGCTACGGTAAACTGGTGCGTCGCTATCCGTCTGCAGGTTCCGCCTACACCTATGCCCAGAAATCTATCAGCCCGACGGTTGGCTTTATGGTGGGCTGGTCTTCGCTGCTCGACTACCTGTTCGCGCCGATGATCAACATTCTGCTGGCAAAAATCTATTTTGAAGCGCTGGTGCCATCGATTCCCTCGTGGATCTTCGTCGTGGCGCTGGTAGCCTTTATGACTGCCTTTAACCTGCGCAGCATCAAGTCCGTTGCCAACTTTAACTCCGTTATCGTTGTGCTTCAGGTTGTCCTGATTGCCGTGATTCTTGGCATGGTGATCTATGGCGTATTCCACGGCGAAGGCGCGGGCACCCTGGCGAGCAGCAAACCGTTCTGGTCTGGTGATGCGCATGTGATCCCGATGATTACCGGGGCGACGATTCTGTGCTTCTCCTTTACCGGTTTCGACGGGATTAGCAACCTGTCTGAGGAAACGAAGGATGCAGAGCGCGTGATCCCGCGTGCCATCTTCCTGACGGCGCTGATTGGCGGTCTGATCTTTATTTTCTCGACCTATTTCCTGCAGCTGTACTTCCCGGATATCTCGCGCTTCAAGGATCCGGATGCGTCTCAGCCGGAAATCATGCTCTATGTGGCGGGTAAAGCGTTCCAGGTCGGCGCGCTGATCTTCTCCACCATCACCGTACTGGCGTCCGGTATGGCCGCGCATGCAGGCGTTGCGCGTCTGATGTACGTAATGGGTCGTGATGGCGTATTCCCGAAAAGCTTCTTCGGCTACGTGCATCCAACCTGGCGTACCCCGGCGATGAACATTATCCTGGTCGGTGCGATCGCGCTTCTGGCGATTAACTTTGACCTGGTGATGGCAACGGCGCTGATTAACTTCGGTGCGCTGGTGGCGTTCACCTTTGTTAACCTGTCGGTTATCTCTCAGTTCTGGATCCGTGAAAAGCGTAACAAGACGCTGAAAGATCACTTCCAGTATCTGTTCCTGCCGATGTGCGGTGCCCTGACCGTGGGCGCGCTGTGGGTTAACCTGGAAGAGAGCTCTATGGTGCTTGGCCTGATTTGGGCAGGTATCGGCCTGGTGTACCTGGCCTGTGTCACGAAGAGCTTCCGTAACCCGGTTCCTCAGTACGAAGACGTTGCTTAAGTCTTAACGTCAAAAAAAAAACCGGAGACCTTGTCTCCGGTTTTTTTATATCTCACTTCAGACTATCTCTTGCGCGTACTGGAACAGGGCTTTTAACAGGATCTGTTTTTCTGCGTTGCCTTCATATTGGTTGTATAACGACTCAAGCTCCTGCGCGTAATGCTGCAGATACTCTGGCGTAAACACGTTTCGACGGTGCTGCAGCCAGCGCGCCTGTTCTGCTTCATCCAGCGTGCCGGGATAATTGCGCGCCCGGTAGTTAAACATCAGCTTTTCGATGCGCTTATCGGCGAAGGTGATGTCCAGCGCAGGTAAGTTACGCGGCTCGGTTTGCAGAACAATATTCATGGCTGCGCGGTCGGCATCGCTGAAGAAGCCGTTGTAGAGCTGGGCATCCACGTTTTCGGACGGCACGAACGACTCCGCCTCGGCGAAGATGGCGACCACTTTCTCGCGCACCTGCGGGTTATCGCGAAGCACTTTCAGGTTATCCAGGCAGTGCTGACGGTTAATGCCCAGCCTGTCGGCATCTTCCGGACGCAGCGTGTTCGCCTGCGCCAGCACCGGACATTTATTGATGTGCACCAGCTTAACCGGCACCGCAGGCAGATCCCCGAGTTCATTTTTCGGGGTGTAAAGCCGTTCGCGCAGGGTATCGCTGTCAAGCTCCAGCAGCGGCGAAATATCGCCCGCCAGGTCCACCATGATAACCGCATTACGGTTATCCGGGTGCCACGCCAGCGGCGCAACCCAGCTGGTATTGCCGCGCCAGGCGCCAAACATGCCGGAGATATGCACCAGGGGCTTCATCTGCGGTACGTCGATAAGGGTCATGAGCTTCTGCTTGCTTCGGTGGCTCAGCAGATATTCAAACAGCCGGGGCTGTGCGGTTTTCACCAGCTTCGCCATGGCAATGGTGGCATAAACGTCTGCCATCGCATCGTGGGCATTGCTGTGCTCGATGCCGTTGGCGCGCGTCAGGTGTTCCAGCCGGAAGCTGGTTAGCCCTTCCTCATTTTCCGGCCAGTTAATGCCTTCAGGGCGCAGGGCATAACAGGCGCGCATGATGTCGAGCAGATCCCAGCGTGAATTGCGGTTCTGCCAGCTCCAGGCGTACGGATCGTAGAAGTTGCGATAGAAGATATTGCGCGTCACTTCATCATCGAAGCGGATGTTGTTGTAACCGACCACGCAGGTATTAGGCACGGTAAACAGATCGTGGATGCGGCGGGCGAACTCTGCTTCGTTAACGCCTTTTTCCCGTGCTTTCTGCGGCGTGATCCCGGTGACCATTACCGCGCCGGGCTGCGGCAGGTAGTCATCAGCCGGTTTACAGTAAAAGACCTCAGGCTCGCCAATGATGTTGAATTCGTCATCGGTGCGGATGGCGGCAAACTGCGCCGGTCGGTCCAGCGCCGGATGCGTGCCAAAGGTTTCGTAGTCGTGGAATAAAAAAGTCGGGCGTGCGGCAGAGTCAGACACCAGTAATACCATCCTGTTAAAAAATGACGTCACTATGGTAAACGATCGTGCGGGTCAGACCGAATAAAAAGCGCCGCCGCGTCGCAAATTTGCGAGACCGCTTCCGCGTAAAACCTGCGTTCTGTCACATTTTTTTGCAATTAAGCCAGGTAACGACATCAGAAGTCCCGTAAAAAGGTCATCGATTTTTAATGACCTGAGGATATACCGTTGAAACGCCGTCTGTTTATTGCTGTTTCTTTACTCGCTTCGAGTGTCTCATCTGCTTTTGCGGCCGAACCACTGGATTTTTCGCCGCAGCCTCCGGCCATTCAGGCTGGCTCCTGGGTGCTGATGGATTACACGACTGGTCAAATTTTAACGGCGGGCAACGAACATCAGCAACGTAACCCGGCGAGCCTCACCAAGCTGATGACGGGCTATGTGGTGGATCGGGCCATTGACAGCCATCGCATTTCGCCGGATGACATTGTCACCGTAGGGCGTGACGCGTGGGCAAAAGGGAACCCGGTGTTTGACGGTTCGTCGCTGATGTTTCTGAAAGAGGGCGATCGCGTCACCGTGCGTGATTTAAGCCGCGGTCTGATTGTCGATTCCGGCAACGATGCCTGCGTGGCGCTGGCCGATCACGTGGCGGGCGGACAGCCGCAGTTTGTGAAGATGATGAACGACTACGTGCAGAAGCTGAACCTGCGTGATACGCACTTTGAAACCGTCCACGGGTTGGACGCGCCGGGCCAGCACAGCTCGGCCTATGACCTGGCCGTGCTCTCCCGGGCCATTATCCACGGTGAGCCCGAGTTTTATCATATGTACAGCGAAAAGAGTCTCACCTGGAACGGCATCACCCAGCAAAACCGTAACGGCCTGCTGTGGGATAAAACCATGAACGTGGACGGCCTGAAAACGGGGCATACCTCAGGAGCAGGCTTTAACCTTATTGCCTCCGCGGTGGACGGTCAGCGTCGTTTGATTGCGGTAGTGATGGGCGCGGACAGCCCGAAAGGGCGCGAGGACCAGGCGCGTAAGCTCCTGCACTGGGGACAACAGAACTTCGATACGGTGCAGATCCTGCATAACGGTAAAAAAGTGGGAACAGAGCGTATCTGGTACGGCGATAAAGAACAGGTGAAACTGGGCACCGACCAGGACTTCTGGCTGGCCCTGCCGAAAGCGGAAGTACCGAACATCAAAGCCAAATACGTGCTGGATAAAAAAGAGCTGGAAGCACCGATTGCCGCGCATCAGCGGGTCGGGGAGATCCAGCTCTATGACCGCGACAAGGTCGTGGCGCACTGGCCTCTGGTCACTCTGGAAGCCGTTGATAAGGGAGGCGTATTCTCACGCCTGAGCGATTATCTTCACCACACGCTTTAACCGCTGATGGGCAGACTGGCAGGGTTGCGAGTCTGCTCACATAATAAACACTCCTCGTTTGCCGATAATAGAAATCCTGCTTTATAGTGTATAAATATACAGTGCTAATCGGAGGCAGCATGGACTACAGCATCAAGCAGCAACAGAAACGTAAGATTGCGGGTTTTCATCTTATTGGGCCGTGGGAAAAAACGGTCAAGCAGGGCTTTGAACAGCTGGTCATGTGGGTAGACGGGCGTCACATTGAGCCGCTGGAGTGGGTGGCGGTCTATTACGATAACCCCGATGAGGTTCCGGCAGAAAAACTGCGCTGCGATACGGCCGTTACCGTACCGGATGATTTCGTCATCCCGGAAAACAGCGAAGGGGTGATGATGACCGAAATCGCGGCCGGTGATTATGCCGTGGCGACGGCGCGCGTGGAAAACTACGACTTTGCAACCCCGTGGTATCAGTTCTTTAATTCCCTGCTGCAGGATAATAAATACCAGATGGCGCTTAAGCCCTGCTTTGAGCGCTATCTCAATGATGGCAACGCGGACGGCTACTGGGATATTGAAATGTTTATCGCGGTTGAGCACAAAACGGTTTAAGCCTGCTCAATGAAGGGTTTTTCAGCCGGGAGCGATCCGCCCGGCTGAAAACACAGTACAATTGTGATTTGCCGTGTTGCTGGAGAGCGGGTGTGCGTCCCGACAAATCATTAACCCCTTTTGAAATTCGCTTATATAAACATTACCGCGTGGTGCACGGGTGTCGCATCGCGCTGGCGTTCGTGTTGACCTTTGTACTGGTCAGGTTACTGGATATACCGGAAGGAACGTGGCCGCTGATCACGCTGGTGGTGGTGATGGGGCCAATCTCATTTTGGGGAAACGTTGTCCCGCGCGCCTTCGAGCGAATAGGTGGTACCGTGCTTGGCTCTGCCCTGGGGCTGATTGCCCTGAAGCTTGAGCTCATCTCATTTCCAGTGATGCTGGCATGGTGCGGTGCCGCCATGTTCCTGTGCGGCTGGCTGGCGCTGGGCAAACGTCCTTATCAGGCGCTGCTGATTGGTATTACTCTCGCGGTCGTGGTCGGCGCGCCAGCAGGGGATATGACCACGGCGATGTGGCGAAGCGGGGATGTTATTCTGGGCTCGCTGCTCGCCATGCTGTTTACCGGCATCTGGCCGCAGCGGGCTTTTCTGCACTGGCGTATCCAGATGGCTAACTACGTCACGGCGTTTAACCGCGTTTACCAGGCGGGGTTTTCACCGAATCTGGTTGAGCGTCCCCGGCTGGAAAAGCATCTGCAAACCATCCTCAACGACGTGGTCAAAATGCGCGGCCTGATAGTACCAGCCAGTAAAGAGACCCATATTCAGAAAGCGATTTTCGAAGCTATCCAGACGGTCAGCCGCAATCTGGTGTGCATGCTTGAACTGCAAATCAACGCGCACTGGGCCACGCGTCCCAGCCATCTGTTGATGCTTAACGCCCAGACCCTCAAAGAGACGCAGATGATGACGCAGCAGACCCTGCTGACCATCGCCCATGCGCTCTATGAAGGCAACCCGCAGCCCGTTCTGGCGAACAGCGAGCGTCTCAATGAAATCGTGGCGGAACTGAAGCAGTTAATCAACGAGCGGCAGGGCGATAACGTGGCGGAAACGCCCATTCACGGCTATGTCTGGCTGAGCCTGGAGCTGGCGCGACAGCTTGAGCTGCTATCGCACCTGATTTGTCGGGCGCTGCGCAAATAAAACGCGGATGTGACGCCTGCTGCTTCGATTCAGCAGCAATTGGGGTTATGATAGCTTTAAACGATATAGCCATTGTCATTCGCAGCTGCTGTCAGTAAGGTTATTGTTACAGCGGTTGCTTTAACGAATCCGAATCTCACATTATCAGGGGTGTAAAAAATGGAAACTATCAAGCCTTCGTTCCAGGATGTTCTGGAATTCGTCCGCCTGTTCCGCCGCAAAAACAAACTGCAGCGTGAAATCCAGGACGTTGAGAAGAAGATCCGTGACAACCAGAAACGTGTTCTGCTGCTCGACAACCTGAGCGACTACATCAAGCCGGGCATGAGCGTTGAAGCTATTCAGGGCATCATCGCCAGCATGAAGAGCGACTATGAAGACCGCGTTGATGATTACATCATCAAAAATGCCGAGCTGTCCAAAGAGCGTCGCGACATCTCCAAAAAGCTGAAAGTGATGGGCGAAATCAAAAACGCCGAAGCTAAAAGCGAATAATCGCAGCGAATTGTGAAAAAGGCTCTCTGGTGACAGGGAGCCTTTTTTATTTGACGATCAACGGTCCGCTGGTTTGTAGGTCGGGTCAGGCGCAGCCGCCAGCTGACAATTCTACCCGACGCAGAAAAGCAAAAAGCCTGCTTCAAAAGCAGGCTTTTCAAATTTGGCTCCTCTGACTGGGATCACCTTTGCCAGTAACTGGCTAATAAGGAAGCTAAACTTGAATCTTCATCCTGTCAAGACCACCAAAATGACCACCATTAGTTGTGGGTTAAATAAATCTGTTTATAGGCATTCAATGTTCCCTAATTGTGGCGCTGGGAAGCCTACTTGTGCGGTCGTACCTGCTATAAAAATAGTACTGACTGAGGCCAATAAGACTTGTTAGCAAAAAGCGGTTTGTTCGCTTTTTGCTGTGAGTTCAACGGGTCGATGCAACGCTATCCTTAATCAAGGGGGACGTTGCCATGAAACGAAGAACGCGGATTTACTAAACGTCGGAACAGAAAGCGATTATCCAAGACAGATACAAACAAGGTGATTCCGTGCATGATATCGCCAGAATGTTCGACAGATATCATTCTTCTATTATGCCCACTATCCACCAGACTGGTGGATACCGTCCCCCTGTCGGAAAGCGGCACCCGTTAGCGCTTTCACTTGATGAAAGAGAGGAAATATCCAGAGCGCTTGTAGCAAAAATCAGCATCAGAGCGATCGCAAACAAACTATCGAGAGCTCCCTCAACGATTAGCCGCGAGATTAAGAGGCACGGTGGTGCAAAACAATATCGTGCATCAAAAGCGGATGCTGCTGCGTGGGAAAATGCTCTGAGACCAAAACCTTGCAAGCTAATTGAAAGACCTACACTTTGTAAAATCATCGCAGAGAAGATGCATCAGGACTGGTCGCCGGAACAAATCGCCGGTTGGCTGAAACGCTGTTATCCGGATAATCAGGAAATGCATGTGTTACATGAAACGATATATAAAACGCTTTTCATACAAACTCGGGGGGCATTAAAAAAAGAACTGCAGCAATGCCTCCGAAGCGGAAGAGCCGTGCGTAGATCCAGAACGTCATCGCTTAAAGGGAAAGGATTAGGATCAATCTCGAATGCGGTACAGATAAGCGAGAGGCCACCTGAAGCCGCAGACAGAGCCATACCGGGTCACTGGGAAGGTGACCTGATCCAGGGCTCGAAAAACTCCTGTATCGTCACCCTCGTAGAACGCCATTCCCGCTTTGTTATGTTGGCCAAAATCAGGGACAACAAGACCATAACCGTTATATCTGCACTCATCAGGCAAGCCCGGGGATTACCTGTTGAGCTTTATAAAACATTAACCTGGGATCGAGGAGCTGAAATGACCAGCCACACCCGATTTACTGTAGCTACAGACATCCAGATTTACTTCTGTGATCCTCAATCTCCCTGGCAGGTGGCTCAAATGAAAATACGAATAGGTTGCTCAGACAATATTTTCCAAAGAGAACTGACTTATCGATTCACAGCCAGCAGAGACTAAACAGCGTTGCCAGACAGCTCAACGAAAGACCGAGAAAAACGCTAGACTATGAATCACCCGCAGAACGGTTCAATCAGTGTGTTGCATCCATCAGTTGAACTCACAGCTCATAGAGGATTTGACCTGCCCCCGGTATTAGATACAACCGTCAGTCCATAATGTCGGTTTGTTGAACCGCTCCCCGTATGTGATCCATTCATAATCAGGAATAACTGGCTTCATTCTGGCTGCATATTCTGGCAACCGGCAGATTTTACGGCAAATTCGGAGGGGGTCATCCAGCCCAGCGCAGAATGGGGACGACTTTGGTTATAGTGTATGCGCCAGGCTTCGATTTTGCACCGCGCATCCTCCAGGGACATGAACCAGCTCTCGTTCAGACA
The DNA here is from genome assembly GCF_014895875.1 of Enterobacter cloacae complex sp. P12RS. Classification (NCBI taxonomy): domain Bacteria; kingdom Pseudomonadati; phylum Pseudomonadota; class Gammaproteobacteria; order Enterobacterales; family Enterobacteriaceae; genus Enterobacter; species Enterobacter cloacae complex sp. P12RS. The sequence continues at coordinate 23,092 of NZ_JADBQO010000004.1, forward strand.
TTCCTGTCGCAGCCTGCCGTTGAAGGACTCTACCGTCGCATTGTCCGTCGGCGTTCTGGGGCGTGAGAAGTCGATACGGATACCCCGTTCATACACCCAGCTGTCCAGCATTTTCCCCGCAAATTCAGAGCCGTTGTCGGTTTTCAGCATCTGAGGTAACGGACGCCTGAGCTCTATGCTGTTCAGCATTTCCGCCACTTCTGTTGAACGCAGATTCTGCACCACGCAGATCCCCAGGCATTCGCGGGTGTACAGGTCTATAACCGTCAGCAGGCGTAGTCGCCTTCCGTCAAACAACGCATCAGAGACAAAATCCATGCCCCAGACGTGATTCGGATACAGCCCCTGAGGCTGCGGCTGTCGCCGCTGTGCGGATTTATTACGGCGTGGACGCTTGGGGCGCAGCGACAGGCCCTGTTCACTGTACAGGCGGCAAATGCGTTTGTGGTTATCACGCCAGCTTTCCCGCCTGAGCATCACGTGTACCCTGCGGTAGCCATGGTGAACCCTGGTTTAGGTAATCTCCCTGATGCGCAGGCGCAGCGCACTGTCGTCTGCCGCAACGGAATGGTACCGGAACGAGCTGCGGCTGAGCCATAGCGCAAAACAGATTTGTCTTTCGCTGGCACCGTATCGGGCCTGTAAATCCCTGATCCATTCGCGCAGGCGTGCCAGCGTCAGTTCTTTTTTGCCAGCACGTCCTGCAGCATAGCCTTGTCGAGGCTGAGATCGGCCACCAGTTTCTTCAGACGCAGGTTTTCCTCTTCCAGCTGGCGCATGTGCTTTAGTTCTGAGGGTGAAATGCCACCGTATTTCTTACACCAGGTGTAAAACGTGGCGTCGGAGATGCCCAGCTTGCGGCAGACGTCCGGTACGGACATCCCCAGCTCGGCCTGCTACAGGGCAAAGACAATCTGCTCTTCGGTAAATCGTGACTTTTTCATCGGCACCACCTCCGTTCAGGGGAGTGTTTATCATGCCGGAATTCTGTTTCTGAATGGAGCAGGATTTTGGGTCAGTGTCACCCCAGCAGTTGCAGCGCGTCGGTTTACTCGTTCAGCGCGTAGCGTGCGATGGTGCCATCACTGGCTTCTAATATGTAGACAAAAGTTTGCGCCAGCAGTGGCGCGCTGGCGGCAATCGATGCCATGAGCGCCACCGCACGTAATATTCTCTTCATTTCGCTTCCTTAGCGAACCATTGACGGACGTTTGGCATCATAGCGCCAGTTATCAATTAAAAATTGCATCCCCAGCGCATCGTTTCGGTTCTTATCCGGCAGCGCGTTGTAAAGCGCATGCGCCTCCTCGACGCGTTCCATATTCAATTCGATGCCAAAACCCGGGCCTGGCGGTAATTCCAGATAGCCATCGCGGATCTGCGGCGGTTGATGCGTCAGTTGCTGGCCATCCTGCCAAATCCAGTGAGTATCAAAGGCGGTCTGACGATCGCCAGGCGCCGCTGCGCCCAGGTGCGCCACCATTGCCAGTGAGATATCAAAATGATTATTGGAGTGGCAGCCGGTGGTCAGCCCCCATTCGTTGCACAATTGCGCTATCACGTTGGCATTGCGCATCGTCCAGAAGTGCGGATCGGCAAGCGGAATGTCGATGGCGTTAAGTTGCAGCGCATGATGTAATTGGCGCCAGTCGTTAGCAATCATATTGGTCGCGACCGCCACGCCCGTGGCGCGACGGAATTCGGCAAGCGTTTCCCGCCCTGAATACCCTTGCTCAGCACCACAGGGATCTTCCAGATAGGGCACCTTTCCTGCCAACTGTTTACCAAAGCGAATCGCCTCATCCAGCGACCAGCTGGCATTGGGGTCGACAGTGACGCGCGCGCCGGGAAACCGCGCCAGTAGCGCTTCAACCGTTTCCACTTCCGCTTCGCCTGCCAGCACGCCGCCTTTTAGCTTGAAGTCACGAAAGCCGTACTGCTCCACTGCCGCTTCCGCCAGCCGTTGAACGCCAGCGCTGTCCATTGCCGCCTCATGACGCAGACGGAACCAGCCATCCGCCGCGTTATCGCCCGAGCGGTACTGCATTGTGGTGCGCTTGCGATCGGCGATATAGAACAGATAACCCAGCACCGGAATACGCTCACGCTGTTTGCCGCTGGCAAGCAGATCGGCGACCGGCAGGTTAAACAGCTTGCCTTGCAGGTCTAGTAGCGCGGCCTCAATCGCCGCCGCAGCGTTATAAAACTTCTCCGGATTCATCTGCGGAATGTGGATGTCGTTGGTGTGTGAAGTGTGCTTCTGACGCGCCTCACTGTTGAAAAGCTGGCTCAGCGTGGCATTCAGGCGCAGCAGCGAGCTGCCTACAATCAGCGGGCGAAACTGCTCCAGCAACTGCAACGTCGAGGCATGACAGGGCGTTTCGCCCACCCCGGTATGCCCGGCAGAATCGGTGAGGATCACGATAATGCGCGTGAAGAAGCAGTTATGGGCACCGCCGATATTCAAAAGCATGCTGTCATAACCAGCAACTGGGACGATGCGCATGGTATTAATGACTGGACTGTCTGACATGAAGTCTCTCCTTGTGACCTAAAGCGGGGGGAACAGGTTTGGTGCGCAGCAACAGCCACAGGCCGGTCACCACGGACACGCTGGTCAGCGCGTAGAGGCCGCCGGTGGTGCTGCCGGTGTGCATCTCCAGATAGCCAAACACCGTGGGTGCGAAGAATCCGCCAAGGTTGCCGACAGAGTTGATCATCGCAATGCCCGGTGCCGCTATCGAGACGGGCAGTTCGCTTTGCGGCATCGGCCAGAAGAACGCGGCACTGACTTTGGAACCGATGCAAGCCACAATCATCGCCACAAAGCCAAACCACGGCGTGCCAAGCGTGGCCATAAAGGTGCCGCATGCGGCGATCAGCATGGCGATGCCCAGCCCTTTCTCCAGCTTATCGCGATAACGGTCGGTGGCTTTGCCCAGCAGAAACAGCGCAACAATGGCGAAGAGCCACGGGATGGCGGTCAGCAGTCCGGATTCGAAACTGTTGAACCCCTGAATACGCTGGATAATTTGCGGCAACCAGAACACCAGCGTGTAACCGGTCATGGTCATGGTGAAGAAGATCAGGCAGTAGAATATAAGGCTGCGATCGGTGATCAATCCCCAGCGTCCCTGTGTGACGGCACGCTCGTCACGCGTCGCGTCTTCAATTGCCAGTTGCTGCGCGAGCGCCTGTTTTTCCGCGTCGCTGAGCCATTTCGCCCCTTCTGGCTTCGATACCAGTACAAACGCCGCCAGCAGGCCGATCACTATCGATCCGCCGCCTTCCAGAAACATGACCCATTTCCAACCCGCAAGTCCGCCGACATCGTGCATCATCAGGATTGCGCCGGTGAGCGGGCCAGAGAATAGAAACGCGCTTGCGGTTGCACTCAATACCATTGCGGTTGCGCGGCCTCGCCAGGCATTGGGCACCCACTGACGAAAATAGAACAGCACGCCAGGGAAGAAGCCCGCCTCCGCCACGCCAAGCAGGAAACGCAGCATATAAAAATGCATTGGCGTGCTGACGAAACCGGTAAGTACCACCACCGTTCCCCAGGTGATCATAATGCGCGTGAGCCACACCCTTGCGCCGAACTTCTTCAGCATCATATTGCTGGGCACTTCAAACAACGCATAGCCGATAAAGAACAGTCCTGCGCCTAAGCCGAAGGCCGCCGCGCTGATTCCGGCATCGGTTTGCAGCTGGGCTTTGACGAAGCCAATGTTGGCGCGATCAATCTGGTTAATAATAAGCATCAGCGCCAGCATCGGGATAATGCGGCGGAAGAATTTGCCAATCGCAGAAGCGATATGCGCCTCATGATCGGCTGATAATTCATGGCGTTGTTGTGTCATGCGTCACCTTCAGTGAGAGAAAAACACCGCTATAGTTATACGCAGCAGGGTTGGTGAGTAGTTATGTATTTTTGCCCTGGAAGGGTTAGGCAAATGCCATACAGTTATAAAATTTCATAAGGTTATGTAAATTCACGTCGAAGAGTTTCGTGCGGGTTTGTGCGCTGGCTCACTCAGGAGGTGATGTCCGCTTCACGCGCTGAGACATTCGACAAGCTTTTTATGGCTTCAGTAAGGGCGAGTTTCGCGCTTGGAGAGCCAGCAAATACTTTGCTTCGTCGTAACAGGTTCTGTTTTTCCAGCAGCTATAAATTATCCGGATCTATTTGAACGCCAGAGCTCGGATAGCGGATTGATGCGATTTTCCTTTTTCTCGCTGGCCCAGTACGATGAGTTAACCGTCTTCGCAGTCCATTCCACGAATGTCTGTCGGACGAACTTCGCACACTGCCAACGCCAGCGTAGTTTTGAATTTCTTCGGCGCTGTTGAAGCGGTCGCGGTTATCATCCAGTGCGGCAAGCATGCGCGGTCCCATAACTGAACAGTTGGCAACACAAAGCCTCGGAGCTTGGGAGTACAAAGAGAATGTCAACAGGTTGTGCAGGCAGTGTAATGTAATGCCAAAACAGGTCAGACCGTGGTTCACCAAACCTGATAAGACTTCCGAACGTTGAGTTCGCTGAGGTAATTGTGAGATGTGGGCCAGCGGATTTCATTAAGGCCCGCGGCAGAACAATTGCTGCATTAAGGCCGGCAATCGTCCTGTCCGTCATCAAGTACAATGCCTGGCAAACAACGGGAGGCGAGTCTTAAAGCTACGTTTAAGCCTAGTCAAAGTGAAATCATGGGGACTGTTCTTACTGAGCCAGAGCGATGCTAACTGAAGAACGCGCTAAACTGATACTGGCGCTGAGCGTATCGCTGCAGGCTTTATCAACAACTCCAGACGAAGGTGATTATAAAGGTAACGATGTCTTTGACAACGTGCGCGCGTTGGTTGATGCAGCAGGATTCAGATGAGTAACGGATGCAGCCGCTCTGTCAGTCGGCATAAGGCGCGCGGTTAATATATGCACGTCACAAAGCTCTGTTCAGGCTTTATAAGGCTGTATGTAAATTCTCGTTAATCAGGGAATATACTTATGTTTACCGGATATGCACCGTACTGCCGTGCTCTCAGTTAAACCGACTGGGCGTTTTACCGAAGCTCTGACGGAATACGTCAATATAGGCGCTGACGTTACTATAACCGCTCAGCGATGCGATTTCACTGACTGGCAATCCCTCTGACACCCAGCGCAGTGAAGCCACCACCTTTGCCTGCTGGTGCCAATGACTGAAACTCAGCCCGGTCTGCTGACTGAATAGACAGTTGATGCTTCTGATGCTGAGCCCCGCTTCATGGGCAGGCTGTTGCTGATCCATTATGCAGGCCGGCTGGCTCAGCAGCTTGTCTGCAACGCTGCGCGCCCTGCGTTCTGTTGGCAGCTTCAGCGCCAGCGGCAATTCCCGACAACGGAGTGTTTCATAGCCCAGCAGCGTCAGAAGGGGGTTCGTGTATTCCTCAGGGAAGCCAGTGACAAGCTTGTTTTTGGAATCTTTGCCGCACAGGCGGAGTTTGAGCGAGAATTGATTGCCGAGCGAACAACAGCAGGTCAGGCCTCAGAAGGGACCCGAGGGAAGAAGGGGCGGCCTAAAAAATGACGCCAATAAAATCGCTACCGGCAATGGCATTAATAGGACGGCCAGAAACGAAAGTCAGTACATTATGCCACGAACTCAGGGGGTGAAAGTACGCTTAGTTTTCTTGCTCATTAAGTCATTTGTTTTGTGTTGAATGAGAATATAACCTTTAATCAGGTGGCCAAATTTTCTATGCCACTACAATCAGAGCTTCATTGAGGAATTCAGGTGTGTGTAATTTACGGGGCTTTTTGCTTATTGATAATGATCTTGTCATGAGTCCCTCTGGTTGAGAGTTTTCTCACTTAGTCCCGTGTCCACTATTGCAGGGTAGGATTAATCGAGGGAAGTGTCCCTCGCTGGATCTGATGCTTACATTGGACGGCGCAGGCTATGGCATCGGCTTGATGACTGCGACCAAGATCCCGGTAAGCCAACGATCGGATGTCGTTATCCGTCACCTGGCAGTCGAATCGGCTTTGACTATTTACTTGCTTCGCTCCGAGAACAACCGCTTGTCTGTTTCACTAGAGTGGCTTATCGATCGTCTGCGCGATGGCTTGGGCGAATAAATTTCCTGCAAACCGGTCTCAAGAATCCGCAGCAGACTGTGTATTCCTTTTCGAGCTTCTCGCTGTTGCCACGGAGGCCGGTGAACGAGCCACGGCTGGGGCGGGAAACCACTGCCACATTCCACAGCCATGAAGTGTCATGCGCGGTCGGAGTAACGTGCGGTACCCCGATAAAACAGATCATTCTATCCATCCACGGCACTCGAAGATGCCGTTGCTCTCGATCAACTGAGCCGGAGGTTGCGTTCAGCTATGTAGCGCCTCGGTGAAGTGCCGAGTGATTTGCGGAACATAGTCACAAAGTTACCGGCACTTTCTTAACCCAGACTATCGGCGACCTGTCGAACCGACATTCCAGTACTCAACCATTTCACCGCAAGAATGACTTGGATCTGCTGGCGCCAGCGTTCGAAGCTCATACCGGTTTCCTGAATAAGCAACCGTGCGAGAGTGCGTTCACTCAGGCCGACACGAATAGCCCAAGTGCGGACGGTCCCGCGGTGTATTGGGGCTTCCATGAGATCTTCTGCAGTCGCACATCGGGCGGCATTGGCAGGCGAAGATTCCCCCTTGGTACCACCTAAATTTCACCTAAAAGTAAACTAATCAGATGTGTTTCTGCCCTCTGGATAGAACATAGAGAAACTTGCGGAGCGGATCACTAGCTCACGTAACAATGGTGTCGCAGATATCGTGCAGAACTTCGACGGAAGACTCGAAGCAGCGCTTGAGTTGATGTAGGCGATTTAGCATTCGATTATACCTGCGGCCAAGATCTTGTGAAAGAAGCCTCCCGGCACATTGATCTCTGGTGCTAGCCGCGTCTCCCGGTCGGTCTTTATAAACCTTCATTATATGGCAGCAATGAAGCGCTTCGAAGCGTCGGTTTAGAGCAAACCAGATGCCTTATGGCACTAAGTGCCTTATTGTCACTTGGTGCCAGATATGACAGAATACTCTCATGGCAAATAAAAATCCCGGCCTTCGCGAAAGGCACAAAGAGAGCACCCGGAGGGAGCTATCCAACCTCGGGCTTGAGTTGTTTCTGAAACAGGGCTTTACCCACACGACCATCGAACACATCGTCGAGCCGCTTGGTGTGGCTAGGCGTACGTTCTTTCGCTACTTCAAGACTAAAGAAGATCTGATCTTCCTGTGGCACGACGAGAAGACGCATGAGCTGGTCGATGAATTGCGGGGGCGTCCCGACCACGAGGGGCCACTGGATGCGGTCAGAGAGACGCTGGCCACGACGCTCCTGCGGTATGACGCCAATCCTGACATGGCTTTTGCACTGGTGCGCCTGCTGAAGGAAACGCCGGCTCTGCTCGCCAAGGGATGCGAAAAGCGGATGGATCGGGAGGTGTCGCTCGCTGCCGCACTCGTGGAACGAGAAAGCGAGACCGGGCTGAGCATGCTCAAAGCGCGCATCATCGTGGGCGCGGTGACGTCCGCATGGACGGCTGCCCTTGACGAGTGGTATGCGGATGGCGGCAGGCAGAACCTGCGCTCCATCGTGGCCAGGGCGTTTTCATTGGTGGGCGAACTGTGATGGCAGCTATGCACGTCTTGTCGGGCCATCAGCAACGCTATCGTCCCCGGCTCATGACGAGCGTGCTGGTCGCTGCGCCTGGCCCTGGTCCCAGCCAGACCAGATGCGCTCAATGGCCCGGGGTCAACGGCGCGGTGTCGCGAGACAAATCGCAAACCCAGACAGGTGGCACAGACACGATCAGCACCACTTCGGGGTTCTCTGGCGCCAGGTTCTTGTGAGAGCCAGACCTGTGGGGAGATGCCCCTGCGACAGAAGAAGTGGCCCGCAGTGAGCCTGATGCGCGCAACGCCAATGACGTGAGTTCCCTGACGGCTATGTTCCCCGCGTGGCTGGATGCGGATACCTCTCTCCAGACCGCCGATGCGTCTGCAGTTGCGCGCACGCGAACGAAGTCCGGTATAAGGCGGATGTAATCACCTTATTCGGGCAGGAAGGCCCGGGTTGACAGCTCAGGGGCGCGCAGGAAAGCGCCATCGCCGCTGCTTACGATCGCACCCATCCCGGGTCTCCTTGTGCGCGCCGCAGGGAACCCGCCGTTATGGGCCGCAGTACCGCAGCCCACAACGACTGAGCAAATGGACGACGCTCCGTCTGCCACCCCTGTATCGCCCGTAAGGAAAATTATCGCCATGAGTCAGGAACAAGAACACCGTAACCAGCCCACCCGGGGACACCTCCGGCGGCACCGGATCGCGTATTTCGTGGGGGGAGTGGCCCTCGTTGTGACGGCGCTGGCGATAGTCGTCGGCAGGGGCGATACGACGCTGGAGGAAGCGACTGCCGCGGCGACGCCGGCGCTGACCGTCACATGCACCATCCCCCGGGAAGTCTCGTGGCCCATAGAGATCAGGGCTTCGGGTGCGATTGCCGCATGGGAAGAAGCCAGCATCGGTGCTCAGATTGGTGGTTATCAGCTCATCGATGTTCGCGTCAATGTCGGCGATATCGTCAGGAAGGGACAGATTATCGCTCGTTTTGACCCGGATCTGTTGCTGGCGGAACGCGCGGAACTGAAAGCGAATGCCGATCAGGCTGCCGCCAACCGGCAGCGCGCGCTCGCGTTGCAAAGCAGCCGCGCGATGAGTGAACAGGACGTGCTCCAGCTGGTGACTCAATCCAGGACCGCGGATGCGCTGCTCGCTGCCAATCAGTTGCGGCTGCGTTACACCGACGTCACTGCGCCGGACGATGGTGTCATCAGCCACAGGACTGCAACGCTCGGCAGCGTCGTTACGGTGGGCCAGGAACTGTTTCGCATGATTCGCCGGGGGCGCCTGGAGTGGCGTGGCGAACTGACCGCCGAGCAACTCGCTCAGGTCGAGATCGGGCAGCAGGTAACATTAGACCTTCCCGACGGCAAGACAGCGAAGGCGACGGTTCGCCAGACCTCGCCGATTCTGGATAGCACCTCTCGCCTGGCCACTGTTTACGCCGACATCCACCCTGGAAGCACGGCACGGGCTGGTATGTACGCCAACGGCAGGCTCGGACTCGGGACAGAGCCGGCGCTGGTCGTGCCCGCCGAGAGCGTTGTCATCCGCGATGGGCGCAGCCACGTCCTGGTGCTGGCCGACACCAGTGCCACGTCCCGCGTGTCGCTGCGAAGCGTCAGCGTCGGCCGGCGTAATGGCCGTGAGGTCGAGGTCACCGAGGGGCTTGGCAAGGACGAGCGTGTTGTTGTCCGGGGAGCCGGCTTCCTCAAGGATCGCGATCTGGTCCGGGTTTCGCAGGGGCAGCCTGCTGGGGCGGGCAGACCATGAATTTCGCTACCTGGTCCATTCGCAATCCGATCCCCTCGATCCTGCTGTTCGCACTGCTGGCACTCGCAGGGCTATGGGGGTTCCAGAAGCTGCCTACGCAGGATCTTCCAGACCTTGATCTACCAATGGTCACGGTCATGCTGACGCAGCCGGGGGCGGCTCCTGCGCAGCTGGAGACGGAGGTCGCGCGCAAGGTCGAGGATTCACTTGCGACCTTGAGTGGTTTGAACCATCTGCGCACATCGATCACGGATGGTTTGGTTTCAATCCAGGTCGAATTCGTGCTGGAGAAGAACCTGTCGGACGCGCTGATCGAAACCAAGAACGCGGTTGACAGCATCCGGTCTGATCTGCCGGATGATCTTCTGCAACCGACCGTCAGTGCTTCCACGAGCGTAGGTTCGCCCGTTCTGACCTACGCCATATCGTCGTCCCGGCTTAATGAGGAGCAGCTTTCGTGGTTTGTGGATGACACCATTGCCAAGACTATTTTCTCGCTTCCCGGAGTCGGTCGGTTCGAGCGGCTTGGCGGAATCGAACGTGAGGTTCGGATTGAGCTCGATCCGTCGCGCATGTCTGCCCTCGGCATCACGGCGGCGGATGTCTCCCGTGCACTGCGCCAGGTTCAGCAGGAATCTTCCGGCGGCCGTGGTCAGCTTGGCGGCCAGGAGCAGTCGGTTCGCACGATTGCCACGGTTCGCCAGGCATCGGAGCTTGCGGACCTGCGAATCGCGTTGTCCAACGGCAAGAGCTTCAGGTTGGACCAAATCGCGACCATCGTCGATGGTCAGGCCGACCCCACGCAGGCGGCCCTGCTCGATGGCGAGCATGTGGTCGGCTTCAGCGTGTACCGCGCCAGGGGCTTTGACGAGGTACGGCTGGCCGAGGGCGTTCGCGAGGCCCTGGCCGGCCTTCAACAGGCCGACCCGGCGCTCAGCCTGACTGAGATTTCGGGGTCGGTCGGCCAGACGCTTGAGCAGTATGAGGGCTCCATGGCGATGCTGTACGAGGGGGCCATCCTCGCGATGATCGTCGTCTGGCTGTTCCTGCGCGACTGGCGGGCGACGCTGATAGCCTCGACCGCTCTGCCGCTGTCCATCCTTCCGGCATTCGCGGCCATGGCCTGGCTGGGCTTCACGCTCAACACCGTGACGCTGCTGGCGCTGGCGGTGATCGTCGGCATCCTGGTCGATGACGCCATCGTGGAGATCGAGAACATCGAGCGCCACCGGCACAGGGGCAAGTCGGTCCGGGAAGCCGCAGAGGACGCCGTGACCGAAATTGCCCTGGCGGTGATGGCGACCACAATGAGCCTGGTGGTCGTCTTCCTACCGACGGCCATGATGAGTGGTATCGGCGGCCTGGTGTTCAAACAGTTTGGCTGGACCGCCGTGATCGCCGTGCTCGCTTCGCTGCTGGTGGCGCGCCTGCTCACACCCATGATGGCGGCCTACCTGCTCAAGCCCGAGCCGATCCCCGAGAAGGAAGATGGCCGGGTCATGCGCTGGTACATGGCAACGGCGCGCTGGTGCCTGAAGCATCGCAAGACGACCCTGAGCGGAGCGGTCATCTTTCTCGCGGCTTCGCTCGCCCTGGTGCCTTTCATCGAGACGGGCTTTATCCCCGCCTCTGATAGCGGCAGCACGACCCTGAGCATCGAATTGCCGCCAGCCAGCTCGCTGGAGGACACGTTGGCGGTCGCCGGGTCGGCCCGCAAAGCCATCGGCGATGTTGACGGCATCGCCCATGTTTTCGCCACGGTGGGCAAGGCGCAAAGTGCCGGCCCCGGTGGGGCGCAGGCGGGCGAAGTTCGGCGCGCGTCGCTCACGCTCACGCTGGGGCCGCGTAATGATCGCCCTTCGCAGCAGGTCATCGAGAAAGCCGTGCGGGAACGCTTGCTCGATGTTCCCGGGGCGCGCTTTGCCATCGGCGGCGGCGGGCCGGGCGAAAAGCTTACGATCATCCTCGCCAGCGACAATGCCGAGGCACTTAAGGCGAGCGCGGATGCGGTGGAAGCCGAACTGCGCGACGTCAAGGGCCTTACTGGCATTGCCTCGACGGCCAGCCTGGAGCGCCCGGAGATCATCATCCGTCCCGACCCGGAGCGCGCCGCCGAGCGCGGCGTGACGACCGAGGCGATCGGGGACGTAGTGCGGGTGGCAACCAGAGGCGATTTCGACGCTCAGGTGGCGCGCCTGAACCTCGACAACCGCCAGGTCTATATCCGCGCGCGCATTCCCGATGCCGCGCGGCAGGACATCGACACGCTCGGCAACATGCGCGTGCCGGGGCGCGACGGGTCGGTGCCGCTGGCAAGTGTCGCCAGCCTGACTGTGCAAAGTGGCCCCGCGCAGATCGACCGCCATGACCGTCTTCGCAACGTCACCATTTCGGCCGATTTGGGAGGTACCGCGCTCGGGACGGCGCAGGCGGCTGTGGCCAACCTGACTTCGATCAAGTCCCTTCCGTCCAGTGTGAAGGTGATTGAGGCCGGCGACGCGGAGATCGTTGCCGAACTCGGCGGGGGCTTTGCCATGGCGCTCGTGGTCGGTGTTTTGTGCATCTACTGCGTTCTGGTGCTGCTGTTCAGGGATTTCCTTCAGCCCATCACCATCCTCTCTGCCATTCCTCTGTCCATAGGTGGCGCGTTCCTCGCGCTTCTGGTCACGCGCAGCCAGTTGAGTGTGCCTTCGATGATCGGTCTGGTGATGCTTATGGGTATCGTCACCAAGAACTCCATCCTGCTCGTCGAGTACGCGGTTATCGGTATACGCGAGCGCGGATTGCCTGTTCACGAGGCGCTGCTGGATGCGTGCCACAAGCGTGCCCGTCCCATCGTGATGACCACCATCGCGATGATCGCCGGCATGTTGCCTATCGCGCTGGGGTTAGGTGCGGATTCTAGCTTCCGCCGGCCGATGGCCATGGCGGTTATCGGCGGCCTTATCACATCGACTGCCTTGAGCCTGCTGGTCGTGCCAGCCGTGTTCCTGTATGTGGACAGGATCGAGAAATGGCTGGCATCGCTTGGTTTTTTTCGACACACCGTACGCGCTACCGCTGACGAGGTTGAGCGATGACGCAACTAACCTCGTCACGACTCAACAGTCCTGCAATTCACTCGTCACATCGAAACTTGATGCGCAGCGCCTGCACTGACCCGTGCGGGACGACCCAGTGTCGTCCGGACGGTATGGAAATCAGGCAGACGGTGCAGTGCGGCCGTCTGCTGGTGATGGTCCGCGAACTCATCGAGATGGCCCGATGGCGTGGTCCGCGAGCTGCCATTCCCCAGTACAGGGGAGGCATTTTCACGTTTTCCTTAAAAGGGATCAATCATGTCATCTCGTCCTCAATGCGCAGTCCGCCTGCGCCGGCAGCCGTCTTACGCTGCGCTACCGATCCTGGTCGCTGGCATTTTTTCAACACCCGTTGCATGGGCTCAGACCGACGATACGAATAAGTCGGCGAGAGGTCAGGCGATGCCCGAAGCCGGACGCAGTGAACCGACGTGGGGGATTGGCGTTGCCGGTGGCATACAGTACCGCGTCTACCGCGACTTCGACGACCGCGTTCGAGGCTTGCCAATGATTACCTATGAGAACAAATGGATTCAGGTGGCCGGGCCTGTCCTGGACGTCAAGCTTCCGTCGGTCGGGCCGGTGTCATTCAGGCTGCGTGGTCGGTACATCGGGGAAGGCTTCGATTCGGGCGATTCCCCATATTTCGCGGGCATGCGCGATCGAGACTCCAGTTTCTGGCTCGGCGCCGCCGCCATCTGGCGTACCGGCATTGCCAATTTCTCTGCTGAAGTGCTCACGGATGCCATGAGCAACAGCGGGGGGATGCGGACGACGCTGCAGATCGACAGGCGATTTACCGCAGGCACAATCGGGCTGGCCCCGCGGCTGGCGGCCGAGTGGGTGGATGGCGAGTACGTGGACTATTAATACGGCGTAAGGTCAGACGAGGCACGGAGCTGGCGCCCGGCCTACGGCGGTAGTTCCGCGCTCAATACCGAAATCGGGCTTCGCGTGGACTGGCAGCCCGTGTCCAGTCACACCATGTTCCTCGACATGGGCGCCAAGCACATGGGCAGCTCGATCCGCAACAGCCCGCTGGTGGAAAAGAGCACGCAGTATGGCCTTGGTCTCGGCTACCTCTATCGGTTCTGAGAAGCGATTGATGGCATCGCCCGTTGTTGGCGTTTGCCGGGTATCGCATTCGACTCGAAATGAGGGGGATGCAACGTATTGGGAAGGTCTTCTGGAACACCGATTGGTGTGTTCATCGAGCGACTCATGCCATAGGCGTTCATCCTCATCGTCAATGTGGAAGGGGTGGCTATGGCAATTTTCGGCAAATCCAGACGTTTCAGGAATCTTGACGGGAGCGAAGCTCCCGGCACCGTGGTGCCGGCATTTCGGATGCTGGTCGTCGATAGTCTTGCAGGCCGGGGCCGTGGTGTACCGAGAAAGGCTTCGGTGCCGTGTGTGGTGCCCGATCTCGTCGCGATCGCCACTCCACCGGGCACGGGTGAAGGCGCGCGCCTGACCTGGATCGGGCATGCGAGCTGGCTGGTGCAGATCGAAGGGAAGTCGTTCCTCGTCGATCCGGTCTTCGGTGAGCTTGCCCTGGGGCCAGGGGGGCGGAATGTTCCGGCTGGCCTGCGCCCCGAGGATCTGCCATCCATCGACGCGGTGCTGATCAGTCACAACCACTACGACCATCTCGACCTTCCATCCGTGAAGAGCGTCGATGCGCCGGTGATCGCCGGCCTGGGCATGGCGTCGTTCCTCGCAAAAAAAGGGATTTCCGCAAGCGAGTTGGACTGGTGGCAGTCCATCGACATCGGCCCCGTGAGGGTGACTTTCGTGCCCGCCCAGCACTACAGCCGTCGCGGCTTGACCGACGTAAACGAAACGCTGTGGGGCGGATTCATTCTCGAGGGAGCTTCCGCCTGCATCTACCATTCGGGCGATACGGGCTACTTTGACGGGTTCCGGGAAATCGGCCGCCGTTTCCCGGTGATCGATGCTGCACTTTTGCCCATCGGCGCCTATGAGCCGTCCTGGTTCATGCGCCGCCAGCACATGAACCCCGAGGAGGCTGCCCGGGCCTACAGGGATCTTGGTGCCGGGTGCTTCTTCGCCATGCACTGGGGGACTTTCAAGCTGACCTACGAGCCGCTAGACGAACCGCCGGTTCGCCTGGCAGCAGAGTGGGAGCGCCTTGGACTTCCCGCATCGGAAAAGCGGGTTCTTGCCGTTGGCGAAACCGCGGACGTGTGGCGTTATCCGAATGACTAATCTCATACCCGCCGGGCAGTCAGCGCATTGTCGTACAGACAGAAAATGAGTAAGGCCTTGACGATTTCCGCTGGCAGCCCGGTCCCCACGCTTTCTTGGCGGAAGCCTGGGTGGATCCTGCAAGCCCTGGCGTCCCACGCTAGTCTGGCAATGCGGTATGCACCTGACGTAAATCCACCCGGCCGATTGTCCCCCTGATGCGTCCCAGCCACAGGGTGCCCTGAATTTCGACTGCGCCGCTCGCCAGAGGAAAATCCGCGCAGTCAACCAGCGGCTGCACGCTCATTGTTTGTGGGTCAATGCGTAGCACGCGCGCATTCCCGCACGCAGCACCTTCCTTCCCGGAGAAATACTCAACGATTTCCCGTAGGGTGCCTTGCTGGCCCGCGAGCAAAAGACTACCGTCCGGCGCCCAGTGTACATTGTCGCTGTGGAAACCGGTTTGAATTACATGTTTCTTCGCGGCACCGGCTCTGAACGAAAAGCGGTTAAAGGTCTGGCGGACAGAATCTGCGTAGTAGAGCCATTCTCCGTCAGCCGACGTTTCGATTCCGTTCGGCATCAGGTCGCCTCCGGTATCGACCTTGCTCCATCCGGAACGGGAACTCCAGGCCAGCACCTCACCGATGCTGCGCCCACCCTCGATTTCCTCGAAATTCAGCGCACGACCTCCCTTCTTGGGGATGGGCAGCGTGGTCTGCGTCATCACGAATCCGTCGGGCATTGGTGCGACCCCGTTGCCGGTCACAGAACCCGGTGTAAGCACGCAACCCCGCCAGTGGATGCGGGGCAGAACGTCACGGGTATCGACAGTGAAAATCTCCACGGATTCGCGGACGCCGTGATGCACGACGAGGAGCTGGTGGACACCGTTCGCGCCACGACGAATGGTGAGTCCGTGTGGATTGAAGCGCTCTGGCGGCCGGTCGGGCTGGCCGTGAAAGGTGTGCGCGTCGAAGCGTACCTGCGCCTCCGGAGAGGGATAAAGGGCACGGATTGCATGCGTGGATGTGTTCACCAAATCCAGTCGCCCTTCGCCATCGGGTGCCAACGCTCTCACGCTCACGATCAGCCAATGCGTGCCTGGAATTCCAGTCAGGTCTTCAGAGGCTTCGATTGATCCCACCGGCGCTACCTGCGTTGCACCGTTTGTCAGGTTCTTGGGTGTATCCATTGTCATTCAACCCTCAATGTTTATGGGGAGGTGGTTCAAGAAGGCGAGGTCCACCCTCTCGCGATTGCGGATGCTGTCTATCAATCTACTATCGTCGGACTCCCGATCACATCCTCCGTCGATCACGGGCAGGACGCGCAATACTCCCGGGGTTACTCCTGTGGGTCCACGCAAGCTGCCTGACGAGAATGTGCCCAGGCTCGTGCATCTGTCGCTATCCTCCTGGCTAACGCAGCGACCAGTCGTTGTTGGGCCTGAACCATTTCCGGATAGCCTCCTGGCGCGGGCTCATCCAGATAGCCCCGGCAGACCAGCCGTGGCTTTCCCGCCTCATTCGCGAATCCCAAACTCCAGTCGGCATCAAGCTGAACCCGTTGTCCGGGCCAGGCATCAAACCGACGCAACTGGAGTTTGATTCTGAGTACAGGCCTGGCAGAGGTCTGTGGCAGCCCGGCCACATCCTGGGTGGCCAACTCATGCGTCAGTACTGACGATAAGGCACTACGAATTTCGTCATCCAGCGGGCCAGTCCAGCGCTCGTTATCAAGGACAACGGCACCAGCGGCGCCCTGTCGTACGACCAGTTGTGACTGATCGTTCTGTGACGGGATACCGACCGGCAATACATCAACCATGAAGGGGGCCGGTGGCTTCGTCGTTATTGTTTCCCCGGACGGTGCGAGAAGTGAGTAGTAATGTACTGGCGGAGACGCGCAGGCATTCAGAAAGAAGACCGGCACGAGAAGCCCAGAAAAACGGTAACTTTTCATTGATGCGATTCCTGTTGACTTACTGTGTTGTCTTTTCCTGTGGCAGGAGGCGAGGGAGATTCCGGGCGTCCGCGCAACAGTGATTCAGGATGCCGGCCAAGCATGTCTGTCAGCACCCGTAGTGAGCGAGATACCCGCTGAACTTCCTGTAGCGTCTGGCCCAGGTTTTGCTGTAATGGCGCATCTTCGGCCAGCACACCTTGTGCCGCACCAAAGGCCTGCCGGGCCTGCAGCAGGGTCTGCGTGGTTTGCGGTAACGTCTGGCTGTTGACTTGCTTAAGGGTCTTGTCAAGTTCTGCTAATGTGCTGTCGAGGTTTCGCCCGATTGAGTCGAGGGGCATCTTCTCTATCTTGCCGACGATGCTGGCCACCTGCCCCTGCAACTGATCGAAACTGCCGTTGATTGTGGGAACGCTTAGTGGGCGTGCCGATATGTCTATGGTTCTTTTCGGTGCATCCGGAACAAATTCCAGCGAAACATAGAGCTGTCCGGTCAGCAGATTTCCTGATCTCGCCTGCGCGCGCAGGCCATGTTCGACCAGTTCTCTCAGAAATTGAGCGGCTTGTTGCTCTGTATTTGTACCAGGCAATTTATCCAACAGACGCCCAAGACGTTGTGGATACACCACGATGCCAACGGTTGTGGGGAATCGGAGCGTACTTGGATCGTAGTCGAGGTTTATTGATACCACCCTGCCCAGATCCATCCCCGAGAATTGAACCGGAGCACCTACAGATAAACCGCGTAGTGCCTGGTCGAAGCGTAGCTGGACGAACTGCTCCGGCCCGTCGGGTTCAGCCATGGCGCTGGCTTGATCCGGTGCAAGACTGAACTGGGTATTTTCAGGTGCCTTTTGCGTGTGATCTTTGCCGCGTGCAGAGGCGGCGAAAGCAATTCCTCCCGCCACAATTGTGGCCACGGATTGCGTTTTGAGCTTGAGTCCGTCAGCACCCAGCGAAACATCCATCCCACTGGCATTCCAGAATCGGGTATCGGTAGTGACAAAGCTGTCGTAGGGTTTGTCGATGAAGACCTGCAGGCTGACGTGATTACCATCATCATCAAGCTTGTAGGAGGCTACCCGGCCCACCTGGATACGCCGGAAGTAGACCGGCGAGCCAACATCCAGCGACCCCAGATCTTCGGTATGCAGGACAAATGACTTTCCGGGCATACCACCAATAACCGTTGGCGGCGTTTCAAGGCCAGTAAAGACTTTGCTGGATGCATGTTCCGATCCAGCATCCGCCGCAATATAGGCGCCGGAGAGAAGTGTGTCGATGCCTGATATACCGCCGGTGCCAATACGCGGGCGCACGACCCAGAACCGCGTGTCGCTGCGGGTCAGACTTTCCGCGCTCCTGGCCAACGAGACCGTGGCGGCAACGTGCGAGCCGTCGTCGCTGAGTGTGATTGCCGTTACTGTGCCCACGGTCACGTCCTTGTACTTGACCGGTGTTTTGCCTGCCTCCAGTCCTGCCGCTGTACGGAAAGCTATAGTGATTTCAGGACCAGCTGACAGCCAGGTATGCGCCAGCATTGACAGCCCGACCAGTGCAGCGATGGCTGGTACCAGCCATACCAGGGAAATACGCCAGCGACGGCGGGCCACTGCAGGATTGCCGGGCTGGTGGATATGTTCGGGTTCGTTATTCATTCCGGTTTATCATCCCATATCAGACGGGGGTCGAAGGTCATAGCTGAGAGCATGGTAAGGATCACCACCACGCCAAAGAAGAAGATGCCAACTCGTGGCTCGATATCACTCAGGCCCTGGAACTTGACCAGCGCGGCAACTACAGCCACCACCAGTACGTCGAGCATTGACCAGTAGCCGATCACCTCAACGAGCCGGTAGAGTCTGGCTCGCTCGCGTCTCGCCCAGTTACTGCGTCGTTGTGAAGTTATCAGCAGCAGTGTGAGGACAAGAAACTTGGTGCAGGGAACTGCCACGCTGGCAATGAAAATCACCAGAGCGATGCCATAAGACCCGGATTTCCAGAACTCGATAGCGCCGTTCATGATGGTGCTACCGCTGCCACTGCCGAGTAGGCTGGTATACATAACCGGCAGCACGTTGGCCGGAATGTAGAAAATCAAGCCAGCGATCAACAAGGCCCAGGCCCGCACAATGCTGTCGGGGCGCCGACGATGCAGTGATGCGCCGCAGCGAGGGCAGTGTACGTGCTTCGTTTCGTCGAGCTTGTCCTGGCAAACGAGTCTACAGATATGGCAGCCGATGACACCCAGGTGGCACGCGCGGGGAGGCAGATTCATGTGCGGCCCGCCTGCCGTTGCTGGTTGTATTCGGTCAGCTCCCACAGCCAGTGGATATCGCGGCTCGCGATCAGCGTAATCAGCAGCACTAACACGGCCGTGGCCCAGATCCCCGGTCCGGGTGCTACCTGGAGGAAACTTGACAGTTTGATGACCGCCACCAGAATGCCGAGCAGACCGACCTCAATCATGCTCCAGGGGCGCAACGCGACCAGCATCCGCATCGCCTGCGCGAAGCCTGGCGCACGCCGACCAGTGCGGGCAAAAGCCAGCACCCAGGCCAGCAGAGTGATCTGTAGAAGTGGTGCCACGATGATTGATATTGCAGTTGGTACTGCAATGGGAGCGCCAGGTCCGTAGGCGAGCGCCGCCGTCGACTGCCAGAGCGTGGTCTCGTTGTGCAACCCCTGCATACTGATGCGAACGACCGGGCAGACGTTGGCGATCACGAACACGATTGCTGCGGCGACGGTCAGCGCCAGCCAACGATCGACATCCAGACGGTTGGCGCGATAGAGGATGGCAGTACATTGCTCGCAGCGTGCAACCTCGCCCGGGGCCAGCGCGATGCGCCGGTACACCCTGTCGCAGTGCTCGCAGACAACGAGGTCTGGAAACACGATGAGTTTAGCGGAGAGACTCAGTTTCTTTGCCATGGTTTTATGCCCTGTTGTTTAGTGACCGCCGCTCATGTCGATGGGTCCCTTTGGTTTTGGAGAGAACCAGATTAATGCGGCGGCGAAGGCGAAGCAGAAAGCAATCGCAGCGAACATGTTGAGTGTTGCGAGCATGACGCTCTGGCCCTCAACGATGCTGCTCAGCGTAGATGTGGCAACCTCTCTCGACATTCCACTGGCCATCATGCTGTCGAGGGTGGTTTGTCCCTGAGTCATCGCGCTTGCCAGTTCAGTCTGGTTCTCACGTGTCGCGTTGGCCCACCCGGTCTGAACTATTGAAGTCGCAAACGCGCCGGCGAGCGTTCGCATGAAATTTGAGATCCCGGCCGCGTCGGCCTGTTCTGCTGTTGTGACGCTCGCCATACACAGACCGGTTACAGGGATGAAAAACATCATCAGGAATGGGCCCGTCAGCAGCATCGGCCAGGCCATCTGAATGAAGGTAATAAACGGCGTGAATCCCACCCGCCACGCAGATATGCCACCAAGTCCCAGCAATCCGACCGATACAATCAGCCGTGGATCGAGCCTTGCCGCTACCTGACCGATGATGGGGGAACTAATTACTGCGAGAATCCCCATGATCCCGGTGGCATATCCTGCCCACGTGGCGGTGTAGCCCATGTTCTGCTGCAGCCAGAGCGGGATCAGAACAATACTGGCGAAGAACGCACCAAACGCAACCGAGTAGGTAATGGAAGCCGCAACGAAGCCGCGATGGCGAAACACGTGCAGATTAACGATGGGATTCTTTTCGGTCAGTTCCCACATCAGGAAGGCGACAAAGCCGATTACTGCAATCACTGCAAGCACGCGGATTTCTGTTGCAGCGAACCAGTCATGGTTGCGGCCTTCATCAAGCATGATTTGGAGCGCACCGACCCACACAATAAGCAGGCCAAGACCCACTACATCAATCGGAGACCGGGTGACCGTTTCCTGCTGGCCTCGCATCAGGTACAGAAGTCCTAGGCCACCGGCGGCAGCAATTGGCACATTGATGAAGAATATCCACTCCCACCCGACGTTATCGGAGATCGTGCCGCCAAGAATGGGACCGGCGATCGGTGCGACTGTGGTTGTCATCGCCCATATGATTGTCGCGATTGTCGCCTTCTCAGGTGGGAAGATACGCAGCAGAAGGGTCTGCGAAAGGGGAATGATCGTGCCACCGGCCAAACCCAGGAATATGCGCCCGGCGACGAGCATGCCAAGCGTGCCCGACAGGCCACACACTAGCGAGAGCACGCCGAAGGCCAGATAAGAGGTAATGAACACACGATAACCACCGAAGCGGCGCATGAGCCACCCGGTAAGCGGCACAGTGATCGCTTCGGCCACTGCGTAGGAGGTGATAACCCAGCTTGCCTGGCTGGACGAGACCCCTAACCCGCCGGCGATATGGGGGATCGAGACGTTGGCGATAGTGGTATCCAGCACGACCAAAAAATTGCCCAGCCCGATCAGGATAGCGGCGAGGATGAGTTTCCCGCCCCTTAATGACCGGGCGGCTGGATTTTCATGCTGAGAGATGGAATCAACCATTATCGTCTGGTTCCTCACAATCAGTTGGAGACGTCGATATCGGCGGTCATAGACAGACCGACACGAAGAGGATGCTCTGCAAGCTGTTGGGGATCGAGTGCAATCCTTACTGGCAGGCGCTGGACGACCTTGATCCAGTTGCCGGTTGCGTTTTGCGCCGGCACTACAGAAAAGGCCGAGCCGGTACCGCCGGAGAAACCGACGACTTTGCCGTCATACTTAACGCTATTACCGTAGAGGTCTGAGGTGAGCTTAACCGACTGGCCTGGCTTAACCTTCCTGAGTTGACCCTCCTTGAAGTTGGCGTCCACATAGCTGGCGTGGATCGGGACCACGACCATCAGCATTGCGCCAGGCTGCACACGCTGACCAACCTGCACCTGGCGACGGGAGATGATCCCATCAACGGGTGCACGAAGAATGGTGCGTTCGAGGTCGACCTGAGCCTGCTCCCGTGCAGCACGTGCTGCCAGCACCTCGGGATTGGTGTCAGGTGTACTCTTGTCTATAAGTGCCCGGTTGGCGTCACGGCTCCCGATGGCAGTGGCACGATTGGCCGCGGCCTGCGTACGGGCTGCTTCAGCAACTCTCAGACTGGCGAGCGCAGTGCTGTAGGCATTGCGCGCTGTGGTCAACTCTTCGCCTGAGACGGAGCCCGACTCAGCCAGGGCGTTGCGGCGGTCAAGATCGATTTTCGCTCTGGCAAGATCAGCCTGTGCAGAAGAGACCTGCGCCTGGGCGCGCACTTCGTCGGCAGCCCGTGCCGCTATTTGCGCGTCAAGACCGCCATCCGTGGCGATAAGACCGCGCACGCGGCGTTCAGTCAACGCCAGCTCAGCTTCGGCGCGCTTTAGCGCTATCCTGGCATCCGTATCGTCCAGTCGAACGAGAACATCCCCCTGTTTCACGTGCAGCGCATCATCCACCAGGACTTCGCGCACAGGCCCCCCAATCAGAGGGGTCACCTGAGCGATATTAGCCCCGACGTAGGCATTGTCGGTTTCAGCATGGCGGGATGCGACGAAAAGATCATATGCGTAATAGCCACCCCCGAGCGTAGCGACGCTCGCCAGCAGGGCCAGAAATAGCCGCTTTCGCCTGGCGTTTTGCGCTCTGCTATCCGCAGCAGTATTGTTGGCAACGGGAACATCTTGTTCAATGGTATTGGTGGATTCAGACATGGCTCGGATTTCCTTTATGCGCGATAGCCGCCACCGAGCGCACGGATGAGGGCGATCTTGAGGACAAGGGCGCGGCTTTTCAGAGACGCGACCGTGCGGCGGGTGCTGATGAGGGCGTCTTCGGCAGCCAGCACATCAAGATAGGTCGCAAGGCCGCCGCGATAACGATTGCTGGCAACGAACCATGCGGCACTGGCAGAGCGCTCTGCTTCCTGTGCGTGTTCAAGCCGCAGGTCCAGCGCGCGTGTGCTTGTGGCTGCATCAGCCACATCTCGCAGCGCCTGCGTTAATGCGCCGTCATATTGGGCGACGGCCACCCGGTAATCGGCTTCGGCGGCACGGTACTGTCCGCGCAAACGCGCGCCGTCGAAGATCGGCAAGCTGATGGCCGGGCCGACTGTTCCAAAATCGGACCCTGACTCAAACACATTTCCGATGCCGAGAGCCTGCAGGCCAATCAGACCTGTCAGATTGACGTTTGGATAGAAGGCCGCCCTGGCTTCCTTGATCTGGCTCGCAGCAGCTTCTGCCCGGAGCCGTGCGGCAATGATGTCAGGGCGTCGTCCGATTAATTCGGCCGGTAGATTGGCTGGCAGGCCGAAGCTGCCAGTAATGGTCGCGCCCGGACGCGCTATAGTCAGTCCGCGATCAGGGCCAGCCCCAATCAGTGCTGCAATCCGGTGACGAGTGAGGGAGAGGGATTCATTCTGTTCAGCCAGATCGCCCTGAGCTGTGGCGAGTGCTGAACGGGCGCGCTCAACCGCACCTTTATTTTCCAGCCCTTGCTTATTACGACCCTCTATCAGTTCCAGTGTGCGCTTACGCACTTTAATAGCATGTTCGGCGGCATCATGTTCGGCGTAATCTCCGGCCAGATCTCCGTAGGCGCTGGCGATGCCTGCTGACACAGCCAGACGAGTGGCCGCAGCTTCGGCACCTGTTGCTTCGGCTTGTGAACGCGCTGCTGCTAATGCCGCCCGGTTGCGGCCCCAGAAGTCGAGCTCCCAGGTAAGATTGAGGGTTGTCTGACCATAATCACGCCAGCCCTCGGGCAGCCCACTTGCCGGGGAAAGATAGTTGTAGCTTTGCTTGGTCGATCCGACCTCACCATTTGCTGTGATGGCGGGAAGCAACCTGCTCCGGGTCTCCTGAACCAGTGCTTCGGCACGGGCAAAACGTGCTGAAGCCACGCGCAAATCGGTCGCTCCCTTCAACCCCTCGGTGATCAGTGCATTGAGCTGGGCGTCGCCAAATTCTTCCCACCAGCGATCCGAGGGCCAGGCCCTCCCGGGTGCGGAAAAGCTTGTAGCACTCGCGAAGCTTTCTGGTCCTGCAGGCACCACGTCATTTTTTTGTGGCAGGGGAGCACAGCTGCTTAGCATGAGCACAACCACAAAGGCGGTGACACCTCCCGACGCCGTGGTCCGCCATTGGAAATTTGATGACCCCATAACATGCCCTACATAACCATACTGTACGGTCATTTTAGATATATGTTCTTGCAGGTGTCAATGCAAAATCGTACAGTGCTGTATGAAAAAGTGAGGTTTCGAATGAGAGTAAAGACAGACGATCGGCGTAAGGCGATCCTTGATGTGGCAATCGAGGTATTTCGCGATGTCGGTTATGCGCGCGCCAGCATGGCGATGATCTCAGCGCGGATCGGAGGATCGAAAGGCACCCTGTATGGCTACTTCAAATCCAAGGAAGCGTTATTCGCTGCTGCCATGATGGCAGTGATGGAAGAACAAGCAGATGAGATTATGGGACTGCTTGATCTGTCCGAGCCGGATGTTTCACTGGCACTTCGGCGTTTTGGTGAGGCCCTGCTTGCTTTGCTGACTTCTGCAGATACGCTTGCCATCATGCGAGCTGCCATTGCCGAAGGCGCAAGTTCTACGCTGGGAGCCACGCTCTACGAGATGGGGGCCGGGCGGGCGTGGGAACATATGACAAACTATATTGCCCGTCAGCAGGAGAATGGTGTGATTCGTCCGGTAGACGCCCGCGTTGCCGCGGCGCATCTAAAGGGTTTGCTCGAAATCGGATTTATTGAACCGTTGTTATTTGGTGCTCAACCCTGGTTTACGCCAAAGGAAGCTGTAGCAACAGCGGTCGATGCGTTCCTTCGGGCTTATGTCAGCAACGGCGGGGGACAGTAACTATTGTTCTCGGTCTGACCTTCTCATCGCAAAGTCCAAATCCAGAGCGATGGAGCACAGGTCACCACCGGCAACATGCTGCCCGGCTCCTTCGTCACGGCAAAGCAGGAGGCACTGATACCTGTGTCGCTGTAAAACCCGTATTCTCGTGCACCACTGGCGATCCGTGTACCTTGCCGCCCGGGCTAGGCTGGAGTCGTTTCGTTGCTTCAGTCCATGCGATATTGCTGTGGCATAGCTATACATGAACAATCTTGTTTAACCAGAGTCGCCATGTCCCGTCATGATCGCCACTGAGTTTCAGTTGATATCATGTTCGGCAATGGCCGTTTTCTGCCATTGCCGGGTTCCTGAGACAGGTCCGTCGCTGATTACATGATCAGCACAATCCGCCCGGCAGGCCGCCGGCCGAGTTCTGCGTTCCTGATGACAGTCAGCGCGTCGGTGAACGGCGCTTCCAGTCCAATGGATACATGGATTTTGCCTTCACAGGCCAGTCGGGCTATCTCCCGCAGGTTCCTGAATCCCCCTGTTGCGAACACCATCCGGTAGCGCCCTGAAATAAAGCCGCGCAGCATTCTGCCAGGTGTCGGATTAATGTCGATGAAGCGTCCCCCGGACTTCAGCATCGCCAGACCCTCGGCGACGTCGAGCGTGCCGAGCGTGTCGAACACCGCGTCGTACGGGCCATAAGCGGCGAAGGACGTTTTGTCCGGGTAGGTAAAGGCCGGGCGGACACCGGCCAGCTCCACGCTTGCCAGCGAGGCTTCGCCGCAGGCGCCGGAAACCTGTGCTCCACAGGCCTGAGCCAGTTGCACAGCACTGCTGCCGACCGCGCCGCTGCAGCCGTGAATGAATATCCGCGACTCGCTGCCAGCACGCGCTGCGCCCACAATGGCCGCCCAGGCGGTGGCGAATGGAATGGGTAAGCACGCAGCTTCACTGAATGACAGCGCGGCGGGCTTGGGGGCAACCAGCCTCGCGTCAGCATCGACGACCTCGGCAAACGCACCCTGCCTTTTGATTTCTACCGTGCCGAACACCTCATCGCCAACCCGGACGTCTGTCACGGCGGTGCCAACCTCGTCGACAATGCCTGCAAAGTCAGAGCCCATGCCCTGGGGAAACCGGTTGCCAGTAACGAACTTCATGACGCCACGGCGAATCTTCCAGTCGAGCGGGTTGATTGCTGCGGCCTTTACGCGCACGCGGACTCGCCGGGGTTCAAGGGCTGGCAGCGAATATTCTGCAAGCGACATTTCTTCGGGGCCGCCGTAGCGGCTGAACTGGACTCTCTTCATGGATGCCTCGTAATGACAATGGGATTTAGAACGTCACCGCGTCGCGCGGCGGAGTATTGATGTCGATGTCTTTGACGCTGGCAGCCGCCGGCCTTTCGGCAGAGGCATCAGCTGTCTGCGACCTGCCCAGAACGGTCGCCATAACCGAGTTCTGCCAGTTGAAATAGGGATTGAAAGTCAGCCGCGCGTGGACTTTTCCCTGCTCACGGTGGCCCCAGTCCGAATACCAGACCGGTACGCCTTGCTCGCAGGCCTGCGTGTCTTTTGCACTAAAGCCATTCAGGCAGATACGAATAATTCCGCCTTCGCCATACACGGGGTTGGCCGGGGCAAATGTCAGGCTCATGTGCGAAAACTGACTGATGCGCCATGCGGGGAGCCTGTCGGGACGAACTAGAACGCGTTGCATATCCACCAGACTGTCCGGTGCCTTGCCGTACCAGATCAGGCGGCTGTCCGGGTGTGTGAAGCGCCGCTGGAAAACGTCGAGCAGATAACCAGTATCCAGCACCGAGTCATGCCCGGCGACCGCCATGAATACCGGCCTGTCATAGGCCCGCTCTCGCAATAGCCGGCGCGCGTTGGCGCTGGTCCGGTAGAATTGTGCGAAACCGTTGGCCGGTACATTGAAGTATTTGACGGCATTCTGCATCGGAACGTTGCCGTCCGGTGTGATGAGCCAGGGCCTGATACGGGCTGCCAGTGGCGCAAGCCAGTCGAATGGCATGCTCTTGAACCCTGGCGAAAACAGCACCAGCCCTGCGATTTCTGGATGGGAGTAAGCGTAGTCGAGAGCCAGATTGGCGCCCGTGGAGAAGCCCCCCAGGTAGACTGGTCCTTCGACATCCTTCTGCAGTGCGTTGGCCTGTTCCCACACGACCTGCTGCCATTGCTCTGCTGTGGTTTGCAACAGATCCTCGGGGCGGGTTCCGTGTCCGGGGAGAAGCACCGTTCGCACGAGAAACCCTTGCATTGCCAGCGGCTGGCCAAGGTCCCGGAATGACCACGGCGAGTCGCCCAGGCCATGCACGAGCAGGATCCCTTTGCGGGGATAACTTCCTTTCTCCGACGACGCGGGTCGCCACTCCTGAGGTGTATTCCACGTCAGTTCGGCATCGTGGTCGGCAAGCTGAAAATGGCGACCAGCCTGTATATGTTGGATTGTTTCGCGTCGATAGTCCTCGAAGCTCACTGCTGCAGCGGGCGGGGCGCTCAGTTTTACGCTGGCGCAGCCGGTCAATATGCCCGCTGTAACAAGGGTCGCTGCGATCAGTATAAAACGGTGCCTCGGGTGGCCCGGTATCGTGCGGCAAACCGCTTCACGCGAGTTCGGCATGATCTTCTTCAGTGAGCCGGATGCCGCCAGCGGCGACATTCTCTTCAAGATGCCTGACCGACCCTGTGCCAGGGATTGCCAGCATGGCCGGTGAGGACGCCAGTAACCAGGCCAGCGCGGCCTGAACAGGCGTGGCACCGTGCCGCTTTGCCACTCGGGTAAGCCGCCCGTCGTCGATCTCGCCCACACCTCCGCCAAGCGGGAAAAACGGGCAGAAGGCGATGCCGGATTCTTCGCAGGTCTGCAACAGGCTCCGATCCTCGCGCCGGGCGAAGTGAAAGTTGTTCTGCACGGCCACGACCGGAGCGATGGCGCGGGCCTCATTGAAATGCCCGATATCGACATTGCTGATGCCGAGGTGGCGAATCAGGCCTTCTTCGCGAAGTGCGGCCAACGCCCCGAAGCGCTCTGCAAGCGACTCGCCGTGCGGTACCGTCATCTCACCGATGCGCAGGTACACCAGGTCGAGGCGGTTCACGCCGAGGCTTGCCAGGTTCTCCTCGACAAGCTTACGCATGTCTCCGCCCGTGGCGGGCCGGTGGCTGCCATCCGGGTTGAATACAACACCGACCTTGGTTGCAATCACCAAATTTGAAGGATAGGGATGCAGCGCTTCACGAATGAGCGCATTGGCTCGTACTACACCATCGGAGCTTTGGTAGAAATCGGCCGTGTCGATCAGGTTGACGCCAAGTTCAACCACGCGGCGCAGCACCGCGCGGCCGGTCTCCGGATCGCGAGCCGGGCCGCGGAAACCATTGCAAGGCAGGCGCATGGCGCCAAAGCCGAGCCGGTTGATCGACAGATCCCCGCCGAGACGGAATTCAGGGGAGGGGGTAGCGGATGAGTCCATGTCATGCTCCTGGGAAAATTTGAGAAGACCACAAGGTTCAGCGAGACGCGCGATTTACCCGCGCCCAAGCCGGTCTGCAATCCGGTCGAAGATGAATTCGGTGGCCGTGGCATAGCCTCCTATCTGGCAGTGCGACTGCGCCGTCGAAGACTCATCGAACAACAGATACTCCTTGGGGCAATTCAAGGCGTCGAAGAACGGCCTGGCACCGTGGAAGACCTCGCCGGTTCCATCCAGCACCAGCGTTTCACAGGTCACCTGGTCCAGGATGGCTGAGTTGTCATAGGGCTGGAGGGCCTGCACTACATCTTTGATCGAGTTGGGCACGCCATGCTTCCAGGCGTAATCACTCACCAGATTCCGTAACTGATCAGGAAGCTCGGCCAGCGGCCGGTCGGCGAAACGCTCCAGCTGCGCGATGATTTGACGTCCCCAACTGATGTTGCCCGGATCAGTGATGCAGAGCTTGATACGTTTGTCGAACGCAGCCACGCGAGGCACCAGATAGCCACCGAAGCTCAGGCCCATCAGCGCGATATTGGAGGCGTCTATCTCCGTAAACTTCTCCAGCGCGAAGTCAATCAGCGGGCTGACAACCTTCTCCCAGTCGGGGCGGAAGGTCAGGTTGTTCAGACGCAGCGCGAACCCCTGGCCAGGGCCATCGTAGGTCAGGCAGTGAATGCCCCGCTGAAGCGCACCTTCGCAAACCCACCGGGTGTCCTCGGCCCAGGTATCCCGGCCCGGTGTGACGATGAGTAGCGGGGCTTTCTCGTCAGCATGAGGTGATCTGTAGAAATAGCCGGGAAGGAAGCTGCCTTCGTAGGGGATTTCGATGCGTTCGGCGGGATAGCCGGACAGAGAGATGTGTCGCTCGTAGCACGATGCGCTGGCGACTGCGTACTCCTTCATACGCTTGTCCCCGAAGTCGCTGAAATAAAGCAACGCGCAGCGCCAGTACGTCGAAGCGCGAAGGTAGGCACTGGCCGCGGTGACAGACCTGTTATTTCTGTCCGCATCTTCGGCCCTGTCTTGCAGCCGGGTCGCCAGCGCGGCCCAGGCACTGACCCAGGTCTCTTCGTCGCTGCCCCTGAGCTGGTGCACCACGTCCATGACCTCGCCGAAGTCGGTCATGCCATAGGGCATCAGGCCCAGGATGTGCTTGATCAGCGCATCGAGCAGCACGTTGTCGTTAAAGAAACTCGGTTGTGCCCAGTGTTTTTTTTCCGGGCTGGCAACTTTTACATTGGCCGCATTCGTATTAGCCTGCTCTTTTCCGGACTGACTACTTTGAGTATTCATACATTTCTACCTCCATTCTCCTTGCTGGTTGCTACGTGGTTAAAAAAATGTTTCATTTCTTACTGTCTTCGTCCGTTTGCCCACCCGCTGCGCCATGAAGAAAAATTTGTACAGCATGACCAACGATTTCCTCGATTTCAGCATCAGTCAATGTTGGTGATCGAAGTCCAGACGCAGCCTGAAGCTTGGTGTTAGCGGCCACCAGACTGACAAAATGTTCCGCCAGCGCTTTGGCGGGGACGTCGCGGCCTAATCCTTTTCCCGGCTGCTGTTGAGCGGCAATCCAGACTGAAAGAATTTGGATGGCTTTACCGTAGCTGACGTCCCACATAGCTCTGGCAACGTCCGGAAAGCGCCGGCCTTCATTGACCAGAAGTCGATGCAACGCAAGGGTGCGTGAAGACAGGGCAGATCTCAGTAGTTGCCGGCCAAGAACTGGCAGCACCTCGCCTGGCTCTCCGTCCGCGATGTTCAGTTGCTCCAGCGGCCTGGCAACCTCGGTACAGAGGTCGATCATTGCATGCCTGAAAAGACCTTCTTTTCCTCCAAAGTGGCTGTAAATGGTGCTTCGTGATCCACCAACACGCGCAATCAAGTCATCAACAGCGACTGCATCAAAGCCCCGTTCAAGGAACAACTCGGCGGCGGCCTCAGTCAGGTCACGGACACGTTGGGCTCCTCTGGCAGTTCTGTGCTTAGGAGCGGAGGTTCTTTCGTCAGCTACCATTTTATTCTTCCGGTCTGGATAGATATTTGTACTGTACTATACAGTACAAATAGCAGCAGTTCAAATGGCAAAGCGCAAGATTTTGGAAGGAGTAAGAGCGCAATCAGACTGTCAGGCAGTGAATGCAATGCCCACCGCATCGCGCAGCAGGACAATTGGCTCAAGCCCACCCGGTGCCTGAACGGAACCAATGGGGTAGCAGGCATCGACAATATTGGAGGGATCAGAGCCTGCGCCAAACGGTGGCGTCCGTGGGTTAAACGCCAGCGGCTGCCCGCCTTTCAGACGGTAGCCCGTGCGGTCGGCTTCGGTACTGACATACCAGTCGTCGGCAAAGAAGGTATCGACCGCGGCATCCGTCAGTCGGTGGATATAGAGGCCCGGTACCAGTCGCAGAGTGACGGATTTCTCCAGCACCGGCAGTAATGCCTCAGGAACAGTGTTCCCCTCGCGGCGGAAGCGATCTGCGTTTACTGGATGCACGTTCAACACATCATCCGCTGCCAGTCGCCGCCCCTGAAAGCCCCCCAGCGCCCCCAGCGTATAGGTCGAGCCGCTTCCCAGGACGCGCGGCACATCAAGGCCGCCAGCAATCGCCAGATAGCCACGGCATCCCTGGCGGGCCGGGGCAAAGCGCAGATGTTGCCCGGCGTGGATATACAGCGCGCTGTGCGCAGCAGCAGGTTGATTGTCAACGATCGGCGTCATCGCCGCGCCGCACACCGCGATCAGCGCATCGGTGGAAAAATGTAACTCCGGGCCGAGCAGCGTCATCTCCAGCACCGCATCATCGGCTGCGTTACCCACCAGCAGGTTCGCCATCTGCATTGAATACGGATCCAATGCGCCGGAGGGGGGAATGCCCAGGTGGTAATAGCCTTCACGCCCTGCATCCTGTACCGTGGTGGCAAGGCCAGGCTTAATCACATTGATGGTCATACAACCCCCTTTTCAATAACTGAGGATAGCCCTGCGGATCGGCGACAAAGTCTGCAAGCACAAATGTCACATCGCGAATGCGCGGGGAAAATATGCCTTTTTTCACCTGTTCGCTGATGTCGTCATAAGTCTGATGATCGATGGCGCGGAACTGCACAATGTCGCCCGCTTTGAAGAACACCATTTCGCTTTGCAGATACGGCAGACGTTGCGCCGGATCATAGATCGGCATTGGCGTGATACCAAACAGCTGATAACCGCCAGCGCCACGCACCGAGTAGATACAGCCGAAGCAGCCGCCATGACCGAGGGATAACCCGGGCGTATCGGTACGCGGGCGCAGGTATTTCGGTACCTGGAGCTGTTTGTCATGCCCGACCATCTGGTACATAAACGGCAATCCGGCGACAAAACCCACCATCGACACGAACCACGGCGTACCGCTGTGCGCGGCAATAAAGTCGTCTTTATCCGCATAACCGTTGATGTGTGCGGCATAGTCGAGGTCGCTGCCTTCCGGTGCCTGATGGCGATCGCGAAAACGCATTAACGTCTCGTGTGTCCACGGATCGTTGTACAGCACCGGCACCTCAATAATGCGTGTCGCCAGCGTTGCGTCGGCTTCGCTATCGGCTTCCAGCGCCTGCAACTTGTCGAGCAGCGTTTGCGGTGCCAGCACGTCCGGGTTAAAGCGTACCTGGAAAGAGGCGTTCGCCAGGCAAATATCCAGCACACCGGGGAGCTGGCATGCCTCCAGTGCCCGTGTCAGTGTCAGGCCGTGGAAAAAAGCATTTAACGACATTGACTGGTCAATTTCGGCAAAAAGATGCTCATCTCCGCCAAACGAGTAGCGAATCGGATTATTGGCCATAGCGCCTCTCCTGTAGCGGCGGCGTGGCTGCACTGTCGCGCTCCGCCAGCCACTGCTCAAGGGTGGTGGTGGTAAATTCTCCCGCCTGCAATTGCGGGTGTTGCAGCAGCCATTGATGCAGCGGGGCGGTGGTTTTGATGCCACGTAGTTCAAGCCCGCCGAGTGCCTGGCGGGCGCGGGCCAGCGCGTCGGCGCGATCGGGGCCCCAGGCAATTACCTTCGCCAGCAAGGAGTCATACCACGGGGGAACGCTGTAACCGCTGAAGACATGGCTGTCGACACGGATCCCTTCGCCACCCGGCCACACCACTGCGTCTATCCGGCCAGGGCAAGGGAAGAAGTTCTTGTCGGGGTCTTCGGCGTTAATGCGCATTTCGCAAGCGCTGCCGCTCAGGTGCACATCCGACTGCGCCAACGTTAGCGGTTCACCGTTGGCAATGCGTAACATCCACTGCACCAGATCGATGCCCGTTACCATCTCGGTTACCGGGTGTTCCACCTGGATACGGGTATTCATTTCAATGAACCAGAACTCGCCGCGCGTTTCATCAAACAGGTATTCCAGCGTGCCTGCCCCGCGGTAGCGTAGGTGCCGCGCCAGTTGCACTGCGCTGTCGCAGAGCGCGGTCCGCTGGGCAGGACTCAGGGCAGGCGAGGGCGCTTCCTCAAAGATTTTCTGCCG
The DNA here is from genome assembly GCF_014895875.1 of Enterobacter cloacae complex sp. P12RS. Classification (NCBI taxonomy): domain Bacteria; kingdom Pseudomonadati; phylum Pseudomonadota; class Gammaproteobacteria; order Enterobacterales; family Enterobacteriaceae; genus Enterobacter; species Enterobacter cloacae complex sp. P12RS. The sequence continues at coordinate 55,630 of NZ_JADBQO010000004.1, forward strand.
ACGGCGCTGTAACGAGCACTCGCGGTCGAACAGGTGGATCACCCGCTCGCCATCGCCGAGGATCTGCACTTCAACATGACGGGCGCGGGCGATAAAACGCTCGAGATAGACTGCGCTTGAGCCAAAAGCGGCTTTCGATTCGCTCTGGGCAACGGGGAATTCCCGCGCCAGTGCCTCATCATTTTCTACCACGCGGATACCACGACCACCGCCACCGGCTGCGGCTTTAATCAGGCAGGGATAACCGATCTGGCTGGCGCGAACTTGCGCTGCCTGTACCGTTTCCAGCACCCGGGAGCCGGGAACGACCGGCACACCGGCTTCTGCTGCTGTGCGGCGGGCTGCGGCTTTATCGCCCATCACGCGAATGGTTTGCGCGTCGGGGCCGACGAAAATATACCCGGCCTGTTCAACCCGCTCGGCGAACTGGGCATTTTCCGACAGAAAACCGTAGCCAGGGTGGATCGCATTTGCACCGGTTTGCGCGGCGGCATCCAGTAAGGCATTAATGTTGAGATAACTGCGCGCGGCAGGTGCCGGGCCGATAATGCACACCTCATCGGCCAGTTTTGCCGCAAGGCTTTCGCTGTCCGCCTCGCTGCATGCCGCCACCGTTGGGATCCCCAGTGTTTGCGCAGCACGAATAATACGCACCGCTATTTCCCCACGGTTAGCGACCAATAATTTTTTTATTTTCCCCGTCATAAATCCTCCGCAGTGATTATTCGTTATCGGTTTTTATTATGGCGATCACCTGTCCGGGTTCGACGGCATCACCATTTTGTATGGTGATGGCGCTTATTATGCCGCGAGTCTCGGCGAATATTTCACTGAACTGCTTCATCACTTCAATTAAACCAATAATGGTATCGGGTTCGACTTTATCGCCATCCTTAACAAAAGGTGCAGCCTCCGGTGAGGGTTGCCGGTAAAAAATACCTGGCAATGGCGAAAAAATTTCAATATCAGACATCGTATTTCTCTCCAGATAAGCGGGAATGATTAAACCATACCCGGTGAGCAGACGTTTATACCTGCATTAATGAGCGCCATTTTTACCGAGCTGATAATTTCCAGTGCGCCGGGCGTATCACTGTGGATACAAATAGAATCGAAACGAATCGGGATGGTATTGCCGGTAACGGTTTTGACTTTCCCCTCCAGACAGGCCATTAACACTTTCTCGGTGATCGCCTGCACATTAAGACGTCCGGTACTGCGGGTGAAGACAATAAGCCCTTGATCGTCATACTCTCTGTCGGCGTAAAACTCGGTGACTACCGGATGCTCCAGCCGCTGCGCTGCCTGCCAGACGGCGGAGCCCGCCATGCAGTAAAGATAGAGGCCGGCGTCGAGTTGATGCAGGGCGGCAACAAAACATTGCGCTGCCGTTTCATCCCGCGCCAGGTGCATATATAACGCGCCGTGCGGTTTAATATGCTGTAATGGCAAGGAGTATAAACGTGCGAATTCCCGCAATGCACCCAGTTGGTAAATAATGTCGTTAACCAGTTCGTCCATCGGAATAGATAAATGGCGGCGACCAAATCCTTGTAAATCATTAAATCCCGGATGTGCGCCAATGGCTACGCCATTTTTTCTGGCCGACTCGACAGTTTTTCGCATAATACTGGGATCACCAGCGTGAAACCCGGTGGCAATATTGTCGGAGCTGATTATCGTCATAAGTTCATTATCAACATCATCGCCAATTATCCATGAGCCAAAACTTTCTCCTATATCGGAGTTGATATCGACCGTTTTCATCATAATAATTTCTTATTTCCGTTGGGGACGTCAATTCACTATATGAAGATTTATTTGTATCCGAAAAGTATTATTTTTAGATAGTCTGATATCAGAAAAACAGAACGCTCATGGGCAAACATTTTGCTTAAATAAAAAGAGGGGCAGAGATGCTGACATTACGCCAGGTTCGTTATTTTGTTGCCACCGCCGAAATGGGGCAGATCTCGCTGGCGGCCTTGCATCTCAATATTTCTCAGTCGGCGGTCACCGGGGCGATTCAGGAGCTGGAGCAGCTATTGGGCAAGAAGCTGTTTACCCGCTCGGTGCACGGCATGATGCTGACCGACTACGGGAACCATTTTCTTAACCATGCCTATACCGTGTTACAGACCGTGGATAATGCCGTGCGTAGTATGCCGGTTAATGACACGGGTGTGCGAGGCACGCTGCGCCTGGCGGCAAGTTACACGGTGATTGGCTATTTTCTGCCGTTCCATCTGCAACGGCTGGCGCAGGATTACCCGCACATTGATATCCAGTTGTTTGAGTATGAGCGGCAGGATATTGAACAAGGATTGGTTGACCAGAAGCTGGATATGGCACTGGTGCTGACTGGCAATTTACGCCATCAGTCGATTTATGCCGAAACCCTGTTTAATTCTACGCGCCGCTTGTGGCTGCCATCGCGGCATCCGTTATGTGAAAAATCGCACGTGACGCTGGAGGATGTGGCCGGGGAACCTTTCATTATGCTCACGGTGGATGAAGCCGCAGACAGTGCCATGCGCTACTGGGAAGAGGCCGGAGCCAGCCCGAGCGTCATCCTGCGCACCAGTTCGGTCGAGGCGGTGCGCAGCATGGTGGCTAATGGTTCGGGGATTGCTATCTTATCGGACCTGGTTTATCGCCCGTGGTCGCTGGAAGGGCGGCGCATTGAGACCCGTTCGCTGGTGAACCATGTGCACCCGATGAGCGTCGGCCTGGCATGGCGTCATGACGCCCACTTAACCCCGGCGATGGCGGCGCTGCGCGAGTATTTCCGCAGCGCATTCGTGACGCAGCAAATCAATATGGTGCGACGTTAACACCTCTCTGCGCCCGACGTGAGTAAACCTTTCCCTATTAATAACCAAAAGTTTTGGCATTTGAGAAATGGACAAGACTGGAGCGCCCCGAGCCGTAGACAAATCTGCCCTGTAGTTTGAGCACTGAAGAAATCTATGGGTACACCGCGTTTTACTCCCGAATTAAGAAGAGGCTGTCCGCCAGATAATCGAACGTAGTTATTCCGTGGCCGAAAATGCGTTGTTGAGCGGGATTAATGTTCCGAGCCAGTAACTTACGGATCCCCTCGCGTTGCTGTCGGGCACCAGCCAGCGACATAACAGGGTAAGCACTTAAGCCAGGACGGGATGCTTTACCGTTGATACGGTATTTGGGATACCAAAGACGTGAACCGTCTGGATGGACACGCAGCTACAGACCAATCAGAGGCTTTACAAGAAGGTTTGAGGCTGCGGGTTTTCGTGTCGTTAAGGGGGGCATTTGGCGATCACTCCACAATCGAACTGAAATGACCCAGATTTGACGACCACTTTTTCCCGATGCGGGGGGTAAACTGAATACGAATCGGGAAGGCTTTTCACGCTAACTTATTGAATCAAAATCGTACAGGGATTCGCAAAGCGACATGAAAACAAGAATTTGACTCTCTGACTGGGATCGCCTTTGCCAGTAACTGGCTAATAATTAAGCTAATCCTGAATTTCCTTTTTGTCAAGACCACCAGAATGACCACCAATCGAAGCTGGTGATCATTTTTGTACATTTGGTTATCGCTATTTAATTTATGAAACTTGGGTTGTTGTACGGCCTGAACCTACCTCGTTTGGATTCTAAGATCTGCAGGTGATTTTTATCTGCAGATCCTATATCAGTAAGTTTTTTATTCTATGCTTAGATCCT